>JBPPMH010000130.1:0-30775 GCA_051305945.1 Gemmatimonadaceae bacterium
GATGTTGCCCATGCGCGTCGCGCGGCGTGCCCGAGAAGGTCGCCACGATTACATGCGGGCGGAACGACCGCACAACGCGGATGACGTCGTTCAGCAGCGAGTCGCGCGGCCAGTGCGTGTACGTCTCTTCCGCGCTCTTCGAGTAGCCGAAATCGTACGCGCGCGTGAAATACTGCCTCGCGCCGTCGATGCGGCGCGCGGCGAGGAGCTCCTGCGTCCGCAGAACGCCGAGCGCTTCCCCCAGCTCGTCACCGATTAGGTTCTGCCCGCCTTCGCCACGCGTCAACGACAGATACGCTACCTCGGCGCGCCTGCCGCGCGAGAGGTACGCGATGAGACGTGGATCCTCGTCGTCGGGATGCGCCGCTATGTAGAGGACGCGCGGCGTCTCGGGCGCGAGCAGTGCCACGGCTCGCGCGAGCGCCGCGGCGCCGTAATCCTGCGCGCGGAGCGACGGCGCCGCAAGCGCCAGCGCCAGCACCGCGACGGCGAGCTGCCGGCTCACGAGGATGCCACGGCACTCCTGCGGCCGCGCGCGGGCTGCGCGAGCGACAGAGCCGACGTCACGATCCGCTTCTGCTCCGCGGCGTGCGACGCTGCGTAACCCTCCGATGGGCTCGCGCGCTCGGGGCGGCCGATATACCGGGTGATCAGAGCGTCGCCCGTGGACACCCGCAACAACGGCGCGACGTACGTCCATGCGCCCATGTTCTTCGGCTCTTCCTGCGCCCACACCACTTCCGCGACGTTGGGATACGCGTCCACCACGCGCGTCACGTCCTCGTGCGGCCACGGATACAGCTCTTCGACGCGAACGATCGCGATCTCCGGCGGCGGGCCGCTGGCGATTAAATCGTAATAGATCTTTCCGGTGCAGAACACGAGCCGCCTGACCTGGTCCCGCCCTTCGGCACGGCCGGGATCGTCGATTACGCAGCGGAACGCGCCCTCGGAGAAATCCGCGAGTCGGGACGCCGCCTCGGGCATCCGCAGCAGGCTCTTTGGCTGCATCAGGATCAGCGGTCGTCGTTGTATCTGAGCTGCCTGCCGCCGCAGGATGTGGAAGTACTGAGCGGGCGTGGACGGGTACGCCACGCGCATGTTCCCCTCGGCGCAGAGCTGAAGAAACCGCTCGAGCCGCGCGCTCGAGTGCTCCGGACCCTGCCCCTCGTAGCCGTGCGGCAGCAGCATCACCACGCTCGAGTCCTGCCCCCACTTCGCGTGATCGGACGCGATGAACTGGTCGATGATCGGCTGCGCCACGTTCACGAAATCGCCGAACTGCGCTTCCCACAGCACCAGCGCGTCCGGCGCCGCGGTGCTGAAGCCGTACTCGAAGCCGAGCACGGCGACCTCCGAGAGCGGGCTGTTGTAGATTTCGAACGCGCCCTTCGCGTCCGGCAGGTTCTTCAGCGGCACGTACGTCTTGTTGGTCTCGGCGTCGTGCAGCACCGCCTGCCGGTGGGAGAACGTGCCACGCTCCACGTCCTGGCCGGAGAATCTGACGGAGACACCGTCGGTCACTATGGACGCGAACGCGAGCGCTTCCGCGTGGCCCCAGTCTATTCCGCCGGCATCGCCCAATGCGTCCCGCCGGCGCGCGAGATTCTTCGCCAGCCGCGGATTGACCTTGAACTCCTTCGGCCACGTGAGCAGCCGCTCGTTCATGGCGACCAGCTTGTCCGCGCGCACGGCCGTCACGACCGCCGCGCCACCGTTCGGATCCAGCTTCGTCTGCTCCGCCGGATCCTCGTCAGCCTGTGCCTCGGCGTGCGCCGCCTCGAACTTCGCGTTCACCTCGGATTCGATCGCAGCCGCCTGCTCGTCGGTGAGGAGCCCTTCCCCGACGAGCCGCGACGCCAACACCTGTCGCGCCGTGGGATGCGACTTGATCCGCGCGTACATCACGGGCTGCGTGAACGACGGCTCGTCGGTCTCGTTGTGCCCGTGCCGCCGGTAGCCGACGAGGTTGATCAAAAAGTCCTTGGCGAACTTGGTCCGGAAAGCCACGGCGAGTTGCGCGACCCTGATGCACGAGTTCGCGTCGTCCGCGTTGACGTGCACGATCGGGATCTCGAACCCCTTTGCGAGATCACCGGCGTAGCGGGTGGACCGCCCGTCCTTCGTGTCGGTCGTAAAGCCGATCTGGTTGTTGACGATGATGTGAATCGTCCCGCCCACGCGGTACCCGTGGAGCCGGGAAAGATTCAGCGTCTCGGCCACGACGCCCTCGCCCGGGAACGCGGCGTCGCCGTGAATGCAGATCGGAATGATCGTGGACTCGTCGTGCCTGCCCGGCTCGTCCGGCACGCGCTGTAGCGCGCGCGCGACGCCGGCCAGCACCGGGTTCACGAACTCGAGATGGCTCGGGTTCGGCACCAGCGTCACGGCCGCGGCCCGGTCTTCCGAAAGCGGATACTCGCCGCGCGCGCCGAGATGGTATTTGACGTCGCCGGTTCCGTCGGCGCTGTTCGTCGTCGCGTGCTTCCCTTCGAACTCGGCGAATATCGCCGTGTACGGCTTGCCGAGGATGTGCGCGAGGACGTTGATGCGCCCGCGGTGCGCCATGGACATCGCGATCTCGCGCGCGCCGGCATCCCCGGAACGGCGGATCACCTCGTCGAGCATCGGCACGAGCGCGTCCGTCCCCTCGATCGAGAAGCGCTTGTAGCCTTGATACGCCCGTCCGATGAATCGCTCCAGTCCCTCGACTTCGGTCAGCCGCCGGAGCAGCCCGATCTTCTCCTCCGCGGTGAGCGGCTCGTGAAGCGACCCGGATTCGACCGCGTTCCGCAGCCACTCCCGCTCGGTCGCGCGGCCGACGTGCTCGAACTCGAGCCCCATCGAGCTGCTGTACAGGTGGCGAAGGTGCGCGACGACGTCGGCGGCCGTGGCCTGCTGGAATCCGAGCGCGGAGCCCGGGACCGAAGCGAGATCGTCCTCGGTTATTCCGTGGAACTCGGGCGTGAGCTCGGGCGTGCCCGTGGGCTGTCCGCCGAGCGGATCGCGCTGGAAGGCGAGATGCCCGAATGCGCGGATAGCCGCGACCAGCCCCGCGGCGCCGGCGACTTTGCGGAGAAGCGACCGATCGGGCGCGGCAACCCCGGCTTCGCCGGCTCCGGCGAGCGACTGCGCAAACCGGAAGTACTGCCGCCAGCTCTCGTCAACCGACGCGGGATCGCGCTGAAAGCGCTCCCACTGCTCGGCGATGAGCCCGTCATTGAAGACGCCCGTCATGGGGAGAGGCATGACGAAATCTATTCTCGTGGCATCGGCGTTTACAGACGCCGACGCGTGTCAGGCAGCGGACTGGCTGCTGCTTTCCACCAGCTCCGGCACCGGCTCGGCCGGCATCTCGGCGGCCGGCGTCTCGGTGGCCGTCTCGCCCGGCGGCAGGGTCACGCGGAAGCAGCTTCCCTCGCCCACCTTGGATTCGAGATCGAGCCTGCCGCCGAGCAGCTCGACGAGCCGGCGGGAGATGGGGAGCCCGAGCCCCGTGCCCGGCTGCGCGGACTGCCCTAACTGCACGAACTCGTCGAAGATCCGCGTGAGATCCTCCTCCGGGATTCCAGCGCCGGAGTCAATGACTTCGATCTGCACACCATCCTCGGACGTGGCGCGGCAGACCACCCTGACCGGCTTGCCGCCGCCGAACTTGATCGCGTTCGAGACGAGATTCAGCATGACCTGCCGGACCCGCCGCGGATCCGACACGATGGTCACCGGCGGACCATCCATGCTGAGATCGAGCTCCGTCTTGTTCTCCGCCGCGAAAGGCGCGACCGTGACGAACAGGTCCTCGATCAGACTGGGAAACTGCACGGGCTGCATCGCGAGCTCGATCTTGCCCGCCTCGATCTTGGAGAGGTCGAGCACGTCGTTCACCAGCTCGAGCAGGTGCTTGGCGGCACGGTGGGTGCGTTCGAGCCCTTGGCGCTGCTTGTCGTTCAGTGAGCCATAGATGCCATCCAGCATGAGGGTGCTGTAGCCGAGCACGGCGTTGATCGGCGTGCGCAGCTCGTGGCTCATGGACGCATAGAACCGGCTGCGTGCCGTGATCGCGCGCTCCAGCTCGTACTGCCGCCGCTGCAGCTCGTCGTTCACGGTCGCCAGCTCCTCCGCCGATCTTGCCTCGGTCTCGAGCAGAGTGGTGCGGTGTTGCAGCTCGAGCTCGCGCTTCTCCGACTGCCGGATCCGCTCCTCCTGCTTCTTGATCTGCTCCTGCTTGCGCCAGAGGTCCACGAACACGGCCACCTTCGAGCGGAGAATCTCCGGGTCGAACGGCTTGAACAGGTAGTCTACGGCGCCCACCTCGTACGCCTTGAAGACGTACGATTCCTCCTTGTTGATCGCCGTGAGGAATAGGATCGGAATCGACTCGGACCGCTCGCGCGACTTGATGTACTGCGCGGTCTCCAGCCCGTTCATGCCCGGCATCTGAACGTCGAGCAGGATCACCGCGAAGTCGCGAAGCAGCAGCTGTCGCAGGGCCTCCTCGCCGGAGTTCGCCCGCACGAGATTCTCACCCAGCGGCTCGAGGATCGCTTCGAGCGCGAGCAGATTCTCCGGGCGATCGTCCACGATGAGGATGTTGACCCTGGCGTCGGAATCGCTCACGCGGTCACTCGGGTGAATTCGGCCGGCGGGCCGTTCTTCGTGACGTCCACGACGTGGGCCGCGATTCCGGACAGGGGAACCACGGCCGCGCGGGGAACGCGCCTCAGCGCGGCCGCCGGCATGGTCGAGACCTCCGCGGTCGCCGGGTCCTGCACCACGCAATGGCCGCCGTACTCTTCCACGCACTGGAGCCCGCGCGAGCCGTCCTCGTTCGCGCCCGTGAGCACGACGCCGATCAGCTTCTCGCCGTAGGCGTGCGATGCCGAGCCGAACAGCACGTCTATGGACGGCCGGCTGTACCGCACCGGCGCCTCCATCGTGAGCGAGAAATGCCCGGTCTCGACCAGCAGGTGATAGCTCGCGGGCGCGACGTAGATGTGGCCCGGCTCGATCGGATCCTTGTCCTCCGGCTCGAGAACCTTCCGGCCGGTCCACTGCTGCAGCAGGCCGCCGAGAAAGCTCTCGGCGTCGGGTCCGCGGTGCTGCACGATCACGACCGGCACCGCGAAGTCCGGCGGCAGCCCGCGCACGAGGACCGTCAGGGCATCGAGCCCGCCCCACGAAGCGCCCACGACGATCAGATCGAAGAACACGCTACAGGACCTTCCGATAAATCTTCTCGCGGGTGTTCAGCTCCTCGTAGCAGTGCTCGAAACGGGAGAACTTGAGCGACTCCTTCGATCCGAGACACAGCACGCCGAAAGTGGACAGGCTGTCGTAGAAGAGGCCGTGCACCTTTCCCTGCAGTGACTTGTCGAAGTAGATGAGGACGTTGCGGCAGAGGATGACGTTGAACTCCGCGAACGAGCCGTCGGTCACGAGGTTGTGCTGCGAGAACACGACGTTCCTGAGGAGGGCTGGAGAGAACAGCGCGCCCTCGTACATCGCGGTGTAGTACTCGGAGAACGACCGCTTGCCTCCGGCCTTGATGTAGTTGTCGGTGTACTCCTGCATCCGGTCCAGCGGAAAGATCCGCTGCTTGGCCTGGCGCAGCACGATGTCGTTGATGTCCGTGGCGTAGATGCGGCAGCGGTCGTACAGCCCCTCCTCGGTGAGGAGGATAGCCATCGAGAACACCTCTTCCCCGGTCGAGCAGCCCGCGTGCCAGATGCGGATGAAGGGATACGTGCGCAGCAGCGGTATCACCTGCTCCCGAAAGGCGACATAAAACGTCGGATCGCGGTACATCGCCGTCACGTTGACGGACAGGTCGCGCAGAAGCCGCTCCATGACGTCCGGGTCGTGCAGCACGGCGTCCTGCAGCGCGCTCACCGAGCCCAGGCCTTCGGCCTCGATCCGCTTCCACAGTCGCCGGCGCAGAGACGAATACGCGTACGACCGGAAATCGAAGCCGTAATGGCGGAAGACCCCCTCCAGGAGCAGCTCGACCTCGAGCTTCTCGAGCTCGTTCCTGCCGAGCGCCGCGCCCGGGGACTCCACGCCGTCCGGCGCCGTCAGCGATACAGCCACACCCGCATCAGCGAAAGAAGCTGCTCCGTGTCCACCGGCTTGGTGATGTAATCCGACGCGCCGGCGGCGATGCACTTCTCCCTGTCGCCCTTCATCGCCTTCGCGGTCAGCGCGATTATCGGCAGGGTCTCGAACTCGTCCTTCTCCCGGATCGCCGACATCGTCTCGTAGCCGTCCATCTCCGGCATCATGACGTCCATCAGCACCAGATCCACGGCGGCGTCCGCTTCCAGCGCCCTGATCGCGTCCTTCCCGTTCTCGGCGAACCGCACTTCCATGCCGCGCGCTTCCAACACGCTGGTGAGCGAGAAGATGTTGCGCACGTCGTCGTCCACGACCAGCACGCGCTTGCCCGCCATGAGCGCGTCCGAGTTGTGCAGCCGCTCGAGCATCACGCGCTTCTGCTCGGGGAGCTTGGCTTCGACCCGGTGCAGGAACAGGGCGGTCTCGTCCAGCAGCCGCTCCGGTGACTTCACGTCCTTCACGATGATCGTCTCGGCGTACTTCCGCAGCCGCGTGTCCTCGGCCGGCGAGAGCTCCTTGCCGGTATAGATGATGATCGGCATCTCCTGCATCTCCGGATCCTGCTTCACGCGCTCGAGCAGGTCGAACCCGCTCATGTCGCGCAGCCCGAGATCCACCACCATGCAGTCGAACTTCTGCTTCGCCAGCTCCGCCAGCGCTGCTTCCGCGCTGTCAACGGCGACGATCTTCACGTCCTCGTCGCCAATCAGCTCAACCATGCTGTTGCGCTGGTTCTCGTCGTCCTCGACTATCAGCAGCGACTTCTCCCGCTCGTCGATGAACGTCGCGATCCGCCCGAATGCGTCGTCGAGCGATTCCTTGCTCACCGGCTTCTCCAGGTACGCCAGCGCGCCCGCCTTGAGTCCCTGCTGCCGGCGCTCGACGCCCGAGATGATGTGCACGGGGATGTGCCGCGTCTCCGGATTGTGCTTGAGCCGGTCGAGCACGCCCCAGCCGTAGGTCCCCCCCGGCAGATCGATGTCGAGCGTGATTGCGTCCGGCCGGTAGTCGCCGGCCGCTTCCAGACCCGAGTCGCCGTCCAGCGCCACCACACCCTTGAAGCCGCGCTCGCGCGCGATCCCCAGCAGGATGTTCGCGAAAGTCGGATCGTTCTCGATGATCAGGACCACGCGGTCGCCCGGGGTGATCTCGTCGCGGTCGTCCGGAATCTGCTCGCGCGGCTCTCCGGCCGGCCGCGGCGCGGCGACCGGCTCGGCCACCGCCGACGCAGCGCCGCCGGCGTAGTTGAGGCTCTCGCCCTGCCGCGGCGAGCGCCACACCGGAGCTTCAGCTCCGCCGCGCTCGAGGTTGATGTCCGCGTCGGGGTCGGGATGGTACATCGCGGGCAGATAGAGCGTGAACATGCTGCCCTTGCCCGCCTCACTCTCGACGCGGATCTCGCCGCCGAGGATTCTGGCTATCTCGCGGCTGATGGACAGGCCCAGTCCGGTGCCGCCGAACTTCCTGTTGGTCGTGCCGTCGGCCTGCTGGAACGCCTCGAAAATCAGACGCTGCTTGTCACGCGGAATACCGATGCCCGTGTCGGAGACCGACAGGGCCACGACTTGCTTCGCCGTCTGCAGCTGCGGCGACAGGTACCGCCGGCCCGCCTCGGCCGGCCGGATGGTGAACGTCACCTTCCCCTTCTCGGTGAACTTGATCGCGTTCGCTATCAGGTTCTTGATCACCTGCTGCAGCCGCTGGCCGTCGGTGTAGATCGCGGGCGGCAGCCCCGACTTGATCTCCGTTTCCAGCTTGAGGCTCTTCTGCTCGGCCACCTCGCGGAAGTTGCGCTCGACGAACATGGACAGCTCGGCCAATGGTACCTCGGCCGGGCTGATGTCCATCTTGCCGGCCTCGACCTTGGACAGATCGAGCACGTCGTTGATCAGCGTGAGCAGATCGCTGCCGGACGACAGGATGGTGTTGGCGAACTCGACCTGCTTCTCGGTCAGGTTGCCCTCCTTGTTCTCCGACAGCAGCCGCGCGAGGATGAGCAGGCTGTTGAGCGGCGTGCGCAGCTCGTGCGACATGTTCGCCAGGAACTCCGACTTGTACTTCGAGCTGAGCGCGAGTTGGTCCGCCTTTTCTTCGAGCGCCACCCTGGCCGCTTCCACCTCATCGTTCTTCTGTTCGACCTTGCGGTTCTGCTCCGCCAGCAGCGAGGCCTTTTCTTCCAGTTCCTCGTTCACCTGCTGGAGCTCCTCCTGCTGGTCCTTGAGCAGCTCTTCCGACGTGCGCAGCGTCTTGGCCTGCTGCTCCAGCTCCGTGTTCGTCTTCTTCAGCTCTTCCTGCTGCCGCTTGAGCTCCTCCGACTGGTTCTGCAGCTCGTGCGTCAGCCCCTGTGACTGCTCCAGCAGCTCGGTGGTGCGCATGTTGGCGGCGATCATGTTGATCACGACGCCGACGCTCTCGGTGAGCTGGTCGAGGAACAGCTGGTGGATCTGGCTGAACGGCTGGAAGGACGCCAGCTCGATCACCGCCTTCACCTCGCCCTCGAACAGGACGGGGAGCACGATGATGTTGCGCGGCGGCGCTTCGCCGAGACCGGAGACGATCGTGACGTAGTCGTCCGGCACGTTCGTCAGCAGAATCGATTTCTTCTCCAGCGCGGCCTGTCCCACCAGGCCCTCGCCCATGTGGAAGACGTTGCTGACGTTCTTCCGCTCCTTGTAGGCGTAGCTCGCGATGAGCCGCAGGACCGGCGAGCCGGACGTGTCGTCCATGAGGTAGAACACCCCGTAGTGCGCGGACACGAGCGGGGTGAGCTCCGACATGATGAGCCGCGACACCGTCTCGAGATCCTTCTGCCCCTGCATCATTCGCGAGAACTTCGCGAGGTTTGTCTTGAGCCAGTCCTGCTCGGTGTTCTTCTCCGTGGTCTCCTTCAGGTTGCCGATCATCTGGTTGAGGTTGTTCTTGAGCTCGTCGAGCTCGCCCTGCGCCTCCACCGTGATCTGCCGGCTGAGATCACCGCGAGTCACTGCCGTGGCCACGTCCGCGATGGCGCGCACCTGCAGCGTGAGGCTGTTGGCCATCGCGTTGACGTTGTCCGTCAGCGCGCGCCACGTGCCCGCCGCGCCCGGCACCTGCGCCTGGCCGCCGAGGATTCCCTCGGTCCCCACTTCCTTGGCGACACGAGTGACCTCGGACGCGAACGCGGACAGCTGATCCACCATCGTGTTGATCGTGTTCTTCAGCTCGAGGATCTCGCCCTGCACGTCCACCGTGATCTTGCGGGACAGGTCGCCCTTCGCGACAGCGGTCGTGACGTCGGCGATGTTGCGGATCTGATTGGTGAGGTTCGAGGCCATGGCGTTCACGTTGTCCGTGAGGTCCTTCCAGGTTCCCGCGACGTCCGGCACCTCGGCCTGCCCGCCCAGGTTCCCCTCGGTTCCCACTTCCTTCGCGACTCGCGTGACCTCGGAGGCGAACGCGGAGAGCTGGTCCACCATCGTGTTGATCGTGTCCTTCAGCTCGAGCGTCTCGCCCTTCGCCTCGACCGTGATCTTGCGCGACAAGTCTCCCTTCGCGACCGCCGTCGTGACGTCGGCGATGTTTCGCACCTGGCTCGTGAGGTTACAGGCCAGCGTGTTCACGTTGTCGGTCAGGTCCTTCCACGTGCCGGCGACGCCGGGCACGTTCGCCTGGCCGCCCAGCTTGCCCTCCGTTCCCACCTCGCGCGCGACGCGCGTCACTTCCGACGCGAACGCGCTGAGCTGATCCACCATCGTGTTGATCGTGTTCTTTAGCTCGAGGATCTCGCCCTTCGCTTCCGCGGTGATCTTGCGCGACAAATCGCCGCGCGCTACGGCCGTCGTCACGTCGGCGATGTTTCGCACCTGGCCCGTGAGGTTCGAGGCCATGAAGTTCACGTTGTCCGTCAGATCCTTCCACGTGCCCGCAACGTCAGGCACGTCCGCCTGCCCACCGAGGCGTCCTTCCGTGCCGACCTCGCGCGCGACGCGCGTTACTTCGCCCGCGAAGATCCGCAGCGAGTCCACCATGTCGTTGATGGTGTCCTTCAGCTCGAGGATCTCGCCCTGCACGTCCACCGTGATCTTCTTCGAGAGATCGCCCTTCGCGACCGCCGTCGTCACGTCCGCGATGTTGCGGATCTGCCCGGTGAGATTGTTCGCCATCGCGTTCACGTTGTCCGTGAGGTCCTTCCACGTTCCCGCGACGCCCGGCACTTCGGCCTGGCCACCGAGGTTGCCCTCGGTGCCCACTTCCTTCGCGACGCGCGTGACTTCGTCCGCGAACGCCGAGAGCTGATCGACCATCGTGTTGATGGTGTTCTTGAGCTCGAGCGTCTCGCCGCGCGCTTCGACCGTGATCTTGCGCGACAGGTCACCCTTCGCGACGGCGGTCGTCACGTCGGCGATGTTGCGCACCTGGCTCGTGAGGTTTCCGGCGAGCGTGTTCACGTTGTCGGTCAGGTCCTTCCACGTCCCACCGACTCCCGGGACTTCCGCCTGGCCGCCGAGCTTCCCGTCGGTTCCCACTTCCTTCGCGACACGCGTCACTTCGGACGCGAACGCCGAGAGTTGGTCCACCATCGTGTTGATCGTGTTTTTCAGCTCGAGGATCTCGCCGCGCGCGTCGGCGGTGATCTTGCGCGACAGGTCGCCGCGCGCCACGGCCGTAGTCACGTCGGCGATGTTTCGCACCTGGCCCGTGAGGTTCGAGGCCATGAAGTTCACGTTGTCCGTCAGGTCCTTCCACGTGCCCGCCACGCCCGGCACATTCGCCTGCCCGCCCAGCACTCCTTCAGTTCCCACCTCGCGCGCGACGCGGGTGACTTCCGACGCGAACGAGTTGAGCTGATCCACCATCGTGTTGATCGTGTCCTTGAGCTCGAGCACTTCGCCCTTCACGTCCACCGTGATCTTGCGCGACAGGTCTCCCTTCGCGACGGCCGTCGTGACGTCGGCGATGTTCCGCACCTGGCTCGTCAGGTTGCCGGCGAGCATGTTCACGTTGTCGGTCAGGTCCTTCCACGTGCCGGCCACACCCGGAACGTTCGCCTGTCCGCCGAGCTGTCCCTCGGTGCCGACCTCGCGCGCGACGCGCGTGACTTCGGACGCGAAGGCGCTGAGCTGATCCACCATGGTGTTGACCGTGGTGCCGATCCGGAGGAATTCTCCCTGGACCGCCTTCCCCTCCATCTCCAGAACAATCTTCTGACTAAGATCGCCCTCGGCCACCGCGGTGAGTACGCGCGCGACCTCTGTGGTGGGCTGGACGAGATCGGTGATGAGGGAGTTCACGGAGCCGACCATGGACCGCCAGCCGCCCTCGACTTCCGGAACGAACGCGCGGTCGTGCATCCGCCCCTCGCTGCCGACCGTCGTCGCGACGCGGCGCAGCTCGGTTGTCACCGACTGGCTCCGCTCGGCGATGGCGTTGAACTCGTTGATGATGTCGTTCATCATCGCATCGCCACTGTCGGGGAGACGCACGCTGAAGTCGCCGCCGCACATGTCCTTCAGTCCGGCCAGCAGCCGCCGCATCTCGAGCTGGCGCGACCCGTTTCCGTTGCCGGCCTGCCTGCCGTTACCGGTGCGCTTGCCCGACTTGCCCTTGCTTCGTCTGCGGGTACGCGCAGCTCCGGTCGGAGCGTCAGCGACGCCCTCGATCTCGATCTCGTCTCCGATTTCCACGGAATCCCTCGATTGTCTGGTGTGCGGCGCGGCTGAGCGCCGGTCCTCATCGGGCCGGAAGCATTCTCCGGCACACTCCGACGCCTTCTACTTCAAGAGTGATACCGCGACGAACCAGCCACCGGCGCGGTCGCATCCCTCTCGGGGAAAGCGGGCGTAAGCCCTGTCCCAGCCGGGGCTTACCTTCTGTGCGATACGTTTGTAGCGTTTATCGAGGAGCGATTTGCTTCGACGTCATGCAGCGTACGGGAATTCCGCCATTCGTCGTTCTGAACAGCATCTCCAGCTCCATGCGGAGCTGCGCTTCGAGGGCGTGGTCCGCGGACAGAAACGCGAGCCGCCATCCGCCGAACCGCTCCCGCATGACCGCGCCCAGGCGCGCGTACAGGTTGCGCAGCTCGCGCGACGTTCCGACGCGCACGCCGTACGGAGGGTTCGTTATCACCCAGCCCGGATCCGCGTCCACGCTGGCCTCCGACGCCGCGCTCACAACAAGCTCGATCTGGCCTTCCACTCCCGCCCGCGCGGCGTTCTCGGTCGCGGCGCGAATGGCGCCATCGTCGCGATCCGCCCCGATAATCGGCCCCGGCGGAGCGTCGAGAATCTCCGCTTCGGCGTCGCGTCGCATCCGCGACCACAATCCCGCCTCGACCCACGGCCACTGCTGAAACGCGAACACCCGGTCCAGTCCCGGGGGAATCCGCCGGGCGAGCATCGCCCCTTCTATAGGAATGGTGCCCGAGCCGCAGAACGGATCGAACAGGGGCTGGTCCGCGCGCCACTCGCACGCGAGCAGCATCGCCGCCGCGATCGTCTCCCGCATCGGCGCCTTGGCGGTAGCGCGCCGGTATCCCCGCATGTGCAGCAGGGCTCCCGAGCTGTCCATGTTGATGGTGCACTCGTCCCGATCGAGGCGAACGATGATGAGCTGCGCCCGCTCGCCTTCGTGTTCCTCCGACGGATCGCTCTCCGACAGCTCGGCGCCGGTCCCCTCCCGCACGGCGCGCTCGATCCGCTCGGCGACGGCGTCCGAGTGGTACAGCCGCGACTTCCGCGAAGTCACCCGCAGCTCGAACGCTCGACCGGATGCGATGAACCGCGACCAGGGGACCTTCGCCGAGTGCCGCTCGAGCTCCGCGAAAGTGCGCGCCTGAAAGCGCGCGAGCCGCACGATGACGCGGCTCACCGTCCGCAGCCGCAGATTTGCGGCGTACACCTCGCGCAGTCCGCCTTTGAACGTGACACCCGCTGGCTCGACCGCGTCCACTTCCACTCCGATGTCCGCGAGCTCGCGCGCGGCGATGCGCGACAGACCCGGCGCGGTGATCGCGAATGCTTCGAGCTGCTCGGTGAGGTCGGGCACGATCTCAGCTTACACGCGCGCCTTTCTCTTGGCGAGCCAGTCCCAGAGCCGCCACGCGAGCAGCGCTCCGATGATCGTGAGATAGACGAGCGGCAGGAACGTGTCCTTCTTCACGGCCCACAAGTAGTGAATCGTGCCGGTAATCGCGGCGACGTAAACGAGCCGGTGCAGCCGGTTCCACCGCTTGCCGCCGAGCCGCCGGATCCAGCCTTTGGTGGACGTGATGGCGAGGGGCAGTAGCAGCAGCCAGGTCGCCATGCCGATCGTGATGTACGGATGCTTGACGATGTCCTCGACGATGTCGCCCACGTCGAAGAACATGTCGAGGCCGATGAACGCCGACAGGTGCAGCGTGGCGTAGAAAAACGCGAACAGGCCGAGCATCCGCCGGTACTTGATCGCCTCGTTCCAGCCGGTGAGGCGCCGGAGCGGAGTCACCGCGAGCGTGATCGCGATGAAGCGCAGCGCCCAGCGCCCGGTCCGCAGCTCGATCTCCTCGATGGGATTGGCGCCGAGCCCGTCGCTGAACCCGTCCCACACGAGTAGCCCGAGCGGAACGAGCGCGAGGGCGAAGACGGCCGGCTTGATTACCTTGCTTCGGCGCGAGAGCCGGATCCTCTCAGTAGTTCCTGCGCAGGTCCATGCCAGCGTACATCCGCGCGACCTGATCGCCGTAGCCGTTGAACATCAACGTGAGGCGGCGGAGAAACTCGCCGATCCGCCGCTCCTTCGCCTGGGTCCAGCGCGGGTGATCGACTTCCGGATTCACGTTGGAGTAGAAGCCGTATTCCGAGGGAGCGGCCTTGTTCCACGCCGTCGCCGGCTGCCGGTCGGTGAACCGCAGCTTCACGATACCCTTGATGCTCTTGAAGCCGTACTTCCACGGCACCACGAGCCGGAGCGGCGCGCCGTTCTGGTTCGGCAGCGGCCGGCCGTACAGCCCGGTGGCGAGAATCGTCAGCGGGTGCATCGCTTCGTCGAGCCGGAGTCCTTCGGTGTACGGCCAGTCGAGCACCGGACGGCGCTGACCCGGCATCTGTCGCGGATCCATCAGCGTGGTAAACTCGACGAACCTCGCCTGCGACGTCGGCTCGACACGATTGATGAGCGCGGCCAGAGGAAATCCGAGCCACGGGATCACCATGGACCAACCCTCGACGCAGCGCAGCCGGTAGACGCGCTCCTCCTGCGTCACGGGGCGGAGAATGTCCTCGAGGTTGTAGACCGCGGGCTTCTTCACGAGGCCTTCCACCGCCACGCTCCACGGCCGCGTGCGGAACGAGCCCGCGTTCTGGGCTGGGTCGTCTTTCCCCGTGCCGAACTCGTAATAGTTGTTGTAGGTGGTGACGTCCTTGTACGGCGTCAGCTTGTCTTCACCCTGTTCTTCGGACGGCGAAGCCTTGAGGCAACCCGGGAGCGCGCCGGTCGCGGCCGCCACGCCGAGCAGGCCGCTGGCTGCGATGAACGACCGCCGGTTCAGGTACAGACGCTCGTCAGTGATCTCGCTGGCGGGAATGTCGTCCGGTCGCCTGATCAGCATCCCGATTCTCCTCTGAATTGCGCAAGTGGCTAACAGCCAATAGCCAACAGCCAAGAGCTCTGTTAC
This sequence comes from Gemmatimonadaceae bacterium, assembly GCA_051305945.1. GTDB lineage: Bacteria > Gemmatimonadota > Gemmatimonadetes > Gemmatimonadales > Gemmatimonadaceae > JACDCY01. The sequence continues at coordinate 14,744 of JBPPMH010000130.1, forward strand.
AGCGGAATACTTCCTGCCTTAGTACCCCCCGATGCCGAAAACTATTACAAAAGCCGACGCGGTCGGGTGTCTCCGTGAGCGGTTCGGCCACAAGGACTTCCGCCGCGGCCAGTGGGAGCCCGTAAAGGCGCTTGCCGAGGGCCGCGACGTGCTCGTCGTCATGCCCACAGGTAGTGGCAAGTCGCTGATCTACCAGCTCGGCGCCGTGATGCTGCACGGCCTCACCATAGTCGTCACCCCGCTCATCGCCCTGATGAAGGACCAGCACGACAAGCTGCTGGCGCAGGGCGTCGATTCGGTGGCCATGCACTCGCACCTCTCCACCTCGGAGTCGCGCGAGACGCACCGGCAGATCAGCGAAGGCGAGGGCGACATCCTCTACCTGACTCCCGAGCGGTTCAAGGATCGCGACTTCTTCGAGCACCTGCTTGGCCGCGAGATAAGCCTGTTCGTGGTGGACGAAGCGCACTGCGTCAGCCAGTGGGGACACGACTTCAGGCCCGACTACCTCGCGCTCGGAAACATCGCCAGGCGGCTCGGCCGTCCACCGGTCCTGGCGCTGACCGCGACCGCCACCGCCGAAGTGCAGAAGGACATCATCCACCAGCTTGGGATGAGGGACCCGCACGTCACGATCACCGGCTTCGCGCGACCCAACCTCCGCTTCGAAGTCAGGCGGACGGTCAACGACGGAATCAAGGACGCGGTCGTGGAGCGGACGCTGGCCGAAGGCGAGGGGGTCGGCGTCATCTACGTCGCCACCGTGAAGGAAGCCGAGCGGCTGCACGACAAGTTCCGCGAGCGATACGACATCGCGATCTACCATGGGAAGATGGCTGCCGCGGACCGGAAGGAGGCGCAGGAGCTGTTCATGGCGAACAAGCTCAAGGCGATCATCGCCACCAACGCGTTCGGGCTTGGCATAGACAAGCACGACCTGCGCTTCGTGCTGCACTACCACTTTCCCGGTTCCATCGAGGCGTACTACCAGGAGGCGGGACGCGCTGGCCGCGACGGCAAGCCCGCGGTGTGCACCGTCCTCTACCGCGTCGAGGACAAGCGGATCCAGTCGTACTTCCTCGGCGGGAAATATCCGGAAGTCGAGGAAGCCGCGCGCGTCGCGATCGCGCTCGAGCACTATCCAAAAGGCCAGCCGGTCGCCGGCTCGGACATCTCCGAGCAGACCGGGGTCCCGCTGCGGAAGACGCGAATCGTATTCTCCCTGCTCAAGCGGCACGGAGTCGTGCGGGAGCACCGGGACGGAAAGTGGGAACGCCTCGCCGACCGATTGACATCCGTCAACCTCAGCGCCGATCTTCTGGACTATGAAGAGCGCCGCGAGCGCGACCAGCAGAAGCTCCGCACGATGATCGAGTTCTGCCAGACAGCGGAGTGCCGCACCCGGTTCATCCTCGAGCACTTCGGCGAGGAAGTCGCGCCCGACTGGCGGTGCGGCAACTGCGACGCGTGCGACGAGATGGACAACTGGGAGACCGGGACCGACATGGCCACCGAGAACGCGACGGCTTGATCTACGGGAACTCGCTCGCGAGCTGGATGACCGCGCTCGCGGTAGTCGCGGTCGTCGCGCTGCTGCTGGGCGCGCTCAAGAGCATCCTGCTAACCCGGCTCGGGCAGCTCGCTGAGCGTACGCCGACTTCGGTGGACAACGTCGCGGTCCGCCTGCTGCGCGGGACCAGGCTGGTATTCCTCGTGCTCGTCACGATCGCGGTGGTGTTTTTACTGCTCGACGTCGCCGATCCGCTCCGCCGCTTCCTCCGCTGGATCGCGATCGTCGCCGTCCTGGTGCAGATCGCCAGCTGGGGGAACGCGGCGATCTCCTACTGGTTCACCCACTACACCACCCGCAGGGGAGCGACCGTGGACCCCGGCAGCGTGACGACGATGAACGCGCTCAGCTATGTCGCGCGGTTCGCGCTCTGGGTCGTGCTGCTGCTCGTCGCGCTGGACACGTTCGGCATCAACGTGACCGCGCTGGTGACGGGGCTCGGGATCACCGGCATCGCCGTCGCGCTGGCGGTGCGCAACATTCTCGAGGACCTGTTCGCGGCGCTGTCCATCGTGCTCGACAAGCCGTTCGTGGTGGGCGATCACATCGAGTTCGACGTCTTCGGCGGGACGGTGGAGCACATCGGGCTCAAGAGCACGCGCATCCGCAGCGTGAACGGCGAGCTGATCGTCGCCTCGAACAGCGACCTGCTCAAGGGGAGAATCCGCAATTTCCGCAACATGCGCGAGCGCCGGAGCATCGTGGTCACGAGCGTTCCCGCGGATACCGGGGACGACTTCATCGCGCGGCTTCCCGAGCTGATGCGAGCGGCACTGGGTACGCGCTCCGACGCGCGGTTCGAGCGCACGCGGCTGCGCGCGCAGACCGAATCCGCGCTGGAGTTCGAGACGATCTACTTCGTGACGTCGCCTGACCAGACGGCCACCGCCGAGGTGCACGAGGCTGTGCTGCTCGCGACCCGCCGCGCTTTCGCCGCGGCGGGCGTGCGGCTCATCTCACACGTTGGGGCGGGCCGGCCGAGCTAGGCCGTCAGCTCCGCGTCGAGCTGGATGTCCACGTTGCCTTTGAGGGCGCTGGACACCGGACAGCCGTCCTTCGTCGCGCTCGCGATGCGCTGAAACGTCGCGTCGTCCAGGCCGGGGACCGTCGCGCGCGCCACGAGCTTCATCGTGGTGATCTTGAAGCCATCGCCGACTTTCTCGACGGTGCAGTGCGCGTCGGTCTCCACCCGCGTCGGCGGAGTGCCGTTCTTCCCCAGCCCGCCGCTTAGCGCCATGCTGAAGCACGCGGCTTCGGCGGCGGCCAGCAGCTCCTCCGGGTTCGTTCCCTCGCTCTGATCGGCAAACCTCGAAAACGAATACGAGCCGCCGATCGCTCCGCCCTCGCCGCTGAAGCTGCCTTTGCCCGTCTTGAGATCGCCTTCCCACACTGCGCTCGCCTTTCTGGTCGGCATCGCTCGCTCCGTTATCGAGTTGATTTACCACGACGATTGTAAGATAACAAAGGGCTACATTCTCCCATCCATAAACCGAGCGCGACATGAGTTCCAAGCCGCAGACGTACGCCAATCACAGGCGGGTCAATCCGCTGTTCCATCTGTTCGTGTCTCCCATCCTCATCGCGAACATTGCCATCCGGATAGTGGACGCTGTGCGCGAGCCGTCTCTCAGCACAGTGTGGGCGGCGATCCTCGCGGCCGCGCTGTACGGCCTCGCCTTCTCCGCGCGGCACATGGCCCTGGTGCTCCAGAACCGGCTGATCAGCTTCGAGGAGCGGTCGCGGCTGGCGCGCATCCTGCCCGAGGATCTCCGCGCGCGGATCGCGGAGCTCCGGCTCGGGCAATTGATAGCGTTACGGTTCGCATCGGACGCGGAAGTGCCCGAGCTCGCCAAGCGGTGCCTCGCCGGGGAGTTCGCGACAAACGACGACATCAAGCGCGCGATCCAGGACTGGCGGAGCGACACCCTGAGGGTATGAATTCCACGCAGAGGATCAGATGCCCGAAGTGACCATCACGGTAAGGCAGACCGGCGCGTACGTAGTCGAGGGGGAGGTCAACCTCGTGGATCACCTCGGCCAGCCGATCCCGACCACGCCGGGGAAGCGGGTCTCGCTGTGCCGCTGCGGCGCGTCATCCACCAAGCCGTTCTGCGATGGAACGCACAGCAAGATCGGATTTCTCGCGGCGGAGAAGGCGCAGCAGGAGTTCGACCGCCAGCAGACAATCGAGAAGAACGAAGCGCCCTAACCGCGCCTCACACCGCCAGCAGCGCCCTGTGCCAGGAGGCGGACGCGGGGAGCTCGAACCGCTGCCGCCACTCGCCGAGCGAGCTGACGCTCGTGTCGTACACGATCGTGTCCGGTCCGATCGCGCCGCTCGCGGCAAGCTCACCAAACTCGTCGCGCGAGGCGCTGCTCACATTGCCGTCGCCAGCGCGATAGAACACGCGATCGCGCGACAGTAGCGACGCCCCCGTCTGCGTCTGGAACTCGGCGAGCTTCCGGTACAGGCCGTCGATCGAGCAGCCCGACGCGTACGCGGTCGCGTTCTGGTCCACGCCGACGACGAGAAACCGTCCGTCGCGCCATTCGCGGCCGCACGTCAACGGCTCGCCGTGCGCCACCCACTGGCGCAGAAAGTCGTCGACGAGCTCCAGCAGACGCTTCGAGCGATCCTCGTCCAGCGTGGGGTCGGCGGCGAACACCCACACGCGGGAGTCTTCGCTCAACGAATCGAAAGGAACCAGAGGCACGGCTTCAATCTATTGCGACCGCGGCCGCCGGCTGATCCAGGCTGCGCCAGAGGTACCAGCAGGCGATGGTTCTGTACGGCGCCCACGCCCTCGCGATCTTCTCCACCTGCCGAACGGTGGGCCGCTTGCGGAGGCCGTACGCGCGCTGGACCGCCTTCTGAATGCCGAGGTCGAGCACGGGCAGCACGTCCGGCCGCCCGAGGCGGAACATCAAGAACATCTGCGCGGTCCAGGTGCCTACCCCCTTCACCGCGGTGAGCCGCGCGACCAGCTCGTCGTCGGACATCTCGTCGATCCGGTCCAGCTCCAGCTCACCGGACGCCACCCGCCGCGCGAGGTCCTGGATGTACCCGATCTTCTGCCACGAGAGACCGGCCTCCCTGAGCCGAGTCTCAGGGATGCGCGCAACGACGTCCGGCATACCGCCGGCACCGTCATACAGCGCCCTGAAGCGTCCGTGGATGGTCGAAGCGGCCTTGACCGAGAGCTGCTGGGAGACGATCGCCCGCGCGATCGCGTCGAAGTGCGATCCCCCGGTCCGCAGCTCGAACCGGTGCGGGCCGTGGCGGGCGACGACCTCCGCCAGAACGGGGTCCGCGCGCCGCAAGTGTCGCACGGCGGATCGATGCAGGCCGGGGGTGTACGGGCGGGGTTTGCTCATACGCTGGCGCGGGGAACAGTGACAGGTAAATGGTATATTACGAGGATTGCCCCCGCCCGGCCGGAGCGCTCGCGCCGACTGTCCGGACGGTAACTATTGTCTCCCTCCCGGAGTAGGTGGATGAATCCCTGTGTGAAGTTTCTTGCAGGTCTGGCGTGCGTTTCCGCCGTGGTCGCAACCCCCGTACGGGCGCAGCAGGACGCGTGCGTCATCGACCAGAACGCGCCGCAGTTCGTCGGGCGCGCTTTCTTCGCCGTGCAGAAGGGAATCGCGACGCTGAACAACAACGGGGACCCCGCCACTGACGCGCGGACCGCCGTTCGGCTGCTGACCGATCCCACCGCGCCCGATCGCACCCGTAACCGGGCCGGCCAGGTCTTCACGCTCGGTCAGGCCCTCGCCCTCCTGCTCACGGAATCCTCGGCGCCGGTCACGGGAACGCGGGCCGATTTCGGATTCGCCACGGATCGCGAACAGGCCGCCGATCTGTACGTCCTGGCCGACTCGATCTTCTCGGAGGTCGAGCGACTGGCGCCGCAGTGCGCCACGCAGGTTTCCACCTGGCGGCAGGGTCCGCCCTGGGTCGGAACGATGAACAAGGCTCTCGCCGCGCTGAGCGAGGGTCGGCTCGACACCGCCGCGGCGCTCGCGCGCCGCGCGCTGATTCTGGACCGCAACGCGCCGTACGCGTACGTGGTGCTCGGCGGGATTTCGAGGCAGCGTCTCGCGGACGCGCCGGCCGCCGACAAGGCCAGGCTCTACGCCGAGGCGCGCGACCACCTGGCGAAAGCTCTGGAGATAGCCCAGAACGACACGCAGTACGTGGACGTCGTGCGCAGCTCCCACTACGAGCTGGGCGAGCTGGTCTCCGCGTCGATCGCCGACGCGCCTCCCGCCGAGCGCCCGGCCCGGGTGCGCGAAGCGGCGGAGCACTTCAATCGGTACGCCGCAATTGCAGAGTCGGATCTGCAGCGAGCCGACGCGCTGCAAAAGATCGGCGCGGCGTTCGAGGCTGTGAACGACACGGTGTCCATTCGCGCCGTGTACGGCGGAGTGTCGTCCAATCCCGGGGCCTATGGCGAGCGCTCGCTGCTCACCGCGGGAATTCTCGCAACGCGCTTCGGAACGCCGTTGGAAGCGGGCGCGTTCTACGACGCCGTGCTCGCAGCCAATCCGTACCACCGCGACGCGCTCCGGAATCTTTCGCTCACGCTGATCAGGCTGAACGATTATACGGGCCTCCTGCCGATAACCACACGGCTGACCGCCCTCGATCCGAACAACCCCGAGAACTGGATCTTCCACGCGTATGCGTTCGCGGGCATGTCCGAGCGCGCGTCGAGCGCAGCTCAGCGCCGCGCCTACACCGACTCGTCGACGAAGTACGACAGGCTGGCGAGCGAGATGCCGGTGCGCGTGTCGTTCACGGAGTTCACGCCGATGGAGGCCGAAGCGAGGGTGCGGGGAACGATCGAGAACCTCGGCACCACTCCGCAGACGTACAATCTGATCGTCGAGATGCTGGACCGGGCGGGGAACGTTCTCGCTACGGAGCAGGTCCAGGTCGGTCCGGTGGCGGCGAAGGAGTCGGGTGAATTCACGGTCACCGGCAAGGCGACCGGGATAGCGGCCTTCAGGTACAGGCCACTGCTCTGAATTCGCTGAAGGATGACGAAAGCCCGCGGCTCCGGTCGCGGGCTTTCTTTTTTCACATGGGCCTTGGCAGCACGACGGGGTCCCCGTCGGCGAGCGCTCCCACTATCCAGAACTTCTCGCCGTCGAACCAGAAGATCGCCACCTGCTCGAACTCGCGCGCCAGCCCTGCCGCGTGCTCCCGCTCGATGAGCGCGGCCACACTCGCCTCGCAGTGGGAGCCGTCTGGAGAGCACGCATCTACATGAATGAAATCGGCGCCGAGCGCGAGGAGTCTCTCGTCCAACCGCTCCGCGCGGCGCTCGTTGATGTCGGCGTCTTCGTCACGACCGCGCGGGTCATGCGCTGTGAGGACCGCGAACGGCCCGGACAACCCGATCGATTCCAGCACGGCAGCCGTCTCCCGACCCACGGGCTCGCGCAGGTCAATGCGCACCGCCGGATCGGTCCGGAAGCACAGCACCGTATCGGGATACCGGTGCCAGTCGGGGTCGAGCTTGTTCGCGCTGGGGCGCACAGGTGACTAGTGACTAGTGACTAGTGACTAGTGACAAGTCACTCAGTTGTCGTTAACGAAGCCAGTGGCGGGCGTCGCGGAAGAGTCTCCGGCATTTCCGCTATCACGTACGCCATCACCGCCATCGCCGCCACACACTGCGCGACCTCGCGCGGGTCGAGCTTGTCCATCGTGTCGGCTTCGGAGTGGTGGTACCAGAAATAGCGCGTCCCGTCCACGTTGAGCCCGAGCCCCGGCACACCCGCGTCGGTGAGCGGACCCACGTCCGCGCCGGCGCCTCCCGGCGTGATCCTCGTCGCGCCGATGGACTCGAGCAGCGTGGCGAGACCGCCTACCATCGCGACCGCATCGGCTGATCCGGCGACGCTGAACCCTTCCGGCGCGAATACGCCGCCGTCCGACTCCATCGCCATGACGTGCCGCGGGATCTCGGCGGCGTGCGCGTCGCGATACGCGGTAGCGCCGCGGAGCCCGTTCTCCTCGTTGGTCCACAGCACTACGCGGATCGTCCGTCGCGGCTGCAGCCCGAGCCGCTTCAGCACGCGCAGCACCTCCCACGCGGCGACGCTTCCGCCCGCGTCGTCCATCGCTCCCTGACCGACGTCCCACGAATCGATGTGCCCGCCGAGCACGACGATCTCCTCCGGCTTTTCCCGGCCGACCAGCTCGGCGACGATGTTGCGCGACATCGCGTCCGGATGCGTCATCGCTTCCATTTTCAGAGTCACCACCACCCGCTCACCGCGCGCGTGCATCCGGTGCAGCATCGCGGCGTCCTCCACGCTGAGCGCCGCGGCCGGAATCTTCGTGACGGCGGTGTCGTACCGGGTCGCTCCGGTGTGCGGATTCTGCATCGAGTTGCTGGCGACCGACCGGATCAGCACCGCCACGGCGCCCAGCTTCGCCGCTTCCACGGGCCCGCGGCTCCGGTACTGCACCGTGGCGCCGTAGCTGGTGAACGGCACGTCGAACAGCACGATCTTGCCGCGAGCTTCTTCGCCTTTGGCGGCGAGCTCGTCGAAGCTCGTGACGACGAGCACGGGAGCAGTGATTCCCGCGGGGGGCGTCGCAATGCTGCCGCCGAGGCCGAGCATGTGGAGCCTGACGTGCCGCGGCTGCACGAGCTCGGCCGACTCGTTGCCGCGCACCCAGTGTGGCACCAGCACCGGCTCGCCGCGCACGTTCGCCAGACCGTCCCGCTGCATCTCGGCGACGATCCAATCGAGCGCCCGCTCGAGACTGGCCGATCCGCTGAGCCGGTGGCCGAACTTGTCCGCGAGGAGCGCCACTCGGTCGTAGGCCGCGCTGTCGCGCAGGGCGGCGGCGATGATCCTGTCGGTAGTGGAGCGATACCGGTCGGCGATCGCCTGCGCGCTCGCGGATGCGGGAGCGAACAGCAGCGCGAGAACAGCGACACGGAGGAAAGCGTTGCGCATCATTCTGTCACTGTCGTTGGGGTGCTGGTCGGAGTCGCGGTCGCAAGTCCGGGAATGGAGATCGTAAAGGTGGTTCCCTCGCCGACGTTGCTCTGCACCCGGACGTCGCCCCCGAGCAACCGCGCGAGCCGCCGGGTCACCGTGAGCCCGAGCCCGGTGCCGCCCGCCCGGCGCGTCGCCTTCTGCTCGACCTGCCAGAACGGATCGAACACCTTGTCGACGTTCTCGGAGGCGATGCCGATGCCGGTGTCGTGCACGCTGATCTCGACGTTCTGGTCCGACGTCGCGACCTTGACGCTGACGGAGCCGGTCTCGGTGAACTTCACCGCGTTGGTGAGCAGGTTCACGATCATCTGCCGCACCTTCACCGGATCGGTGCGCATGTACCTCGGCGGATCGAGCAGGTGCACGACGAAGCCGAGCTCTTTCTCCGCGGCGAGCGGCGCGACGAGATTCGCCGAGTCCTCGATCATCCGGTTCACGTCGGCGATCTCGAGGCGGATGGTCTCGCGGCCCGCTTCGATCCGCGAGAACGTCAGGATCTCGTCGATGAGTCCGAGCAGGTGCTGCGCGCTGGCCTTGATGCGGCCGAGCTGCTGCGCCTGCTGCGGATTGATCGGCCCCGTGATCCCGTCGGCGAGCAGCTCCTCGTAGCCCATGATAGCCGTGAGCGGCGTGCGCAGCTCGTGCGACATCACCGCGAGGAAATCGCTCTTGGCGAGACTCGCCCTCTCGGCGGTGACCAGCGCGAGCTCGGCGACTTCGCGCTCGTGCTGCTCGCGGCCGAGCACCGCCAGCCGCTCGGCGTCCGCGCGCTGCACCGCGCGCGCCGCGCGCATGACCATCCAGGTGAAGGCGAGGACGATCGTGACGGCGAAGAAGGAGGAGCCGACTTCGGTGCCGTACACACCCGCCCGTTCCATGATCAACGCCGCCCAGCCGACGACGAACGGCATGGCGATCGCGGGCGGGAGGAGGCGCCGCGCGAGCTTTCCACCGGGGCCCTTGTCCATGAGCAGCGCGGAGAAGCCGAACCACCGGCGCGCGAACACGACGCCGATGCCGAGCAATTGCAGCGAGAACATCGCCCAGAGGCTCATCGGCTGTCCGGGCATCGGGCTGTAGAACGCGCTCACGCTGAACGCGCGTCCCACGAGCGCGAAGAACCCCGTGAGAAAGATCGCGAGCCCCAGCCACTGCGGCGCGCGACTCCGCGCGATCCTGCGCGAGCACAGCGCCCAGACCGCGATCGCGACCAGCAGGAATCCCCACACGGAGTTGACCGGAAGCTTGTGCGCCAAGCCGGGAATCGCCGCGATGCCCGGCCCGAACCTCGCCCAGTCCACGGACGTAGCGGTCGCCCGCTCGCCGAGCGCGACTATCGCGATCGCCGCGACGAGCACCGCCAGCACCGCGCTGAGGAAGCGCCGGAACGTTCCCGCCTCGGCGTCGCGCACGAGCCAGAGCGCGGCGCCCGAAAGCAGCATCGCTGCGCCCGCGAGCAACGGCGCGGAGGCGAACCCCGGAAGCATCCGCGTCACTTCGGGAACGCCGAGTGACCATCCGAGAATGACGGTCGTTCCCGAGGCGATCGCGAACAGACTCGCGAAGCCGGGCAGTCTGGTCAGTAGGTCGGTTGTTCCCGGGCCGCGCGAACGATCCATTGGTGCGGGTCGGAAGGTAGGGCGGGAAAGTTGTACGAGCAGCGCGGCAAATTGAAGGTTCAGCTCATTCCCGCGGGATAAAAAAAGGCGGGTGCGACCCTCGCACCCGCCTTCATTCCCTTTCCCTTCGAGCTACGGATTGCTGACCGGCACCGTCTTTTTGTCGACGTTGTGCCCGATCACCGCACCGGCGATTCCGCCGATGGCCGCGCCGATCAAACCGCCCTTGACCTTGTCCCTGCTGGTCGTGGCGCCGATGACCGCACCGGCCGTGGCGCCGATCGCGGCGTCACGCGCGGTGTTTCTCTGCGTCTCGGTCCGCACCGTAACCGGGGCCGAGTACGTGCCGCCACCCGAGCTCGAAGCCCGTCGTGTCGTGGTCGTGCGCCGCGGAGCCGTCGTCGTCCGCCTCGGCGCGGTGCGTGTCACGGTCGGCGTAGTAGGCGCCAGCGCCGCGTTCCGCTCCATCATCGAGATGCTGTCCATGCCCGGCGCGTACGCTTCACCCGCCAGGCGCAGGTCGCTGTCCAGCGCCGCGTCGACGCTCTTGGTCGAATCGTCACGACCACACGCCACCGCGAAAAGAACCGCCGGAACGAGTACGAGTGCTCTGAGTTTCTTCATTGTGTCAACCTCCGCTGACTGGCCGCTGTCGCCCTCATGGCGCCCGCGGTGATACCTCTTTGTAAGGGCACGTGACGTGCCATTTTCCGATCGTCGCTGGGGGTGGTTAACCCAGTTCCCGGCGCCTTAACCCCCGAATTTCGACCAATTTTTGGGGACTGGTGTCCCCCATGGAGGACGTAAAAAGTCCCCCGCCCAGGCGTGCCGGACGGGGGACTTTTCACGGATACTTACTTGGACACGACGATCACCTTGTTGCTGACGGTTGCACCCGACGTGATGGTCAGATCGCCCGCCAGAAGCGCCGGCTTGTAGCCGCTCGCCTCGGACGGCGTTGCGCGGACCACGTAGGTCGCTGGAAGCAGGAACGAGAAGCGGAAATTGCCGCTCGCATCGGTCGAGCTGCTCGCCACGAGGTTCGCGCTGACGGTATCCGTGAGCGCAGTTCCCGCCTTCAGAACTTCCACCGTCGCGCCGGCGATTGCCGCGCCGTTGGTGCTGTCCCCACGCACGGATCCTGTCACCGACCCGGTCAGCTCCGTCGCGACCGCGCGAATGACCGGCTTGAAGAGCAAACCGTTCTGGCTGATGCTGTGGCCGCGCAGGACGAAGCTGCTCCCGACGTCGAAGTCGAGAATCATTACGGAACTGTCCTGAGTGACCTGGATCGGAGCGTCGAGATTGATCTTGATGCCCGTCTGAGCCGCGCTCGGGAAGATGATGCCGTTGCCGCCGGTGAGCACAGTGCCGTCCTTCAGCGTCACGCTGGACTTCTGCGTGTCGAGGATGAGACGGAAGCCGTTGTAGTTGCCGGTGGCCAGTGATGTCGTGCCGAGGTTGGTCGTCACGCCGCCCTGCAGACTGAGCAGGTTGATCAAGGCGTTCGGCGACGCGATCGTGGTCCAGCCACCGTTGTCGGACGCGTCACTCGCCTCGCCCTCGCTCACGCTCTGCGTGCGGGCGTCGATGCGCACGACGTGCATGTCCACCCGGCTCACTTCCGCGAACGGAAATGGCGCGTCTGTCAGCTTGACCGTCAGCTTGCCCGTGTTCGACCCTGTGGTGTCGCTACACGCGGTCACAGCGGCGATTCCCAACAGCGAGCCGGCTACGGCCCGAAAGATCTTGCCTGTCATCTAAGACTCCAGTTCGAGTTGTTTTTGACGTTGACTCCAGGAACGCCGGCGATCGCTCCCAAGCCGATCGCCGGCGCCGACTCCAGTTCCGTTACGGGCGGCCTCTGCCGGCCGGACGTCCGCGACCGGAAGCTGCCGGCGGGACGTTTGCCGGGGGCCCACCCCGTGCGACTCCGGCGGCCGCGCCCGGGCCACCGACTCCTGCACCGGCCGGCCTGCCGGCTGCCGCACCACCGCGCGCCGCGTCAGCTCTTGCGCGGCCGGCTACGGCCTGCTCGGGCAACTGCGAAAGCTCCGCGTCGGTAGCGCGGGCGTTCAACCGCTCGACGACTCGCGCGAGAGCGGCATCAGAAGGCAACCCGCTATCGACGAGACTGCCGAGCACGAAGAGCGGCACGGCGAGCGACCGGCCTGACGGAGCGCTCTTTGCCAGCTCACTGATCTGCGAGCCGTCCACGCCCTTGCGCAGCACTTCCGCGCCGGCGGCGATGTCTTGGTCAGCCGGGTTCCCGGCACGTCCCCGGGCAAGTGCGGCCTTGGCTTCGCCCATCGCGCGGGACTGCTCAGCGATCGAGCGGGCGATGGAGCCGGCCTCGACGCCCTTCGCCGCGAGCATCAACGCGCGACGCTCCAGAGCAACGGCGGGCAGTCCTCTCGCGCGGGCATCGGTGACCGTCGCTATTACACGCTCCGCGACGTCAGCGGGAAGGACCTCGCGCAGACGCGAACTCAGATCCTCCGAAGTTCCTTGCGCCAGAACCGGCGATGCAATCGCCAGCAAGGCCGCGAGTAGTGTCAGTTTCCTCATCTTCTCACTCCTGAACGGGACATGAATCGGTTACGCAGGTATAGACCCGGCCACCCGCGCATTCCGTCACATGTCGTTCAGGGAACGACGAGAAGCCCCACTGAGCCGCCGAATTCGTCGCGGATCGCCGAAAGTCCGGAAGGAACGGTCCACGGCCCACCATCAATTCGAACATTGATCTGCTGGACACCGCTGCCGACCGGGAGGGTTATTGCCCACGTCCCGGCGGGCTGTGCCCGAGTCAACTGCACGGGAACCCAATCGGTGAAATCGCCCATGATCTCGACGCTTTGCGCCGAGGGAGCGCGAAGGCGGATCGTCCGGTTGCCATTCGAGGCCCGCGAAACGGTGATCTCCCGCGAGCCAGCCTGTCCGGAGGCAGCGAGAATCTCGGAGGGCAGCGGCGGGACGGCCGGAATGATCCGCCTGGGAGCCACTCGCAGCCCCAGCGATACGTACCGGGCGGAGGGCAGGTCCTGACCGATGTCTGCGGGGTAATTCCCTGCCGCCGCGGTTATGCCGATGGTGGGCCGGAGCCACGCGGTGAGAAAGACGCTCGCCCACGCATTGGGCGATTCGTCGTAGCCGGCGACCTTTGACCGGAACCCTCCGGTGGCGCCGAGGTCGAAGCGCGCGCTGCCATACCTGACGCTACCTTCGGTGTCGGTGTAATTGGGGACTTCAGCGATACGCACCGGCATTGCGGTGACCTGCGCGACGGCCGAGCCGAGCTGCGCCCATATGCCGACCTCTCCCTGCCTGATCGCGCGCGCTCCTATCGGATCGGTCACGCTCCCCGCGCTCACACCCACCCACGTCCCGATGCGCGATCCGCTCAAGTGCAACCGCCCGCCGCCCAGCACGCGGGCGCTCCCCGTATTCGAGCCATAGGTCGCGCCGGAGGCGGCAGCGTGCAGCTCTCCCCTCAAGGAGAAGAAGCTGGGAGTGAACACGGAGCCGTCGGCGGCGCCGAATAGCGTCCAGCTCGACTGCGCCGTGGTGGATCCCGCGAGCAGCCCGGAGAAGCTCGCGTATCGAGTGAGAGCGCTGGCTCCGGCGCTCAGCGTTCCGGCGCTCACGTCGACCGTGTCGCCATATCGGACCCGCGCCCCGCCCGCCTCGAAGTGGACCGCGCTTTGCGCGGCGCCGGCCGAGGGCGAGATGAAAAGCCCGAGGGCGGTAACCGCAATCGTGTTTCGCAACAACATTGTGTGCTTGGAGTGAGCTATGGACGCCCCGGAGGCACCTGGCCGGCTGGAGGCCGACTTCTCCCGCGAGGGGCGGCCGCGGGCCGACCTGGAACTGTTGCAGGCCGCGCGCCGGGGCCACGAGCGCGTACCGTGGCCGCGACCGCGGGCGGCGCGCCGGCGGCGATGTCCCGCCCCACCTGATTGCTGAACGCGATGACGTCCGCGTCGGCGGCGCGCCGCTCGACGAGCGCCAGGATCGCGCTGACGGCACCGTCCACCGGAACGCCGCGGGCCACGAGATCAGCCAGCGTTCCCACCGCGACCGTCACCGACTGGCCACCGCGCAGTTCACGAATCCGCGAGAGGGTCGCCGCGGGAACACCCGCGTGCAATGCGCCGGCGCCGGCCACCAGCTCGGCTTCCGTCGATCGTTGGCCGAGCGCGGAGCGGGCAATGGAGAGCTCGCTCAGGAGCTCACTGACCGCCGCCAGCACTCGCTCCGACGACGCGCGCTTCGCCGCGCCCTGCAACGCCTTCTGCACGAGCGGCTCCGTCGGCAGCGACCGCGCGCGCGCCGAGTCCACGACCCGCGTGACCGCGGCCGCCGTGCGCGCGTCGAGTCGCGCCGACAGCCGCGCGTCCTGCGCCGATGCCGCGATCGCCGCGAGCGCGGTCAGCACCGCGGCGATGATGAGACTGCGGAACAGCATGCGAATCACGTCGCGCTCTCGCCGACGGTGATCACCGAGTTCGGCATGCCGAAATCGTCCTCGACCGCCGTGGGCGCCGCGGGATCAGGCGTCCACCGGTTTCCGTCCACCATGAACACGTACTGATGCCTGCCCGCCGCGAGCGGAACAGTGATCGTCCACACGCCCGCGCCCGCGGCTTCGCGCAGCGGCGTCGCGTTCGGATCCCAGTCGTTGAAGTCGCCGACGACGGACACGGTGCGCGCATCCGGCGCGACGAGCATGAACTGCATGAGCTTGATCGTGTCCACCGCGGCCGTTGGCGCGGCCGGCGACGTCGCGGCCACCTGCGTCGCGGCACGCTCGGATCCCGCGCGGTCCAGCGTGAGCACCGCGATCGCGATGCCGGCGGCGGCGGCGAGTCCCGCCAGCGGCGAAAGACGCAGAACGCGCGGGCGCACGATCCACGCGAGCACGCCGGTGCTTTCGCGCCTGCGCGCCGCGGCCATGACCCGCGCCTCGAACCCCGCGCTCGCCTCCACCGGCTCGCGGAGCGGCCTCGCGATCTGCTCGAGAAATTCCTCGTCATCCTGCTTCATGCGGTACCTCCCCCATCAGTTCACGCAGACGGTCCGCCGTGCGCTTCACGCGCATCTTGAGTGCCGAGACTCCGACACCGGTGACCTCCGCAATTTCTTCGTAGCTCATGTCTTCCACGTACTTCATCAGGAACACTTCGCGCTGCGCCGGGTCCAGCCTTCCGATCGCGATCTCGATCTCTGATCCCTCATCGCCAGCGGGAGCCGGAGGGCTCACCGCGGCTCGTTCGAGCGCCGCTTCGTCGTGCACCACCAGCCGCAGCCGGCTGGCGCGCCTGCTTGCCGCCGTCCGGCATTGATTCGACAGAATCGAATGAAACCATGGCGCAAAAGCGCCCTTCCGGTCCCGCTTGTCCAGCGCGCGGAAGGCGCGCACGAACGCATCCTGCAAAGCTTCTTCCCCGTCCTCACGATTGCCGAGCATGCGCACCGCGAAGCGCGCGTATCGCGCGGTATAACGGGACACCAGGACCGCGAATGCGTCCGTGTTCCCCGCCAGCACCGCGTCGACGATCTGCTCGTCAGTGAGGTCCGTCACAGGATATAGACTACACAGTTCGGCTACGGCGTCACATCCCGGGGGATTGATCGGCGATTGCGGACGGAGGACCTTTGCGGCCTCAGGACTAACTACAATCGACGATGGCCGTTAGTCCTTGTATCTACCGGATATGAGGAAAGAGCGCGAGAATCGTGGGCGAGGGGTGACCTCGAGTAGTCCTGGAGCGGTAAGCTCGAGCCTCAGCATGAGGCCCCCTCGTTCACGTCCGG
>JBPPMH010000131.1:0-11604 GCA_051305945.1 Gemmatimonadaceae bacterium
GGAGACGTTCCGCCAGCCGACCACCATGTTCGACGCGAACCTCACCGGCCCGGTCGACCCGACCTACCAGCTCGGGCCCGGCGACCGGCTGGTGCTCATTCTTACCGGCGACGTCGAGCAGTCGTATCAGCTCGAGGTCACGCGCGAAGGCTTCATCGTGATTCCGCAGGTCGGACAGCTCTTCGTGAACAACCTCAATCTCGCCCAACTCGAAGACCTGCTATACTCCCGCCTGGGGCGTGTTTACTCCGGCGTCCGCCGGGGTGGCGGCGCCACTACGCGTTTTTACATCACTCCCTCCCGGCTCACCAGTAACCAGATCGCGGTCCAGGGTGATGTCATGCGCCCCGGCATGCACCGGGTTTCCAGCGCCGGCACGGCGATGAGCGCGCTGTACGCCGCCGGCGGACCGACCGACAATGGCAGCCTGCGCCGAATACAGATCAGGCGCGCCGGACGGACGGTGGCGGAGCTCGACGTGTACGACTACCTGCTGCGCGGCGACGCGTCGAACGATGTCCGTCTCCGCAACGGCGACATCGTCTTCGTGCCAATTCACGGGCCGCGTGTGCGAATCGTGGGTGAGATCGCGCGACCGGCTACGTACGAGATGAAGGCCGGCGAGCAGTTGGACGACGCGATCGGATTTGCCGGCGGGTTCAAGCCGACGGCGGGCCGCGCGCGCGTGCAGATCGAGCGCATTCTTCCGCCGACCGAGCGCACGCCTGGAGGAACCGCCCGCATCGTGACTGAGGTATTGTCAGATCAGTTCGCGACCGGTACTGGCCCCGCCGTTCCGGTTCAGCCGGGCGACATCATTCGCGTATTCCCGATTGCCGAGCGTGTGCGGAACCGCGTGGCCGTGCGCGGGAACGTGTGGACCCCGGGGCTGCAGGGCATCCAGCCGGGTGAGACGACAATCGAGGACGCTCTGCGCGCAGCGGGCGGCATCAAGCCGGACACGTATCTGGGACAGCTGCTCGTCAGCCGCATGCAGCGCGACTCGTCCCGCATTCAGCTGCGGGCGGCGCTGTATGACACCACCGGCAGGGTCATCGGCAACTTCCCTCTACAGGAAGACGACGAGATCGTCGTCTTTTCAGTGTCCGAGTTCCGTCAACCCAGATCCGTTGTGATCAGCGGCGCGGTGCAGAAAGGCGGGCGATTCGAGTATCGCGAAGGAATGACGGTCCGCGATCTTGTGCTCATGGCCGGCGGACTGGAGGAGAGCGCGCTGCTCACCGAAGCCGAGGTGGCGCGACTGCCCCACGATCGCACCCGCGGGCAAACGGCGGTCACGTTTAGAATTCCCCTCGATTCGAGCTATATCTTCTCGCGCGGGCCGGACGGCCGATACCTCGGGCCGCCGGGATTGCCTGCCCCCTCGGGACCGGCGCCGGAGCAGCCGTTGCTGCCGTACGACAACGTTCTGATCCTGCGGCAGCCCAACTGGGAGCTGCAGCGAAACGTTACCGTGTCCGGCGAGGTCCGATATCCCGGCACCTACGCGCTGCAGACCAAGAGCGAGCGCGTCAGTGACATAATTCGCCGGGCCGGCGGGCTGACCACCGAGGGATACGCCGATGGCATCGTCTTCAACCGTCCCGCCGATGGCGTAGGCCGCATCGGAATCGAGCTGCCGCGCGTGCTCCGGAATCCGAACGAACGCGACAACCTGATTCTGCAACACGGGGATCACATTACCATCCCGCGGTACAGCGGCGTGGTGCACGTAACCGGCGCCGTCAATTCTCCGATCGCGGTTGCGTACGTGCCGGGACGGGACCTCCCCTGGTACGTCCGGGCGGCAGGCGGTCCCGCCGTCCGCGCGGATTTGGGACGGGCGTACGTGACGCAGCCAAACGGCAAAGTGGAATCTGCCGTGAAACGTCGCTTCATGCCGGATACGCATCCGAATCCGCGGCCAGGGGGCGTCGTATTCGTACCGGAGCGCGACCCCACGGAACGTGATTCACTGACCGTGTTCACGTCGGCGTTTGGAACCATCGCTACCGCGCTTGGCAGCCTCGTCGCGATTATCGCCGTGTTGAGCCGGTAATTCGACCACTCAGCCCGATGCCTGTGGAGAGCAGCTCGTGACCGCACCTCTCACCGTGGGCGACCAGCCACTCACCTTCTCGCGGTGGGTGGCTGGGATCATAGCGCGATGGAAGACGGTCCTGCTCGCGCTCCTGATCACCGGCGTGCTCGCCGTGCTGGCGGTCATTTTCATTCCCGCCGTCTATCAGGCACGCGCATCGTTCGTCACGAATTCGTCTTCGGGAAGCTTCAAGCTCCCGGCCGGATTGAGCGGTGGCGGCGCGCTGGGCGGTATCGCGTCCCAGCTCGGCCTCGGCGCCACGGCAGACCCGTCCGAATCACCGGATTTCTATTCCGAGCTGATCAGGAGCCGCGAGCTGCGCACGCGCCTCCTGACCTCCCGGTTCGACGACCCTCGCACGCCGGTCGCGCGAGACAGCGTCCGTCTGCTCGATATCCTACGCATCCGCAACAAGGACCCCCAGCGTCGGGTGGAAATTGGGCTCAAGCTACTGGACCAGGCGACCGACGTTTCTTTCTTCGAAAAAACGAACCTGGTCAAGCTGAAGGTCAACACAGAGTGGCCGCAGCTCAGCGCCCAGGTCGCGAACAGGACGCTCGATCTGGTCAGCCAGTTCAACCGCGAGCAGCGTACTTCCCGCGCGCGCTCCAACAGGACCTTCCTCGAATCGCGCGTCAGCCGGGCCCGCGGGGAGCTGAACGCCGCCGAAGCGCGCCACCGCTATTTCTACGACCAGAACCGCTCGTGGAAGTCCTCGCCGGCTCTTGTGTTCCAGGAGCAACAGCTCCAGCGGGACGTGGATCGCACGGCTGAGCTGTATCTCCTGCTCCAGCGGCAGCTCGAGACGTCGCTGCTCGAGGAAGTAAACAATGCGGCGCTCATCACCGTCGTGGATTCGGCGGTCACACCGAGGAAAGCCCAATGGCCGCGGTACGGACTGCTGCTGATGAGTACCCTCATCGGCGGCACGATACTCGGCGTCATGTTCGCCGGCGGCGCGACGATCATGGCCGATTGGCGCGCGCGTAACCCCGGATCCGCGCTGTATCTGGACGGCGCGGTCCGCGGCGTCTTCAGACGCACGCCAGATCCGAAAGTTTCAGCACAGCGCCGAGTCGGCTAGCACGGCACTACAACGATGACGGCCGCCGTCCTGCCTTTGCCGAGCACGCGCGAGGCGCGGCTGCCGAGAGTAGCCGGGACCGGCCTCATCCTCTTCCTCTGGCTGCTTCCCTTTCACTCGCTCGTCGTCGCGGGGCTGTTCGGCGTGGCGGGTGTGGCCGAAGGGACGGTGCGTACGATTGCCGCGTGGAAGGAAATCATGATCGTGGCGCTGCTCGCGTGGGTGGCGGTCCGCGCGCTGCTCGGTCGCGGACACCAAGTGGCGATCGCCGGCCCCGACGTCGCGCTGGCCGCGTTATTCGGCATCGCGCTCCTGGCGGCCGTGACGGTCAATCCGCTGCTCCGCGTGGATATGCCCACCGGCGCCCTGCTGTATGGCTTTCGGGATTCAGTCTTCTTCATGGGGCTGTATTTCGTCGGCCGCGCGACCCCGGAGATTGCCGAGTCCGACAAAGTTCTGCGGCACGCGTTCCTCATCGCGCTGGTAGTGAGCGTGATCGGAATCATCGAGCGGATCTTCGTATCGCCGGAGATGCTCGTTTTGTTCGGCGTTGCCTCGTACATGAACGACTTCCTCGGAATGTCGGCGTACACGGTTGGCAACGAGTGGGGGCTCCCGCATAACTATTGGAGCACGCTCGGCGGCGTCGAAGTCAGGCGCGCCGGCTCGGTGTTCCTTCACAGCCAGGGGTTCGCGCTGCCGTTCCTGTTGCTGATGCCCGCGGCGACGATCTGGGCGTTGAATCGCAGAGGCAGCCACGCGGTGCTCGTGCGATTTGCGTACGCGCTGATATGGCTCGGGCTGCTGCTGACGCTCACGCGCGTGACGATCCTGATCTGCATGCTCCAGGTCGCGCTCTATTTCGCGATGTTCCGCAAGCCGGAATGGGCGGTGGGCAGCGCGGTCGCGGGCGCTGCCCTGCTCGCGCTGGCAGTTGCTCTGGTTCCGGGACTCCTCGTCTTCATCTGGGAGACGCTGTCGTGGCAGACCGGGAGCAGCGAGAGCCATCTCAAGGATTGGGGCGCGGGAGCAATCGCCTTCCTCGAGCAGCCGTGGGGGCACGGACTGGGCACGACGGACGCGGTCGCCGTGCGATTTCTCCGCGAGCCGCTGACCTCCGACAACATGTACCTGTCCTACGGCGTGCAGCTCGGCGTCGCGGGGTTGCTGGCGTTCCTCGCGGTGATGGCGGGAATCCTGTCCAAGGCGCTCAAGGTGTTCCGGACGGCAGCGACGGACGTGCAGCGCAGGTTCGGGGCGGTGGTTGCGCTCGCCACGCTCGGAATTCTGGTGAACGGGATCACGTCCATCGTCTTCAGCTCGCTGATGCTGGCGTACCTGTTCTTCTTCTTTGCCGGGGCGGTGGTTACGGTCGCGCAGCGCGCTGACCCTACGTCTCAGTGAGCTGCGGGCTTCGAGCTGCCGGCTGCCAGCCTACGACCACGTAGAACAGCCAAGCGGGGAGCGGCCAGCTGGAAGCCGCCGGCTGCGGGCGGCGCGGGACAAAAGGCTAACGGTCGGCACGAGGGAATATCACCTCCTCGCCGCCCGGGACATGGAGGCCATCTCACGAAGCGAGCACCACGCGCTCACCGCACAGGTAGTTGAGGTTCGCATGATGCTTCACGGCCTGGTACGCCGCCTCGACCGCTCCTCCGCCGCCAAGCCTGCCAACCCCCGCTAGCGCTGCGAACCGCAAGCCCGCGGCTGTCAGCATTCTGCTGGCAGCTCCCCGCTTGGCCCTTCTACGTGGTCTTAGGCCCGTAGCCGTCAGCTGTCGGCTGCCAGCCTACGACCACTTAGAAGAGCCAAGCGGGGAGCGGCCAGCTGGAAGCCGCCGGCTGCGGGCGGCGCGGGGTAAACAGGGTCGCGATCGGCACTCTATCTCCGCGCGAACGGACTCAGTGAAAGCCGGATGGTGTTGTTGCGGATGTCGTGCATGGCGTCCCCACGCGGGCAGCCGGACTGCATCTGAAACCACGGGTTGTACCGATTGGCGAGCGTGATATCCAGCGCTGCAAAGCCGAGCCGTGACCACCAGGAGGCGCGTGGCCCCCAGTACAGATAGACGTCGTGCGTGCACCACCGCTTGAACCACTGGATGTCCGAGAGGCTGCGCACGTCCTCGTTGTACCGGATGCGCCCCGCCTCGAGGCCGAACGACCAGTTCGGCCGCATGTAGTCGATCTTCAGGTTCTGCCCTGAAGATCCCGGGCCGACGGCCGCGCCGAGCGGCTGGCCGCGGTTGGTGTAACCCTGAATGACCCGCCGGCTCGTGTACCACACGCCGAGCGGCCGGTCGCGGAAAGTCGCGCTCTGCTCGAGACTCGTGTTCTCGGCATGCACGCGCCAGAAGTCATCGCCGGTCCATCCCGGCCGCCGCCACTGAAATCCGATCGTGTAAGCTTGTGTGTGATTGGGCGCGACGAGGAGGTCGCGGAAGGATGTCGGAAATTCCGTGCGCCCCCATTCCGTGTACACGTCGAGACCGACTTCCGGAAAGAGCCAGCGGGCGAACAAGGAATACACCTGATCGCGGCCGCCCGGATACAGCAGTGAATCACTGAGCGGAAGGTTGTTGGGACGACCGGTGGCGTGGAAAACATCGAGCCAGCGCAGCGGGATGTCTCCCCACCCGGTGGCGGTGCCCCATACGCTGCGGGCGGCGCCGAGCGTCAGCCCCGCGGGCCGCTTCAATCGCAGTGTGACGGCGCCCGCACTGAGTGATCGCAGATCGTTGCTCGCGGTCGTGTCGAAGTACTCCGACTCGGTCAGGCCGCCGACGAGCCAGCGAAAATCGAGGTGGCCGAGCCGCGTGCTCAACGGCCGCGCGGTTCGCACGAAATAGTGCGCGAATCCCGGCGCGTTGTTGCTCAGCACCAACGCGTTGCCGATCCCCGGACCCCACCATTCGTTCTCGTTGGCGAAGCCGACCTGGAATTTTGACACCCCGATGAGAATCGACGATTGGCCCATGCTGAATCGGGTCATGGACTCGTTGCCGAATCGCGTCGGCATGTCCACGGAGTAAGGCCCGACCACGTACCACGGCAGCGCGAACTGGCTGCGATCCGGCGGGATGAACGGCCGCTCGATGATCGGCTTGCGCAGCTCGAAGGAATCGTTCGGCATGGATGTCAGCTCCGGTGCGACGACGAGTTGCACCGCTCCGAAACGCGCGAAGAATCCGCCCGCCAACCGGGTGTTGGTTCCCCGCCCCGCCCACAGGTCGCCGTCATTGTTCGACCACGGCAGCGCGCTGTTGTTGACGACCTGGATCTCCGGATTCAGGATGCCGAAGCGCTGGTCGCCCGCGGTCCGGGACACGGTAGCGCTCAGCGAACGCAGCAGCATAGGAACGACTTCAGGCTGTCCCGCGAGCTGCGCAAGGCGCTCGTGATCCACGGCGTGCGACCCGAAAATGCTCAGCCAGTGGTTGGGCGTCAGGCGGCGAGGGGCGAGAACCTCGGGCGGCAGCGAGATCGCGGGCACCGCGGAAGCCGGACGCATCTCCGCCGGCGGGAGCTCAAAAAGGGAGATCGGAAAAGCCCACTCGCGTACTGCCTGTGCTCCGGCCGGCGAGGTAGTGCCCATCCCACCGAGCATTCCGGCAATTGTCATGACCGCAGTCCGAACGATGACTCTCATCAGGGAACTCATTGCGTGGAGGCTGTCGCTCGATGGCGCGCGACATCGGCCGTAACCATCATCCTGACCAGTTCCGGAAACCCCACCTTCGGCTTCCAATCCAATTCTGTCCTCGCTTTCGACGCGTCCGCGACGAGTAGGCGAGCCTCTACCGGACGCTCCAAATTCGGCTCGATTCTTATGTGCTCGGCGTATTCCAGACCGACCGCGTCAAAGGCGAGCTCACATAGGTCTCGCACTGACCACGTTTCCCCCGACCCTATGACAAAGTCTGAGGGCTCTTCCTGCTGGAGCATTCGCCACATTGCGTCCACATAGTCGCCAGCGAACCCCCAGTCCCGCCGCGCGTCCAGGTTCCCAAGCTGCACCGTAGTACTCAGACCGAGACTGATCCGCGCAGCCGCGTCGGTAACCTTTCGCGTGACGAACTCCAAGCCACGCCGCGGGCTCTCGTGGTTGAACAATATCCCGGATACGGCGTACATTCCGAGGCCCTCACGATAATTGACGGTGATCCAGTGCCCGTACGCCTTGGCCACGCCGTATGGGCTGCGCGGGTAGAACGGAGTGGACTCCCGTTGCGGAGTCTCGACCGCTTTCCCAAACAGTTCGCTCGAGCTGGCTTGGTAGAATCGTGCCTTCGGCGCTTCCTTGCGAATTGCCTCCAGCATCCGCGTAACGCCCAGTGCCGTGGAGTCGCCACTCATGACGGGCTGTTCCCAGGACGTCGGAACGAAACTGTGCGCAGCCAGGTTGTAAACCTCGTCCGGCTGGATCTCGTAAATCGCATCCGATAGCGAGCGCTGGTCGAGCAAATCGGCCGGCACAAGCTCGATCCTGTGAATCTGATGCGCTATTCGCTCGTGAGACGTCGTTGAGCCGGGCCGAACGACCCCGACCACTCTGTACCCCTTTTCGAGAAGGAGATCGGCAAGATAAGAACCGTCCTGACCGGCAATTCCTGTGATAAGAGCGGTGCGCAAGAATGTCCCGAGCAAGGATGTTGAGTAAACCGGACACAGCATGATAACGAGCCCGCGGCGGGCGTGCGAACCCGCGGAGGACCGTCCGCGCAAGGAAGACCGCAGCTCTGTGGCCAATCCTGCGGCGTGACAGGCGTCGTGCGGAGCAACTAGGTTTATGCATTGCGTCGGATTCTCCAGCCGTCAATCACAAGTTACCATCAATGCCCACAGCGCTAATCACGGGAGTAACCGGACAGGACGGAGCCTACCTAGCCCGTTTTCTCCTGGGAAAGAACTACACGGTTCACGGCGTGAAGCGCCGCGCCTCGATGTTCAACACGCAGCGCGTGGATGGCATCTACGCCGACCCGCGCGAAGTACACTCGCGATTCTTCTTGCATTTCGGTGACGTCACCGACGGGGCGAATCTGATCAGGATCGTCCAGGAGACGCAGCCTGACGAGATATACAACCTCGCCGCTCAGAGCCACGTTCGAGTCTCCTTCGAGACGCCCGAATACACGGCCAATTCGGACGGGCTCGGCACTTTGCGCTTGCTGGAGGCGCTGCGGATCCTGCGGATGACCGACAGGGTGCGGTTCTACCAGGCCTCGACGTCCGAGCTTTACGGGAATGCCAGCGAGATTCCCCAGAGCGAGATCACTCCGTTCCATCCGAGATCTCCGTACGGCGTCGCGAAGCTCTACGCCTACTGGATCACCGTCAACTATCGCGAGGCCTACGGCCTGTTCGCATCAAACGGTATTCTCTTCAATCACGAATCGCCGATCCGCGGCGAAACGTTCGTGACGCGGAAAATCACGATGGCGGCGGCCAGGATCCACGAGGGACTCCAGGAAAAGCTCTATCTCGGAAATCTCGACGCTCAGCGCGACTGGGGCTTCGCGGGGGACTTCGTGGCGGGCATGTGGATGATTCTCCAACACGAACGACCCGATGATTTCGTGCTGGCTACCGGGGAGATGCATTCCGTGCGGGAGTTCTGCACGTGCGCGTTCGCGCGGCTGGGCATCAGCCTGGAATTTCGCGGCGCCGGTGCGGCGGAGGTCGGAATCGACACCTCCACCGGAAAAGAAGTGGTGGCGGTGGACCCGCGTTATTACAGACCAGCGGAGGTTGAGTTGTTCATGGGCGACGCTTCCAAGGCAAGGGAGGCGCTAGGGTGGTCGCCGCGTGTAATGTTCAGCGACCTCGTTAACATGATGGCCGACGCCGACCTCGCCGCCCTCAGGTCCTCCAAGGCGTTTGACATCGAGCCTTCGCTCGAAACACTACTGTCCGCGCTCGAAGGCAGTGAACGCGGCCGCAGCGCGTAACGAAGTCCATGGCATTCGCACCAAGATAACCAGCGGATCCGGCTAGTCGTGCGGCCGCGATCGGATCAGCACGAGCAATCCGGATCTTTCCGCGTCCGCAAGCGCAGCTCGCCACGCGATGGCCACGAAAGCCAGCGTCCCCGCGACGAGCGCTATCACGGGCAGCAGCGGAACGGAAATGTCCATGACGGTGCCCATAACCAGCGCGGCCAGCAGGACCGCCGAGGCAACGGCGGTGGCCGCCCATCGGCGAGCGTCACCGGGCGCCAGTCGCCACGCGCCCAACCGCCCGGCGATGAGCGACAGCCCCGCGGCGTCGAGCGTGGTCCGCAGCGTCCACGCCGCGGCCGCCCCGGTCACCCCGAACCGGCTCACCAGGAAGAGCGTCAGCGGGATGTGCACCACCAGCTCGGCCATGTGCAGCTTGGCGGGAAGGTCGGGGCGGCCCGCGGAGTACAGGAATACCGAGGGGACATGCGCGATGGCGTTGGCGAAGACCCCCACGCTCAGTATGCGCAGCGCGGTGGACGCCTCGGCGGCAAAACTGGGACCCAGCCACCAATGCAACATCTCGGGTGCCAGGGCAAGAATAGCGAGAGTCGGGACCATCATGATGAGCGCGGTCTGCCGCAGCGCGGATTCGACGATGCGCACGGTTCTGCCGCGTTCGGCCCGGGCTTCGGTGGAGGTAAGCACCGGGAACAGCGCGGAAAAGATGCTCACAGGCACGAGCAGCATGCGCGTCGCCGCCTCATACGGCGCGGAATAGAAGCCGACAGCCGCCACGCCCGCGAGGGAGCCCAGGGCGAACCGGTCGAGGTTGACCAGGATCGGGTTGGCCAGACCGGAGACCGTGAGCCATCCGCTGTAGCCGAACAGCGAGCGCAGGCGGCGCCATTCGCGCGGCGGCTCCCAGCGGAACTGCTCGACCGCCCTGGGGACGAGAGCGATCAGCGTCGCGAGCGTCACGAGCCGCGCGGCGAATACCCACCACAGGATCAGGTCGAGCGACCAGCCGCGCGTTGCACCGAACGCCGGGATGACGATAGCGGCCATGGCCGTGGGGATCTTGACCATGGTCGAGAGGTCGAAGCGCTGGGCCCCCTCCAACGCGCCGCGCAGGGCGCCGATGGCAATCACGAGGGTGAGGTTCGCGCCGACCACCATGAACATTGCCTTCGCTTCCGCCTGGAACGCCGCGGGAATAGAGAACAGCTGCGTGGCGAGGTACGGAGCCGCCGCCCACACCAAAAGCCCCGCAAACAGCCCCGTAGCGAGCTGCGTGGCGAAGGCCACGGGAATTATCTGGGAGTTGTCGCGGGGGGAGCGGGCCTGCGCGTCGGCGACGAAGCGGACAGTAGCACGGGACAGGCCGAAGTCGAAGAAGCCGCCGTACTCGACGACCGCCCAGGCGAGGCCGAGGAGACCGAACCGCACCGGGCCGAGGGCCCGGACTGCAATGGGGATCGCGACGAGGGCGACGGCCAGCGGGACGGCGAAGCCAGCGAAGGTTAGGGCCGTATGCCGCGCGACTCTGGCGCCGAGTGCCTTGGGTGTCACGGGGGCTTAGTATACCACCGGTGACTGAGACTACGGCGGCGAAGGTCGAGAGCGACCCCACCACATGGGGCGTTGTCCTGGTGAACTGGAACACCCCGACGGACACGATTGAGTGCCTGGAGTCCGTCCTGGCCGCGGCAAACCACCCGCGGCAGGTCGTGCTGGTGGACAACGCTTCGACCGACGATTCGGTGGAGCGGATCGGCCGCTGGGCCTCGGAGCGGGGGGTGCGAGCGAAAGTCGTCCGCGACGGGGAGGAAAATGGCGCGGACGTTGGCGACGCGTGGCTGCTCATCATCGCGTCGCGTACCCTGCGAGGCTTCTCCGCCAACAACAATCTCGGGCTGCGGTATTTTCGCGACCGCACGCCGGCCAGCCACGTCCTGTTGTTGAACAACGACGCAACGGTGGCGGAAGATTTCTTCGTCCAGTTGAGCGACGCCGTGGCCGCGCGCGCCGGAGGCGGGTTGTTCACCGGAACGATCTACCACGATCCCGAGCGAACCCGGATATGGTACGCGGGCGGCGACGTGAATCCCGTGCGGGCGCTGGTCACGCACCGAACCACGCCGCCGGAGTCAGCCCGGCCCGTCGAGACCTCGTTTGTCTGCGGCTGCGCGATGCTGATCTCGCGCGAGGTGATGGAAGCCGTCGGGCTGCTGCCGGAATGCTTCGATCCCATCTACTGCGAGGACGCGGACTATTCGCTGCGCGCGCGCGGCGCCGGATTCGGCCTGGTGTACGCCCCTCACGCCCGGGTATACCACAAGGTGGGAGCGACCGTAGGAGAAGCCGTGTCGTCGCCGCGGGTGACGTACTCGAGCAATCGAAATCGCGGGTTCCTAGTGCGGCGGAACTTCCGCGGCTGGCGGCGCGCCGCCGGACTCGCCTACCTGCTCGTAACCAAGC
>JBPPMH010000132.1:0-17704 GCA_051305945.1 Gemmatimonadaceae bacterium
CTCGCCTGCTGACTTTGCGAGAGTTACGAGCGCTGCCGACGCGCAGATTCAAATCGCCGGTGCGATGTCTACTCCCACGCCCTGCTATCGCGTCACCGGGGCGGCGAAAGTCACCGACCGCGAGATCACCATCACCGTCTCCGCCGCCAGCACGCTGGGTGCAGGGGAGGGATGCGCGCAGGCAGTGGCGAGCTCCAGCTACACCGGCATCGTAAGGGAGCTGGAATCCGGGTCGCACCGGGTGGTCGTGATCCACGCGATCCCCGGGACCGGGTGGCCGACCCGCACGCTTGCGGATACGTCCGTGATCATCCCGTAGCGGGTGCCGTCAAAAGGTCTCACCTGCGTCGTTGCTGCCGTTCTCGCTGCGTGCACGACGGTGCCAGTCTCGGACCGGATATCCGCAAACGCGACTCCGATCGACTCCGCGCTCGCCGTCGCGACGTTCGACACCGCGTGGGCGACGATCAACCGGACGTACTACGACAGCACCTTCCGCGGCATCGACTGGCCCGGCGTGCGAACCGAGCTGCGCCCGCGCGCGGAATCGGCCCGCACCGTCGGCGAGCTGCGCGCGACCATCCGCGCGATGCTGGCGCGCATGGGCGAGTCGCATTTCGGCTTGATCCCAGCCGAGATCGTGCGAGCGACCGCCGACGCGGATGAGGACGAAACCGAATCCGGCGTCGCTGGAGACGTGGGTATCGAAGTGCGGATCGTCGAGGGCGCGCCCGTGGCATGGCGGGTCGATTCGACGGGGCCGGCGTACGCCGCCGGAGTGCGCGCAGGGTGGATCATCGAGGCAGTGGACGGGTTCAGTGTTCGCCCCGCCGTTGTGGCGGCGCTCGCGCTGCCGGATCCGCGCGACCGGAAGGAAGCCTTCCGGCTCGCGGGCGCGCGGCTCATCCAGCGGCTCGACGGCGATTCCGGCACGACTGTCAACGCGGAATTCGTCGGCGGCAGCGGGCGCAAAGCGACCCTGGCCATCACCCGCCGACGTGAGCCGGGGCAGATCGCCCGCTTGGGCAATCTTCCGCCGCTGAACGTGCGGCTGGAGCGATCACGCATTCCTTCTCCCGGTGGCTGTATCGGGTACGTCAGCTTCAACATCTGGCTGACGCCGATGAGCGCGCCCTTCGACAGCACGATGCAGGAGCTGGCCGATTGCCGAGGGATGGTCCTCGACCTGCGCGGCAATCCCGGGGGAATGGCCGGGCTCTCGATGGGAATCGGCGGTTACTTCGTTGACACCATTGTGCCGCTGGGTATTCTCAAGACGCGGGGCGATGAGCTGCGCCTCGTGACCAATCCCCGCAGGGTGTCGCTCAGCGGGCGCCCGGTCCGGGTTTACGACCGGCCGCTGGCGATCCTGGTGGACGGAGAGTCCGTCAGCACCAGCGAGATCTTCGCGGCTGGAATGCAGTACCTGCGGCGGGCGCGGGTATTCGGCGACACGACCTCCGGGCAGGCGCTGCCGGCCCTGATGAAGCGGCTCCCCAACGAAGACGTGCTGATGCACGTATTCTCGGATTATACGCTGCCCGACGGAACCCGGCTCGAGGTCAGGGGTGTCATCCCGGACCAGGTCGCGGGCGTGACCCGCGGCGATCTTCTGCTCGGCCGGGATGCGGCGTATTTGGCCGCCCTCGAGTGGATCCGAAGCAGGTGACTAGTGACTAGTGACTAGTGACTAGTGAAAACATGACGCACCTTATCACCGACGTTCTTCCGCAGTTCCCAACTACTAGCGACTAGTCACTAGTCACCAGCTTGAGGAGATCAAAGATGTCCGCCCCCACCGCGCGTCGAGTCGCGCTCGCCGCAGCCACAATCGCCTTCCTTCCGTCACTCGCGCTCGCGCAGACCACGCCGCTCCCGGCGGCCAAGGATCTCGTCGCCAAGCACGTGGCGGGCATCGGCGGGCGCGAAGCCATTCTGCGCCACCCGTTCTTCCGCGCCAAGGGATCGTTCGGCATGCCGGCCGCCGGCATGACTGGCCAGATGGAAGTCGTCGGCGCGCAGCCGAACCTCGTATTCATGAAGATCACCATTCCCGGCATGGGCGACATGCTCCAGGGATTCGACGGAACGCACGCCTGGTCGCTCGATCCGATGCAGGGTCCGCGTCTGATCGAGGGGGAAGAGCTGGCGCAGATGGCGGACGAGGCCGAGTTCGCGTCCGTGCTGCGGGAGTCGGCGAGCATCGCATCCATGGAGACCACCGAGATCGTGACGCTGGGCGGCCAGCAGTGCTACAAGGTGAAGATCGTCCGCAAGAGCGGCCGCGAAACCTTCGACTGCTATGCCGTGGATTCCGGGCTGCTGATCGGGGGCTTCGCCAAGCAGACGACGTCCATGGGTGAGATCGATGCGGTCACCGAGTACACCGACTACAAGGAATTCAACGGAATCAAGCAGCCGACGAAGATCACGCTGAGCATGATGGGCCAGCAGCAGGTGATGGAATTCACGTCGTACGAGTACGGGCCGATGGAAGCAGCCGTGTTCACGCCACCAGCGCCGGTCGCCACGCTGATCGCCCAGAAGCCGGGCAACTAGCCCGACGGTGTACGCCACATCGAGCGCGCCCTCGGCGGTCCGCGCGCTAGCTATGGGCCTCGTGGATTACGCGGGACTGTTTCCCCCCGCGCAGCTCGGGATGGCCGAGGCGATGCGGAACTACGCCGGGTACCTGGGCGGCCCGCATGCGTGGATGCTCGGGCGCTTCGTCGTCCCCGTGGCAAGGCTCGCCGAGTTCGACGCGATGCCGAGCGAGCTGCTGCCGGGCGGGGAGGGTTCCGCGCCGTGGAGGGTAGCCGCGCTCGCCGGCGACGATCTCGCCGCGGACGTGCAGGAGGCGCTCAAGTTCAACTGCCGCCACTGGGAGGGATCCGCGATCGGTCACGCCGTCATAGACACGATCGAGCTGCGCGCGTCCCCCGGCTTCGACCCGGCCGCGGCACGCGCGGCCGCACCGGACTTCTTCACGCTGTACGTCGAGGTCGCCCCGGGCGGCGAGACGCTGCCGATGCTGGACTCCATCCAGCGCGCCGGCGCGCGCGCGAAGATCCGCACGGGCGGCGTGACGGCCGACGCATTCCCCACGCCGGACGACGTCGTCGCGTTTCTGGCGGCGTGCGCGGAGCGGCGGCTCGCGTTCAAGGCGACGGCCGGGCTGCACCACGCGGCTCGCGCCGAGTATCCTCTCACCTATGAAAGCGGCAGCAAGCGGGGAACCATGTACGGATTTCTCAACGTGTTCCTCGCCGCCGCGGCGCTGTCTGCCGGCGCGAAGGTAGACGAGGCACAGGCAATTCTTCTGGAGTCGGACTTGGGCGCATTTCGATTCGATGATGGCGGATTCGCGTGGCGCGAGCGGCGGCTCTCGACGGAAGAGATCATGCGCTCCCGCGAGCTCGCGACTTCCTTCGGCTCGTGCTCGTTTCGCGAGCCGGTGGACGAGCTGCTCGCGGCGGGATTGATCTGATGGCCGCGATAAACGAGACGCATGACCCCGCGCTGAGCTCGTGGGTGGAGTCGGCCAACGATCCCGCGACCGACTTCCCGATCCAGAATCTTCCGTTCGGCGTATTCTCGCGAGCGGGTGGTGAGCCCCAAGTCGGGGTTGCGATCGGCGACCAGATACTCGACGTGACCGCGTGCCTCGAGGCCAACCTGCTCGAGGGCGACGCCGCGTTCGCGGCCGCCGAAGCGTGCAGGTCCACGACGCTCAACGCGTTGATGGCGGCGGATCGTCTGTCGGTGTCGGGTCTCCGACTGGAGCTCAGCCGGCTGCTGCGCGACGAGGAGTCCGGGGGCCCGGGCGCGCGCGCGACGGCGGCGGTGCTCGTCCCGATGAGCGAGGCGCGAATGCACCTTCCCGCCGACATCGGCGATTACACCGACTTCTACGCGTCCATCGATCACGCCACCAACGTCGGGAATATGTTCCGGCCCGATAATCCGCTGCTGCCCAACTACCGGCACGTGCCGATCGGCTATCACGGGCGCGCGTCATCCATCGTCGCGAGCGGCGCGACGGTCCGTCGTCCCCTCGGCCAGACGAAGCCGGCCGACTCGGAAACGCCCGTGTTCGGGCCATCGAAGCTGCTGGACTACGAAGCCGAGGTCGGGTTTTTCATAGCGGGCGGGAACCGGCGCGGCGAGCCGATCCCGATCGCGCGCGCGGAAGACCACATCTTCGGCTTCTGCATCGTGAACGACTGGTCGGCGCGCGACATCCAGGCCTGGGAATACCAGCCCCTCGGCCCGTTCCTGGCGAAGAATTTCGCGACGACCGTGTCGCCCTGGGTTGTGACCGCCGAAGCGCTCGCGCCGTTTCGCGTACCGGCGCGTGCCCGCGGCGGCGATGAGCCCGTGCCGCTGCCATACCTGTCTTCGTCGGGCAACGAAGAAGAGGGCGGGCTGGCACTCACCGTGGACGTACTGCTGCTCACAGAGCGCATGCGCGCCGAGGGCGCGGAGCCGTTCCGCCTGAGCCGCGGGAGTCTCGCCGACATGTACTGGACGCCGGCGCAGATGCTGGCGCACCACGCGAGCAACGGCTGCAACCTGCGCCCCGGTGACCTTCTCGCGAGCGGAACAGTCTCCGGAAGCAGCGAGGATTCGCGTGGCTGCCTCCTGGAGCGCACGAGTCGCGGCGCGAATCCCGTGGCGCTGCCGAACGGCGAGGAGCGGCGATTCCTGGAAGACGGCGACGAGGTCGTGATGCGCGGCTGCTGCCGCCGGACTGGCTTTGTGACGATCGGGTTCGGCGAGTGCAGGGGAATCGTGGAGCCCGCCAATAGCTGACAGCGGTCAGAGGATGCGAACATAACTCGCCCGCGAGTTGTAGTACGTTGAGAGCACAGATTCACGCTTCCCGCACCAATGCCCACAGAATTTTTCTACAGAGAGACCCTCGGCATCCGCATCACCGTTCGTCCCGTGTATCTGCGGGACCAGTCGGATGCGTCGCGCAATCACTACGTGTTCGCCTACTTCGTGCGCATAGAGAACGTCGGCGAGCGGCCGGCTCAGCTCCTCTCGCGCAGATGGCTGATCCACGATTCGATCGGAGAGGACACTGAAGTGATGGGCGACGGCGTGGTAGGACAGCAGCCGCTCATCGCGCCTGGAGAAGTGCACGAGTACCGCAGCTTCTGCGTGCTGAAGTCGCCGGAGGGGCACATGGAGGGTCAGTACAACTTCATGCTGCCGGATGGAGGAGAGTTTTCCGCGGAGATTCCGAGATTCTTGCTGAGTGCGAACTCGTCGAGTGGGTTACCCAGTTGACCGCCGTTTGGAAGTCATGCGTCGAATAATCGACATCTCCACGCCGGTGGTTACCGGCGGCCTGGTTTATCCCGGCAACCCGGCCATTGAGATAACCCCGCAGCAATCAATCGCAGCCGGTGCGACGGCCAACGTCAGTTCCATCCTGTTCGGCTCCCATACCGGCACGCACGTGGACGCCGCCAAGCACTTCTTCGACGACGGCGAGACCGTGGATCAGCTTCCGCTCGACAAGCTGATTGGCCGCGCGACGGTGCTGGAGTTCGCCGAGGACGTCATGCAGATCGGCGCGAAGGAGCTGGACGGCCAGCCGCTCGCGGGCGCGCGCCGGGTGCTGCTCAAGACCCGCAACTCCGCGCTGCTCGAGCAGGCGGAGTTCAACCGCAGCTATACGTTTCTCGCGCCGGACGGCGCGGAGCTGCTCGCGGAGCAGGGTGTCGAGCTCGTGGGAATCGACTATCTATCGATCGAGCAGTTCCGCTCGGGCCATCACTGTACGCACCGTACGCTGCTCGGGCGCCGGATCGTGATCGTGGAAGGCTTGCAGCTCGGAGGAGTCGCTCCAGGCGTGTACGACTTCATCTGTCTGCCGCTCAGACTCGCGGGCATAGACGGTGCACCAGCGAGGGCGGTCCTGCTGGAGATCGACGCGGGCTAACGAGCGGCCGTCCTGCCGCGAACGTGCAACTCCGGAGCTCACATGCGGCTGGCGATGATCGGGCTCGGCAAGATGGGCGGCAACATGAGCGCGCGACTACTGCGCGCGGGACACTCGGTCGTGGTGCACGACCGCGACCCGGCGACGATCGCCCGATACGTGGAGCTCGGCGGTACCGGAGCGCGCGATCTGGGCGAGGTCGTGGATCAGCTCGGCCCACGCAGGATCGTGTGGCTGATGATCCCGGCGGGCGCTCCCGTGGACGAGACGATCGACGCCCTCAGGCCCCGGCTCGCGGCCGGCGACATCATCATCGACGGCGGCAACTCCAACTACCACGACACGCAGCGGCGCGCGTCGGCGCTCGAGCGCGACGGGATCGAGCTTCTTGACTGCGGCACGAGCGGCGGGATCTGGGGACTTGAGCTCGGCTACTGCCTGATGGTCGGCGGCTCGCGCGACGCGGTCTCGCATTGCGAGGAGATCTTCCGCGCGCTGGCCCAGGAAGGCGGGTACGCGCGCGTCGGCGCCGCCGGCGCCGGACACTACGTGAAGATGGTGCACAACGGCATCGAGTACGGCCTTCTGCAGGCGTACGCCGAGGGGTACGAGATACTCCACGCGTCGCCGTACGATTTGGACCTGCATGGGATCGCCGCGCTGTGGAATCACGGCAGCGTCGTGCGGTCATGGCTGAACGAGCTGGCCGAGCGGGCGCTGGAAGATCCGACGGGTGTCGAAGCACTGAAGGGATTCGTCCCCGACAGCGGCGAGGGCCGCTGGACGGTGCAGGAAGCGGTGGATCTCGACGTGCCGGCGCCGGTGATCACGCTCGCGCTGCTCATGCGGCTCCGGTCGCGGCAGGACGAGTCGTACGCCGCGAAGCTCATCGCCGCGCTGCGCAACGAGTTCGGCGGACACGCGGTGAAAAAGTGATTAGTGATTGGTGATTAGTGACTAGTAACGACGATCCGACCATTACGGTCGCTCCGGAAGTTCAGCCGGTCGGCGCACCTGAACGGAAACGCGAGCGGGCAGACCCGTGCACGATGATCATCTTCGGCGCGTCGGGAGATCTCGCGCGGCGGAAGCTCACGCCGGCGCTGTACCATCTCGCGGTCGCGAACCTGCTGGACGAGGGGTTCGCCGTGCTCGGCGTGGCGCGCGAGAGCATGACCGACGAGCAGTACCGTGGGCTCATGCGCGCGGAGCTCGAGAAATCCGACGGGTTCAAGTCGCTGGACGAGCGCGCGTGGACGTGGCTCGCGAGCCGGATGTGGTACTCGACGGCGGACTTCACCGACGCGGCAACCTTTCCTGCGATCGAGGAGAAGCTCGCCGCCGTGGACGAGCCGTGTGACGGGGCGGCGAGCCACCTGTTCTATCTCGCCATCCCTCCCAGCGTCTTTCCAGCGACGGTGACCAACCTGACTTCGTCGGGACTGCTGCGGCGCACCGCGTCGGCGAGCGAGCGGCCGTGGAGCCGGATCGTCGTGGAGAAGCCCTTTGGCCGGAGCCTGGAGACCGCGCTCGATCTCAACGCGCTGCTGCTCGACCGCGTGGGCGAGCACCAGGTGTACCGCATCGATCACTATCTCGGCAAAGAGTCGGTGCAGAACATCCTCGTCTTTCGCTTCGCCAACTCCATCTTCGAGCCGCTCTGGAACAGGCAGTACATCTCGCACGTGCAGATTACCGCAGCGGAGTCCATCGGCGTCGGGACGCGCGGCAAGTATTACGAGGAAGCCGGTGTTGTGCGCGACATGTTTCAGAACCATCTGTTGCAGCTGCTCGCGCTCGCGGCCATGGAGCCGCCGATCGCAATCGAGGCGGACGCCGTGCGCGACGAGAAGGTCAAGGTGCTGCGCTCACTCCGCCCGCTGGTGGACCGCGGAGAGGCCGCGGCGGTGCGCGCGCAGTACGTGGCGTCGAAATCCCGCGAGGACGGCGCAATCGATTATCGTTCGGAGCAGGGAGTCGCGGCCGACTCTATGACCCCGACCTTCGCCGCGATGCGGATCGCGATCGACAACTGGCGGTGGAAGGGCGTGCCTTTTTTCCTCAGATCGGGGAAGCGGTTGAGGCAGCGTAAGTCCGAGATCGTCGTCGTGTTCAAGTCACCGCCCCACATGATATTCGGGTCCGCGGGCGACACGCACGTGCCGCCCGGCCGGCTCGTGATGCGCGTGCAGCCGCGCGAAGGCATCGCGCTTCGGTTCCAGGTGAAGACGCCCGGCACCGTTCACGAGCTCACGCCCGGGTTCGAGACCACGCCTGTCGAGATGGACTTCTGCTACGCGGAGGCGTTCGACGAGGCGCCCAGCCCGGCGTACGAGACGCTGCTGCTCGACACGATGCTGGGCGACGCCACGCTGTTCACCCGCAGCGACGAAGTCGAGATGGCATGGCGTGTGATGGATCCGATGATCGACCTGTGGTCGAACGGCCCGGCCCGCGACATGCCCGTGTACGAGGCGGGGAGCTGGGGTCCGCGCGAGGCGGACGAGCTGATCACCACGGAATTACCGGGAGCGCAGTGGCTGTGACATTACACGTCGTCCGAGCGATCACCTTCCTGTTGTGCACCACCGCCTGCGATCGGCAGCAGGCGTCGGCCACGTCCGCGCCGGAGGCGCCCGAGTCGCTGCACGCGGACAGCATCAAGGTCACGCTGGAGCAGCCCGCCCGCGAGCTGATCACGCGGGCCCGCAATTACGACAGAGCCAACACGCTCGACAGCGCGCGCATAGTGTATCTGCAGGCCGCTGAGAGCGTACCAGAGATAGCCGACTGGCTGTTCCTCCGCGCGGCGGGGGTGACGCCGGACAGCGCCGCCCGGAAGGAGCTGTACGACGGGATCACGACCGACGTCGCGCGTGACCGGATCCTGATGAGCGAGGCGCTGGCGCGCGAGCGTACGGGCGACATCGTCGGTGCGATCGCGGCGTACGACCGCGCGGGCGCGCCGAACAGCGCCTTCCGGCTGCGTCTCGCCCGGGCGAGCGACGATGCGGCCCGCGCCGAAGTCCGGACGGGGCTGCTCCGGCAGATCCGGTCCAACAGCGGCGACTCGCGCGGAGCGATCACGATGTTCGACCGCGCGTTCAAGCAGCGGTCCCCAGCCGAGGAGCTCGCGATCGCCCGGACCGCCGCTCGGATCGGAATGGCGGGCCGCGCGGCCATCGCCTTCAGCCTTGCCGGCAAGGCTGGGCTGCTCACCGCCAATGATCGCTTCACATTCGGCCAGATGCTGGCGCGGCTGAACCGCGACGCGGACGCTGCGGCGCAGTACGCGCGCATCACCGCCCCGGCATCTTTGGCGGCGCGCGCGCAATATCAGCGCGCCCGCGCGCAGATCGCGATGCGGAACATCACGGCCGCGCGCGCCACGCTGCGCGCCATGACTGTGAAGTATCCCAAGGACGCCAGCTCCGCTGCCGCGCTGCTGCTGCTCGCCGACCTGGCCACCGACGAGACCCGCGACGGCGACGCGCGGACCGCGCTGCGCGACGTGCTGCGCCGGTTCCCGTCGTCATCGCAGGCGCCGATCGCCGTCTTCCGGGCCGCGATGATCTCGTTCATCCAGGGCGACTTCAAAACCGCCGCGTCGGAGTTTGAGGCGCTCGCGCACCAGTATCCACGCAGCAGCGACGCGACGGCGGCGCGGTACTGGGCGGGCCGCGCGCATCACGCCCTCGGCGACACCGCGCGCAGCCGCTCCGGCTGGCGCTCGCTCATGGCAGACGAGCCGTCGTCGTACTACACGGTGCGCGCCGCCGATCGGCTGGGAGTTCCACTCCCGCTCGGCGACGCTGCGCGCGACACCGTGCCGAAGGTGCAGGAGCTCGAGGACGGGCTGCGGCGCATAGCGCTGCTCGGCGACCTCGGGATGGAAGTGGAGCAGCGCCACGAGTACGCCAGATTGTTCCGCGACGCGGCGAAGTCTCCCGATCGAATGATCGCGACGGCGCACGCGTTC
Organism: Gemmatimonadaceae bacterium; assembly: GCA_051305945.1. GTDB lineage: Bacteria > Gemmatimonadota > Gemmatimonadetes > Gemmatimonadales > Gemmatimonadaceae > JACDCY01. Next base: position 9,933 of record JBPPMH010000132.1, read on the forward strand.
TCGGGCACGCCGCAGGCGTCGCGCGCGGTCGCGCTCGGCTGGCGCGTCATCAACGAGCACGGCCGCAGCCCGCTGCGGTACCGGCTGGTGCACCCGATCCTGGAGCTCGAGCGCATCGCCGCGGAAGCCAGGGAGAACGGACTCGATCCCGCGCTCGTGGCCGCGCTGATCAAGCAGGAGTCGAACTTCAACCCGCGGGCTACGTCACCGGTCGGAGCGCGGGGAATGATGCAGATCATGCCGCCGTTGGGCACCCGCATGGCGCAGGCGCGCGGGATGCAGAACTGGCACATAGACAGCCTGTGGAATCCCGCGATCAGCATTGACTTCGGCACGCAGTACCTGGCCGAGCTGCTGAAGAGCTATCCGCACCTGGAGCACGGGCTCGCCGCCTACAACGCGGGCGCTACTCCCGTCGCGCGCTGGCGCACCAAGGCAGGCGCGTCCGACCCGGAAGTGTTTACGGAACGGATACCGTTTGTCGAGACCCGCGATTACGTCCGGGCAATCGTGCGAAACCGCGCATTTTATCGGGCGCTTTATCCCTGGTGAACGCGACGGCGTCTTCCAGCAGGGTGTAGACCACCGGCACCACCAGCAGCGTCAGCAGCGTCGAGGTGATCAGCCCGCCGATCACCGCCCGCGCCATCGGCGCGCGCTGCTCCGCTCCCGCGCCGAGCGCCAGCGCCAGCGGCAGCATCCCGAAGATCATCGCCACCGTCGTCATGATTATGGGCCGCAGCCGGATGCGGCCGGCGAGCAGCAGCGCCTCCATCCTGTCCTTGCCGAGCGCGCGCTGCTGGTTCGCGAAATCCACCAGCAGGATGCCGTTCTTGGTCACCAGCCCCATCAGCATGATGATGCCGATCATCGTCATCACGTTGAGATTCCCGCCCGTCACCAATAGCGCGAGCGCGACGCCGAGGAAGCTGAGCGGCAGCGCCATGAGAATCGCGAGCGGCTGGAAGAACGAGCCGAACAGGGAAGCGAGGATCAGGTAGATGAAGATGACCGCGAGTAATAGCGCTTCCGCGACGTAGCCCTTGGTCTCCTCCAGGTTCTGCACGTCCCCCGTGAACACTGTGTGGTATCCGACGGGCAGGCCGAGCGAGTCGATGGCCAGCTTCGCCTCGTCTGCGACGTCCCCCATGGAGAAGCCCGGCAGCACGCCGGCGCTCACCGACATCTGCCGCTCGAGGCTGCGCCGCTCGATCTGCTGCGGCCCGAGGCCCGCGCGGATGTCGGCCACCTGCGAAAGCGGAATGCTCGCGCCGCGGCCGGTCGTCGGATCGATCGTCGTGCTGATCACGGGGATGTTGGCGACGTTCGCCGGGGTGGACCGCATCGAGTCGGGATAGATGACGATCACGTCGTGCGAGTATCCCTGCGGATCTTCCCACCGGGTCGCGCGCTGGCCCGCGAACATCGGCTGGAGCGTCGAAGCGATACTGCCGATCCCCAGCCCGGCCGCCCACGCCTGCTGCCGGTCAACATTCACGTCCAGCTGCGGGATGGCGCCTTCCTCGCTCGAGTTCGGCTCGGCGACTCCCGGCACGTCACGGATTGCTTCCAGGACCTGCGTGGCAGCTATGCGGAGCCGCGTCTCCTCGGGGCCCTGAACGTTGATCGTGATGGGCTGCCCGTAGCCGCCGAAGATGGACGGCGTGCCGGTGATTATCGCCATGACCCCGGGGATCCTGCGCAGCTCCTGCCGCAGCTCGTTCTGAAACTCCTCCTGCGATTTCGAGCGCTCCGACTTGGGGAGCATCTTCACGAAGATGGAGCCGCTGTTCGACGATCCGCGGAAGCCCCCGCCGACGGTCATGTAGGTCAGCGTGACCTCGGGACGGCTGCGCAGGAAGGCGTCAACCTCCTTGCCCTTGCTCACGGTGTAGTCGAGCGACGAGCCGGGCGCGGCGCGGAGGCGGACGTTGAACTCGCCCCCGTCGACCTCCGGCAGCCAGCTGAATCCGAGGCGGGGAAGAATCAGTCCCGCCACGACGACGGACGCGAGCGCGCCCGCCATGACGATCCCGCGGTTCGACAGCGCCCATCGGAGCTTGACCGGGTACTTGTCCGCCGTTCGCTCGAACCAGTCGTCGAACGCGCCCGCGAACCGCTTGAGGCCGCGGCGCTGCCCGGGCTCCTGCTTCTGCGCGTCGGGATCCTTCCACACGCTCGACAGCATCGGATCGAGCGTGAAGGAGACGAACAACGACACGAGCACCGCGAAGGAGACGGTGACGCCGAACTGCAGAAAGATCCTTCCGATCATTCCGCCCATGAACGCGACGGGGATGAACACCGCGATGACGGCGAACGTCGTCGAGACCACCGCCAGCCCGATCTCGCTCGTCCCCTCGCTCGCCGCGCGGTGGTGGTCTTTCCCCATCTGGAGGTGGCGGACGATGTTCTCCCGCACCACGATCGCGTCGTCAATGAGGAGGCCGATGGCGAGCGACAGCGCGAGCAACGTCATGTTGTTGATCGTGAAGTCGAACACCCACATGATGAAGAACGCGGAGATGATGCTCACCGGGAGCGTGAGCCCGGTGATGATCGTCGAGCGCCACGAGTTCAGGAACAGGTAGATGATCGCGATCGTGAGTATGGCGCCGAGTATCAGCGTCAGCTGCACGTCGTGGAGCGAGTCGCGGATGCGGTGCGAGTCGTCGCGGATCAGCCGCAGCTGCACGTCTTCCGGAAGCCGGCGCTGAAGCTCCGCCATCGCGACGCCGACGGAGTCCGACACTTCCACGGTGTTGGCGCCCGACAGCTTGATGATGTTGATGGCTACCGCGGTCGTGTCGTTGAGCATCGCGGCGGAGCGGGGGATCGCGATCCCGTCCACCACGCGCGCGACGTCGCCGAGCCGGATCGGCACGCCGTCGCGCACGGCGACCACGATGTCGGCGAAATCGCGCGGATCGACTATGCGGCCGGTGACGCGTATTGACCGCTCGCTCGCGCCCTGCTCGACGCGGCCGGCGGGAACCTCCTGATTCTCGCGCTGCAGCGCGGTGGACACCTGCGATGGCGAGATGCCGTACGAGCGGATCGCTTCTGGATCCAGCTCGATGCGGATTTGCCGCGTGGCCCCACCCACGACGCTGACGTCGCCGACTCCGGGAACGGCGCCCAGCCGCGTCGCGACCACCTGCTCGGCCATGCTCGTCACTTCGCGCAGCGGCCGCTCCGCGCTCTGCAGGCCGAGCGAGATGATGGGGTGCGCGTTCGGATCGAACCGCCCGACGAAGGGCTCCTCGATGTCGGGCGGCAGCGACCGCCGGATTCGCGCGATCTTCGACTGCACGTCCTGCTGCGCCGTCAGCACGTCCACGCCGAGATTGAGCAGCACCCGCACGAAGGCGCTGCCGTTCATCGAGGTAGAGGTGATCTCGCGCGCGCCTTCCACGGTGTTCAGCGCTTCCTCGATGGGCCGCGCGACGTCGCGCTCCATCACCTGCGGCGACGCGCCAGGATACGCCACCTGCACGATCACGACGGGATAGGTGATGTCCGGGTATTCGTCGATGCCGAGCCGCTGGTAGCCGACGATCCCGAGTATCACGAGCGTCGCCATCATCATCGTGGCGAATACCGGGCGGCGGATCGAGATGTCTGCGAGGAACATGGCTATCTCGGTCTGGGGGCGGGCTGCGCGGGAGCCACGGCCTGCGCGGCGGTAGAGTCACCGCCGATCACCTCGACGGCCATGCCGCGCCCGATCGTTCCGACGTTGCCCACGATCACGCGGTCACCGGCGGCGAGACCCGTCAGGACCTGCGCGACCCCCGCGTTCTCGTTGACTACGCCCACCGTCACGACCGGCTGCTCCACCACGCCGCCGGCGATCTTGTAGACGAACGATTCGCCGGAGGCCAGCTGTCGGATGGCGGGGATCGGCACGATCAGCGCGCCGGCGATGGTGCGCGACACCACTGTGCCGCTGGCGAACGTTCCGCCCTTGAGCTGCCCGCCGGCGTTGGGGACGCGGATGTACACGGTGAGCGCGCGCGTGGACGGATCGATGGTGGGACTGAACCGCGCTACGCGGCCCTCGAACTGCCGCCCGCCGGCGTCGAACCGCACGAGCTGCCCGACGGTGATGCTCGACGCGCGCCGCTCGGGCACGGCCGCCGCCAGCTCGAGCACGTCGTTGCGCACGAGCGTGAACAGCTGCGCGCCGCGCGCCACGTGCTCACCGGGCTCGACGTGCCGCGTCAGAACCGAAGCGGACGTGGGCGCGAGCACGCGCGTGTCCCGCACCCCGAGTCGCATCGAGCGCAGCCGCGCGTCCGCGGCCGCCTTACGCGCGCGCGCGGTGGTCACGGCCTGCTGCGCCGCGCGCAGATCGCGCTCCGGAACCGCGCCGACGCGGTGCAGCTCGCGCGTCTGCTCGAGGTTCCACTCCGCAGTGGACAGCTCGCCCTGGGCCGCGACCTGGTCGGCGCGGGCGCTCTGCTCTCCACCCTGCTGGTCGAGCGACTCGAATACCGCCAGCACCTGGCCGGTCCGAACGGACTCGCCCTCCAGCACGTACACGGCGGTGAGGTCTCCCTCCAGCCTAGACCTGACGTCTATGGTCTGAATGGGGCGCAGCGTGCCTGTGATCGGAACCCCGTCCTCCACAGATGCGGTGCGCACGAGGGCCACGTCTTCGGCGCCGAGCGTGACGGAGCGCTGCGCGCGCGCACCCGCCGGCGCCCCCGGCGTCTGCGCCGCCGCCGGCGTGTCGGCGTCGCTACGCGAGCAGGCCGCGATCGCGACGAATGCCAGAACCAGCGGACGCACGTCAGTTCGTAATCTCACCGGAGCTCTCAATGGCGGGAATCGAAGCGCCGAGCGCCCTCGAGAGCGACGCGGCGGCGAGATAAAGATCATAGATGGCGCGCGCTTCCGTCATTTGCGCGGTGATCAGCGCGAGTTGGGCGTCGGACACCTCGAGCTGGGTGCCGAGTCCGCGCGTGAAGCGCAGCGACGCCAGGCGAAACGCCTCGTCGGCCTCACTGACGGTCTGCCTGCGCGCGGAGTACAGCGCTTTGGCGCGGTCCAGGTTCTCGCGAGCGCTCGCGAGCTCGATGCGAACGCGCTCGCGCTCCTGCACGAGGTCGAGCTCGGCGAGACGGGCCTGCGCCCGTGCGAGCGCGATGTTGCCCCGCGCGCGCATCCCGTCGAACACCGGCAGGCTCACCGCGAAGTTCATCGAGCGGTCGGGAAACCAGCCGCCGTTCTGCTGGGTACAGACGCGGTCCGGCTCGCTGCCCGCGGGGCACGCCACCGGCTCGAGCCGGCCGCGCCCTGGCGGGAAGCCGCTGATGGGGAACGCGAGGTAGCCGAGCTGCGCGTTGAAGCTCACGCTCGGCAGCAGGTCCGCTCGCGCCACGGAGACCGCGTCGCGCCGCGCCGCCGCCACGAGCTCGGCAGATCGTACTGCGGCCCGCTCGGCCGTCACGCCGGCCGCTTCGGCCTGCGCGACCATCCGATCCACCGTGGCGCTGTCTATTACGGTGACGAGCTTGAGCGGACGGTCGAGCGGCGCGTTGATCAACCGCTTGAGCTCGAGCTGGGCGAGCTCGGCGTCGCCGCGCGCCTGGATGACGTTGGGCTCGATATTGGCCTGCTCGACGCGCGCGCGCAGCACGTCGTACCGGGCGGCGCGACCGGCGCGCTCGAACTGCTCGGCCTGGACCACGCGCTCGCCGGCCAGCGCGTACGCCGACCTCTGAATCTCCAGCGCGCGGGCCGTGAACAGCGCTTGCAGATACGCGCGCTGCACGTCGAGCGTGACCTGCGCCCGCTCCTCCGACTCGTCCAGCCGCGCGGACTCGCGCACGCGCCGCGCGGCGCGTCTCCCCGCGGCCAGCCGCCCGCCCTGAAAGATCGGCTGCGAGAAGCTGGCGTTGGTGTTGTACGTGTTCGGTTGGTTGAACACGGCGCCGACCGCCTGGGCGCGCGCGCTCTCCATGACGTGCGTCTGTGTGGCGTTGATGCGGAGCTGCGGGAGCGCGGCCGCCCGCGCGACCGTCACCTGCGCGTCGGCGATGTCCACGCGCAGCGCGGCGGCGCGCGCCTCGTCGCCGGTGCGGAGAGCGGACGCGATCGCGGAGTCGAGCGTGAGCGGGAGACTGTCCGCGGTCTGCGCGGAGGCGGCGGAAGCCACCAACGACAACGCGGCCAGGAGCGCGAACATCTCGGCTGGCCGCGGTAGCTTGCGGTGTATGGAAGGCATCATCCCAAAATACTTGGGATGGCCCGAAATCGTTGAGACTACGGAGCTTCTTCCGGGTCCTCGTCCCGCTTCTTCCGGGCCATGAATTTGTCCTGCAGCCAGGTGCCGGGCATGACGAACAGCGGAGTCAGGATGATTCCGAGCAGGGTGTTGATCCAGATCAGCGCGATGTAGAACGCGATCAGGCCGAAAGAGACCCAGAGAGTGCCGAGGGGACCGTGAGTTTCCATACCCATAAAGATAAAGGTGATTGGTGATTGGTGATTGGTGATTAGTGATTGGTGACTAATTTGACGGCAATGACCACGTTCTGCCGGCTTCTTCTTCCAGCATGCCTACTGGCCGCAGCCCTGCCGGCCGGGGCTCAGGACCCACAGCCCGCTGAGGGTGTGCGGCTGGCCCTCACGTACACCCCGGGAACGCGTCCCGTCGTGCTGGTGCTCCCGGTCGAGGGCGCCGAGGGCGATTCGGTCCGGGCGATTCTCCAGCGCGATCTCGATTTCGACGATCGCGTGACGCTGATCACCCTGGAGGCTGTGGCGGCTCGCGCGCTATTGCCGCGAGCGGGAGGGGAGATAGACCTCGACCGGTTCGCGACGTTCGGCGCCACGGCGATCATCGAGCCTCGTCTTACGCCGGTCGGGCTTGCGATACGCGTGTACGACGTGCCCTCGAAGAAGCTCGCCCGCAGCGCCGACTTCACTCTCCCCGTGGACGTGTACGGTCCCGGCTGGCGGATGGCTCTGCACGGAGTGAGCGACGAGCTCGGGCTGTGGATCTTCGGCTCGCGGGGCGCGGCGCAGACGCGGGTGCTGTTCACCGGCGGCGACGGGCAGGTTTGGGTGATCGACAGCGACGGCGCCAACGCGCGCCGGCTGACGTCGGCGGAGCTGGCGTTGTCGCCGGCCTGGCGGCCGGACGGATCGGGCTTCGTCTTCTCGGGCGTGAGCGGCGGCAGGTGGCGGCTGGGTGTGTCCGGGCTCGCGGCCGGCTCGACGCGGTGGCTCGGCGGCATTCCGTCACGCGGGATCACCATCACGCCCGCTTTCTCGCCGGACGGACGCTCCATCACCTACGCGCACGGCGACGAGGGAGGGACGAACCTGTGGGCAGTCGGCGCGTCCGGCGGAACGCCGCACCGGCTCACGCCGCCTCGCTCCGGCGACAACACCGGCCCGTCGTTCGATCCCACCGGACGGCGCGTGGTCTTCACGTCCGGGCGCGCGGGCCAGCCCGATCTTTACCTCATGGACGCCGACGGGACGAACGCGCAGCCGCTCACTACCTCGAGCCTGGCGCGACGGAGCGAAAACGGCTCGCCCGACTGGTCGCCCGACGGCAGGCGGATCGCGTATCAGTCGCAGGCGGGCGGAGCGTTCCAGATAGTGAGCCTCTCGCTCCGCGACCGCTCGACCAGGCAGCACACGAGTGAAGGCGAGAACGAGGATCCATCGTGGTCGCCGGACTCACGGCATGTGGTATTTTCTTCCACTAGGACCGGCGCGCGTCAGCTATGGGTCGTGGACACGGAATCCGGCAG
>JBPPMH010000133.1:0-2883 GCA_051305945.1 Gemmatimonadaceae bacterium
CGGTCGTACTGGGCGCGTCGTCCTTCAATCCGTCGAGCGTGTCCATAACCCGCAACGGCACGGTGACGTGGAACAACACGAGCGGAGTGCAGCACAACGTCACGTTCGCCGGGACGACGGGCGCGCCGAGCAACATCGACGACCACACCTCGGGGAGCAACGCGCGCTCGTTCGGCACGGCGGGCACCTTCAACTACAACTGCACGCTGCACGGAGGAATGAACGGGTCGGTCGTAGTCCAATGACTGGCAATTTCATGGGCGGGCGCCGCGCGGTGCGCGGCGTCCGCATCCTCGCGCTGGCGCTGCTCGCCGCGGCGCCAGCGTCGCTCGCCGGGCAGCGGCTGATCGACTACACGCCCAACACGCGCGCTGCGTGGACTATCGGCAAATGGCAGCCCGCCATGATCCTGTCGCACCGCTTCGAGCTGGTCGAGGGCGGCGACGAGCTGATCAGCATCCCTACGGTAACCGCCGCCACCGCGCTCTCGAGCCGGCTCGCGCTCGGACTCGACTACACGTCGAACAGCGAGGTCAGCGCCGAGAGCCTGGGCGGGAACGAGACGCAATGGTGGGCGGCATTTCGCGGACCGTCCGGCAATCGCGGCGCGCTCAGCGGGCTGCTGGCCTACAACACCGCGGCGGGCAGCATTGACGGCGCGGTCACGGCGCGCGGCCGCGCCGGCTCCGTGTCGCTCATCGGCGAAGCGCGCGTGTTCTCGGACGCGTTCGGCACGGGCGAGGGCGGTTTCGCCGGAGCCGTGGGCGCCGTCCTCCATCTCACCGAATACCTCGCTCTCTCCGGCGACGTCGGCCGCGCGTTCACGCCGGACACGCTCGGAACCGCCTGGAGCGGAGCGCTCGCCTTCGCTTTTCCGGGAACGCGCCACCATTTCTCGTTCCACGCCACGAACGCCGGCGCGGTGACGCTCCAGGGCACGTCGCGAAAGAAGGCTTACGGGCCCGAATCGGTCCGGTACGGCTTCGCCTTCGTCGCGCCGCTCGGCACTGCGTCGCAGTGGTCGCGGATCTTTCGCAGGCACGCGCCCGCACCCGAGCCGGCGGCGGTGCAGGTCGAAGGCGGGACCGTGCGCGTCAACATCAAGGACCTCGCGTTCTCACCGGCGACCGTGCGGATCAAGGTCGGGCAGACGATGGAATGGGTGAACGGGGATCCGCTGGCGCATACCGTGACCGCGGACGACAGGAGCTGGGGGAGCGGGTTCCTGAATCAGGGAGGGAAATTCACCCGCCGGTTCACGGCGACAGGATCGTTTCCGTATCACTGCGAGCCGCACCCGCAGATGAAGGGGACGGTTATCGTCGAGGACTGAGAAAAACGGGTCCGGGCAACAGGTCATAGGTTTTGGTTTTGGTTAACGACCGGCTACGGGTCGCCGGTTGCGGGTGTCAGCGTCATCCGCTTTGCATGAGGAGAAGTGAGCACCTTCTTGCGCAGCGCGAAGAGCATCCGCCTCACGCTGACCAGGGCCGAAACCAGTTCTTTCCAGACCGCGGCGCGTAGCGCGCCATAATCCTTCGCAAGCTCGCATTGAGCTTCGAGCTCAAAGCTCGATTTGATGCTGATGCCGAGGAACCGCGCGAACTCACGCTGAGATGAAGCTCCGCAGCCTTCGGCGATATTAAAAACGATCGACTCGGCCGCACGCGTCATCTGGGATTGCAGCGACGCATACCCACTGATGGGAAAGTCCCCGGTCGCGCACCGGACATTCACAGCCAGATCGTGCGCGTGCTTCCAGACGCGAAGATTGCGGTGATCCTGCATTCCGCATGATGCGGAAATACAGTTCTCCACCCATCAGCAATCGATTTCATTTTGAATCAGATGACTTCGGCAAGCGCGCCGACCCGCCAACCTACAACCGATAACCAGTCAGTTAACCAGAACCAAAACCTGTTACCTGTTGCCCGAACCTGTTGTCGGCGGTCCCCCTCAGTACTTCAGCCCCCCCGCCGCCGCGAACTCCTCCATCGCCTTCTTCTGCTCCTCCGACAGCTCATCCGGCACCGACACCGATACCTCGACGATCAAATCCCCGCGCGCCGTGTCCTTCTGAACTCCCAGTCCCCGCACGCGGAACCGCTTGCCGGTCGGCGTGCCCGCGGGAATCCGCAGGCTCACCTTCTTCCCGTCGATTGACTTCACGTTGATCTTCGACCCCAGCGTGGCCTGCGCGATGTTGATCGGCACTTTCGCGACGAGGTCGAGTCCCTCGCGCACGTAGAACCTGTCCCGCTTCACGTTGAACACGATCACCAGATCGCCCGCGGGCCCGCCGTTACGTCCGCGCCCGCCCTGCCCTTTCATTCGAATCTTCGAGCCGGTGTCCGTCCCCGGCGGCACGGTGATGAGCACTTTCTTCCGGCTGCTGATCTCCCCGCGCCCCGCGCACGTCTTGCACGGCTCCGACGGGACCTGTCCCTTGCCGAGGCACACGGGGCACGGCCGGTTCACCGCGAACCCACCCTGCGCGAATGACAGCACGCCGCGCCCATTGCACTCCGAGCACACCTTTACCGAACTGCCCGGCGCGCCGCCGGAGCCGCCGCACGTGGCGCACTGCTCGCTCACTTCCATCTCGACCGGCACCTTGCCACCCAGAACGGCGGTGCGGAACGGCACGTCGAGCGTAGTCTCGACTGATTGTCCCTGCTCGGGCCCGCGCGCGCGCTGCCTGGCGGCGCCGCCGCCGAACATCGAGCCGAACAGGTCGCCGAGCCCTCCGAGGCCGCCGATGTCGAAGTCCTCGAAGTTGATCGACGACCCGCCGCGCGGCTACGCCGCTCCGCGCCGCCCGCGGGAGAATCCGTCGAACGCGCCGAGACTGCGCATCTCGTCGTACTTCTTCCGCTTCCCGGG
>JBPPMH010000134.1:0-13126 GCA_051305945.1 Gemmatimonadaceae bacterium
GATGGCAAGGGCGGGGAAGGGGTACGAGCAGATACTGAAGCACTACTACACTGGCATAGAGTTGGTGCGGGCCTACTGACTGCGGTGGCGCCCGGGAACCCCAAGTTGATGAGTAGCCAGTTGGCCAGCAGGCCAGTTGGTCAGAAAAAACTCGCCCGCTGGTGATCTGGCTAACTGGCTGCTCACTAACTGCTTTTCCCTAACGGTGATAAACGTGCTCGCCCTGCTAACTTGAATCGCCCCTGGGCTTGTGATATTTTTCACAAGCCCTCCAGGGCCCCGCCGATCGCCCCTAAAAGGCCCGGCTCTTACCACTCAGAACACAACCGTCATGCCCGCTGAAACGACACTTCGCCCCGGGGAGATCAAGGACATCCTCCTCCGTGAGATCGAGGCCGCCGACCTCCATGAGCTCGACGTAGAGGAAGTCGGTACCGTCCTCGAGGTCCGGGACGGCATCGCCCGCATTTATGGTCTCGCGAAAGCGATGGCCGGCGAGATGCTCGAGGCGACCTCCTCCGAGACCGGCGCGAAGATCGTCGGACTGGCGCTGAACCTCGAAGAGGACAACATCGGCGCGGTCATCCTCGGAGACTATCTCCAGCTCAAGGAAGGCGACGAAGTGCGCCGCACCGGCCGTGTGCTCGAGGTCCCGGTCGGACCCGAGATGATCGGCCGCGTCGTGGACGCGCTCGGTAATCCCGTGGACGATCGCGGCCCGATAGGCACCACGCACGCGCGGAAGGTTGAGTCGGAGGCGCCCGGCATCATCGTGCGGCAGCCGGTTCGCGAGCCCATTCAGACGGGACTCAAGGCGATCGACTCCATGATCCCGATCGGCCGCGGCCAGCGCGAGCTGATCATCGGCGACCGCGGCACGGGCAAGACGGCGATCGCGGTGGACACGATCATCAACCAGAAGGGTACGGGCGTCATCTGCGTGTACGTCGCGATCGGCCAGAAGAAGTCCACTGTCGCGGCCGTCGTCGAGAAGCTGCGCCAGGCTGGCGCGATGGAGTTCACGATCGTCGTCGTGGCCGCCGCGTCCGACCCGGCACCGATGCAGTACATCGCTCCCTACTCCGGCTGCGCGATGGCCGAGTACTTCATGTACAACGAGGGCAAGCCGACGCTGTGCGTGTACGACGACCTGTCCAAGCAGGCCGCGGCGTACCGGCAGATCTCGCTGGTGCTGCGCCGCCCTCCGGGCCGCGAGGCGTATCCCGGCGACGTGTTCTATCTCCACTCGCGGCTGCTCGAGCGCGCGGCCAAGCTGCGCGAGGATCCGGGCGTCGTGGACGAGAACATTCTCAAGCCCGGCGGCTCGCTCACCGCGCTCCCGATCATCGAGACGCAGGCCGGCGACGTGTCCGCCTACATCCCGACCAACGTGATCTCGATCACCGACGGGCAGATCTTCCTCGAGTCGGATCTCTTCTTCGCGGGCGTTCGCCCAGCGGTCAACGTCGGCATCTCGGTGTCGCGCGTCGGCGGCGCGGCGCAGATCAAGGCGATGAAGGCCGTCGCCGGCCGACTCCGCCTCGACCTCGCGCAGTACCGCGAGCTGGAAGCGTTCTCCTCGTTCGCATCCGACCTAGACGCCACGACCAAGCGGCAGCTCGAGCGCGGCGCGCGCACGGTCGAGATCCTCAAGCAGCCGCAATACCAGCCGATGCCGGTCGAGCAGCAGGTCATGATCATCTACGCCGTGACCAACGGCTACCTCGACCAGATTCCGGTCTCCGAGGTGCGCGCATGGGAGCGCGACTTTCTGGAGATGATGGCGAGCCAGCGCGGCGAGATTCAGGATAAGATCCGCACCGAGAAGACGCTGTCGAAGGAGCTCGAGGCGGAGCTCAAGTCGGCGATCGAAGCGTTCAATCAGTCGCGCACGCCGGCTGACGCCGCCGCGTAGCCCTGATGGCTAAAGGCAGGGAGCTCAAGGGCCGCATCAAGTCCGTCGAGAACACGCGCAAGATCACGCGCACGATGGAGATGGTCGCCACGTCCAAGATGAAGCGCGCGCAGGACCGCGTGCACGCCGCGCGGCCGTATGCGCTGGTGCTGCGCGAGGTCATCTCGAGCGTGTACTCGGCGGATGTCGCCGACAGGTTCCCGCTGCTCCGCCAGCCGGAGAGCGTAAAGCGCGCGGCGATCCTGCTCATCACGTCCAACCGCGGTCTCGCGGGCGGATTCAACGCGAACCTGATCAAGGAAGCGCGCAACCTCATCGCGCGTCTCGAAGGCGCCGGGGCCGAGACCGAGCTGCACATCGTCGGTCGCAAGGGACTCGGCTACTTCAAGTACATCGGGCGCGAGGTGAAGGCGAGCCGCACCGACATCACCGACAAGCCGACTTCGACCGACGCCGCGTCGCTGTCCGACGTGCTGATGGACGATTTCGCCGGGGGCCGGCTCGACGCGGTGTACGTCGTGTACGCCAAGTTCAACTCGGCTCTGTCCACGCCGCCCGTGTCGGAGCAGGTGCTGCCGGTGCAACCGCCTGCGCGCGAGGAAGGCAAGCAGGGACTGCAGCGCGACTATTTGCTGTACCCGTCCGCCGACGCGATCCTCGGCGAGCTGCTCCCGCTGTACGTGCGCAACACGGTGTACCGCGCGCTCGCGGAATCGAACGCTGGCGAGCAGGGCGCGCGCCGGACGGCGATGAAGAACGCCACCGAGAACGCGAGCGAGATGATCAACGGACTTCGCAGGACATTCAACCGCGCCCGTCAGGCGCAGATCACCCAGGAGATCGCCGAGATCGTCGGCGGTGCCGCGGGCTTACAGGGATAAGAAATGGCCACTGCCGTGAAGACAGAGAAGAACATCGGACGCGTCGTGCAGGTCATCGGACCGGTGCTCGACGTCGAGTTCGAGCCCGAGAATCTCCCCGAGCTGTACAACGCCCTGAGAATTCAGGCCACCACCGACTACGGCCAGGTGATCGACGTGACGTCCGAGGTGCAGCAGCACATCGGCCGGAATCAGGTCCGCGCCGTCGCCATGTCGTCCACCGACTCCGTCGTCCGCGGCATGGAAGTCGTGGACACCGGCCAGGCCATCACCGTTCCCGTCGGATCCGCGGCGCTCGGCCGCATCCTCAACGTGCTCGGCAACCCGGTGGACAACGGTGCGCCGATTCCGGACGACGTCGAGCGGTGGCCGATCCACCGCGCCGCGCCGAAGTTCTCCGCGCTCGAGCCGAAGACCGAGATATTCGAGACGGGCATCAAGGTTATTGATCTGATCGCACCGTTCGTGAAGGGCGGAAAGATCGGACTGTTCGGCGGCGCCGGCGTCGGCAAAACCGTCGTAATCATGGAGCTGATCGCCAACGTGCAGAAGGGACACGGCGGCAAGTCCGTGTTTTGCGGCGTGGGCGAGCGCACGCGTGAGGGCAACGATCTGTACCTGGAGATGCAGGAGTCGGGCGTTCTCGCTTCGACGGCGCTCATCTACGGCCAGATGAACGAGCCGCCGGGAGCGCGTCTCCGCGTCGGGCTGTCGGGCCTCACAGTCGCCGAATACTTCCGCGACGTCGAGAACGCCGACGTGCTCGTGTTCATTGACAACATCTTCCGCTTCACGCAGGCCGGCTCGGAAGTCTCCGCGCTGCTCGGCCGCATGCCGAGCGCCGTCGGCTACCAGCCGACGCTCGCCAGCGAGATGGGCGACCTGCAGGAGCGCATCACCTCGACCAAGTCCGGTTCGATCACGTCGGTGCAGGCCATCTACGTTCCCGCCGACGACATCACCGATCCGGCGCCGGCGACGGCGTTCGCCCACCTGGACGCGACGGTCGTTCTCTCTCGCGCGATCACCGAGCTGGGCATCTATCCCGCCGTGGATCCGCTCGCGTCGTCCTCGCGAATTCTGGACGCGCAGTACATCGGTGACCGGCACTACAAGGTCGCGACCGAAGTGCAGCGCATCCTTCAGCGGTACAAGGAGCTGCAGGACATCATCGCGATTCTCGGAATGGACGAGCTGTCGGAAGACGACAAGAAGATCGTCGGCCGCGCGCGCCGTCTCCAGCGCTTCATGTCGCAGCCGTTCGCGGTCGCCGAGCAGTTCACCGGCATCACCGGCCGCTACGTGAAGTTGGAGGAGACGATCTCCTCGTTTGAGCGGCTCGTCGCCGGCGAGTTCGACCAGTATCCCGAGCAGGCCTTCTTCATGGCTGGCGGGATCGAGGACGTGATCGAGAAGGCGAACCAGATGGCGAAGGCGTAGCAAACCCGGATGCTTAAAGTCTCCGTCATCTCACCCGAAGCCCTGCTGTTCGAGGGCGAGGCAACTTCAGTCGTCGCCCCCGCTTTCGACGGCTCGCTGGGAATTCTCTCCGGTCATGCGCCGATGGTCACGCTGCTGGGCAACGGCGAGCTCCGGCTCGAGGGCGCGAGCGCGGGCGGCAAGCGCTTTACGGTCGACGGAGGATTCCTTCAGGTCGAGGACAACAACGTCCGAGTCGTAACCGAGAAGGCGCGGGCGATTTAGGGGGTCCCCCCCCCGCGCCCCCCTTGCGACCATTTGTTTCTGGTTGTTACGTGCAGGACGGCTCGACGGTAAGACTGTAGTCTCACCGGCGCGGGAGCTCCGACCGGCAGTGGCCTGGAGTTCCACCCGCCATCCTTATTGGAGGAAGTATGAGATTTACAAGGTCGTTGTTTTACGTCCTTGGGCTCGCGCTCGCGCTGATACCAGGCTCGATCGTCGCACAAGGCACCGGCACCGTCACCGGCGCCATTCGGTCAACGCAGGGCGCGCAACCGGTTGAGAACGCGCGCGTCGCGGTGGTGGGAACCTCAATCGCGGTTCCCGCCCGCACGGACGGCGGGTTTACGGTGCGGGGCGTTCCCGCGGGCACGGTGACCATCAGAGTCACCGCTATCGGCTTCGCTGCGCAGGAGCGCACGGTCACCGTCGCGCCTGGCGGGACGGCCACGGTGAATTTCGATCTCACTCCGTCGGCAGTTCAATTGGCCGAGGTGGTCACCACGGCGACCGGTCCCACCAGCAAGCGCGAGGTCGCGCACGACATCGCTCAGGTGAAGGCGGCGGCAATCGTCGAAAGGGGATCCATCGCGACGATCGACCAGTTGCTGACGGCGCGCGCTCCCGGCGTGCAGGTCCAGCCTGGAACTCTCACGGGCACGCAGGGACGCGTGCGCATTCGCGGCCGAAGCAGTCTGTCGCTCAGCAACGATCCGATCTACATCATCGACGGAATCGCGATGAACTCGAGCACCGGCTCGTCGAGCATCGGCGTAGGTGGCGCGTTGCCGAGCCGTGGCAACGACATCGACCCCGACCAGATCGAGAGAATCGAAGTGGTCAAAGGCCCGTCGGCGGCCACGCTGTACGGCACGGATGCGGCGAACGGCGTCATCGTGATCACGACCAAGCGCGGTCGCGCCGGCGCGCCCCGGTGGAACATCTATTACGAGACCGGCCGCATGAAGGATCGTAATGACTATCCAGTAGCGTATTCGCTGTTCGGGCGCACGCCGCCCGCAACTCCCGGCGGAACGCCGGGTGCGGCGCGCCAGTGCCGCGTCATCGAGCTCGCGACGAACAGATGCACGCAGGACAGCCTGCTCGCGTTCAACCTTTTCGAAGATCCCGAGACTACTCCCCTCGGCACCGGCGAGCGTAGCCAGTACGGCGCGCAGGTCTCCGGCGGCTCGGAGGCGGTTCGCTATTTCGTCTCCGGCGAATGGGAGAGGGAGATCGGGGTGTACGACGTGCCGCGGTTCGACGTGCTGCGGCTTGATTCCACGACTACTGGCATCCGCTACGAGCACAGAAGGCCGAATGCGATGCAGCGCGGAAGCTTTCGCGCGAACCTCAACCTGGGCCTGGGTGCGCGCGGGGACATCGCGGTATCGACAACTTACATCAATAGTGAGCAGCGGCTCCCGCAGACGGACAACAACACGACGGGACTGCTGTCGAGCGCGTATGGCGGCCCCGGCTTCAAGAATAACGGCAACAGCAGCCTTGGCTTCCCGTTGATGGGTTACCGGGTCTACACCCCTGGAGACATTTTCCAGGAAACGGTCACCCAGACGATCAACCGGTTTATCGGTGGCGTGACGCCGAGCTGGCGTCCGACCAACTGGCTCGACGCGCGCGGAAACTTCGGCATCGACTTCACGAGCCGCGTGGACTCGGATTTGTGCCGCCGCGCGAACTGCTCGGACTTCTCAACGTGGCGCGAGGGATTCAAGGAAAACAATAGAACGGAGTTCATGCAGTACACGGCCAACGTCAACACGACGGCCAATTTCCGGCTGCGCGAATGGCTCTCTTCCAAAACGACGGTCGGATTCCAGTACTTCAGGAGTGACTTCGAGCGGAACGGAGCTTTTTCCAGCAACCTGCCGCCGGGTGCCACCACGGTAGACGCTGGCGCTGTGCGCAACGCGGATGAATCGTCGTCGTATTCAGTGAGGGCCGGGTACTTCATCGAAGAGACGCTCGGTTTGCGGGACCGGCTTTTCCTCACGGCCGCGGTTCGCGCGGACAACCACACGGCGTTCGGCAAGGATTTGGATCGTGTGTTTTACCCGAAGGTCGGGTTCTCCTGGGTAGTGTCCGAAGAACCGTTCTTCCCCAGGCCCGGATTCATCAATCAGCTGACTCTTCGCAGCGCTTACGGCTCCTCCGGCGTCGCCGCGGGAACGAACACCGCGCTCGCGTTCTTCGGCGGGTCGCGTACGAACTTCAATGACAACCCTGTTCCGGCTATCCTGTTCTCCGCGGTCGGCAACCCCGAACTCAAGCCGGAGCGCTCGACTGAGCTCGAGGGTGGGTTTGATCTCGTCGGCTTCGGCAACCGGATGACCTTAGGGTTTTCCGCGTACAGAAAGCGCACGCGCGACGCGTTGATCCAGCGGCTGCTGCCGGGTTCCGCCGGCGTCGCCGCATCCCGGTTCGAGAATATCGGCGCGGTGCGCAACTCGGGAATTGAAACATCGCTGGATCTCCAGCTCATCAAGAATGACCGGTTCGGGTTCGACCTCTTCGTTGGTCATTCCATGAACGACAACGAGCTGGTCGACCTGGGCGGAGTGCCGCCGATCATCGGTGCGACGATCTCCCAGAAAGAAGGTTACCCGCTGTACGGCTGGTGGGTGCGGCCCATCAGGAGCTTCGCGGACGCAAACGGCGATGGCTTCATCACCGTGGACGAGCTTGTGATCGGAGACACGAGCGAGTTCCGCGGCCGCTCGCTCCCACGCACCGAGATGTCGTTCAGCCCCGGACTGGACCTGTTCGGCGAAGTCGTGAGAATCACGGCCAACTTCGACCGCAAGAGCGGCCACAAGCTGTACAACAACACCGAGCGGATCCGTTGCCAGTCCCGGAATAATTGCCTGGGCGACCGGAATCCGTCCGCGCCCCTGTTCCAGCAGGCGCGCGTCGTCGCGCTCCGCGACCATCCCGCCAACACGCAGGATGGCTTCATCGAGGACGCCACCTTCACGAGATGGCGTGAGCTGGGCGTGACGTTCAACGTGCCGGCGAGAATGCTGCGGAGTAGACCGTTGTTCCGTGCTGAGCGCGCGAGCGTAACCTTCGCCGCCCGGAACCTCGCCATATGGACGAACTACACCGGGATCGATCCGGAGTCCGCGTACTTCGAAGGTGGAGGCGCCGGTAACGAGGTTGCGCAAGATTTCCAGACTGCGCCTCCGCCGACGTACTTCACGCTCCGCTTCAACTTCGGCTTCTGAGGAAGCCGACGATGACTACTTCATACATCAATCACCGGAGACTCTCCGCGATGTCACGCAAAAAAGGAGGGCGTCTCCGAAGGGCCGGGGCGCTCGCATCGATTGTTTTGCTTTTTGCAGCACCGCTAGCCTGTAACACCGACAAGCTGCTCGAGGTTACCGACCCCGACATCATCAATCCCGGTGACGTAAACTCCGCAGCGGCCGCGGAAGCACTGCGCGCCGGTGCGCTGCTGCGTTTGGCGGGAATGACGAGCGGCGGCGAGGGGGTATTTCACTATCCGGGCCTGCTCGCGGACGAGTGGCGCTCCGGTGACACGTTCAACCAGCGTGATGAAACGGACAAGCGCACCATTCAGCTGAGTAACGCGAACCTGAATGGTCAGTGGTTCGCGATTCATCGTACACGCGCGGCTTCCGAGCAGGCGCGCGACGCCCTACGGCAGTACTCGCCCTCGCTCGTCTCCGACGTGGCCCAGATGTATTGGGTGCGCGGGTACGCGGAGACGACGCTCGCCGAGAACTACTGCAACGCAACGCCGATCAGCAAGTTCACCACGAGCGACCTTGTGCTGGAGTTCGGCGAGCCGGAGACGAATGCGCAGGTTTACGCGAGAGCGAAGGCCAGCTTCGACACCGCGACCTCCACGGCGGGTACCAACGCCCGTGGCGACAGCGTTCGCACGATGGCCCGCATCGGCCGCGCTCGAGTCTACACGAATCAGGGCAACTGGGTAGCGGCTCTGGCTGAAGTCACGGGAACGACGCCTATCCCTGATGTGTTCCGCTACAGGATTTTCCACCAGGAAGGCGTTAACGCCGTGAACCAGATCTGGGCGCTGAATAACTCCGGCCGGCGGTACGTGGTGGGAGAACGCGACGGCGGAGTCGGGCTGAACTTTGCCACGGCGAACGACCCGCGAGTGCCCACCTGCCAGGGCGGCGACGCGGTTTGCCGTGCGAACGGCGTGACAAATTCGCTGTCATTCGACAATAACTTTGGCACGGCGGCGACCCGCATCGGCGGGCGCTTCTATGTTCAGCAGATCTGGCCCTCGCGCGATGACGAGGTAACCATCGTGTCGGGCGTGGAAGCCAAGCTCATCGAAGCCGAAGCGCGGTTGAATACCGGAGACGTGGTCGGCTGGCTTGCGACGCTGAATTCGCTGCGCGCGCGGTTCCAGACCCTCAAGGAGCCGAGCAACCCGTCCACCGGCACGCTCGCACCATTGGTCGATCCGGGAACGGCCGCGGCGCGCGTGGATCTCACCATCCGAGAGCGCGCGTTCTGGCTCTTCGCCAGAGGGCACCGGCTGGCCGACATGCGCAGGCTTACGCGCCCGACGTCCCAGGGCGGTTACGGCCGCGCTATCAACACGGTCTATCCGAACGGCACATTCTTCAAGGGCGGCACTTACGGTACCGACGTGAACATCCCGGTGCCGCAGTCCGAAGACAACAACCCGAAGTACACCGCAGCGGCGTGCGTTACGACAGTGCCGTAACGGTCTCAGTCCTACCGCTTCTCACGGACGGGGGCGCCGCTCGCGGCGTTCCCGTCCGTTGTGCGTTCGTGCTCGCCTTTTTCCTGCTCTCGTCAGCCGCGCAGGCGCAGGCGCCGCCGGACTCGTCCGGCACGGCGCCGGATTCCGCGGTTGTCATCGCACCCATCGTAGTCAGCGCACCGGCGGCTACCGAGCTCGACGCCGTCGGGTTTTCGGATCGCAGGCGACGAGGCGTAGGGCGTTTCATGGTTCGCGCGGAGATCGAGCGTCGCCAGCCTCGAACCGTATCATCCATTTTCCGGAACATCCCGGGCTTCCGCACCGTCATCACGGGCGCGCGTAGCCGCGTTCAGGGAACCCGCGGCGGCGGCGGCTGCATGACGTACTTCATCGACAACGCGCCCTACCGGCCGGTGCTGGGCACTGATATTGACGATGCGCTGCCAGTGTCAGAATTGGCGGCGATCGAGATTTATACCATGGCCACTACGCCCGCCGAATACGCCACCGGCGACCGCGGTCTTTGCAGCACCGTGGTGATTTGGACTCGGGCTCGCATCGAAGACCGCCGCCGCAAGCCCGGCACGCGGTAACGTCACGGAGTGGCCGGCTTGTTCCAGTCTCCGGCGCGAACCACGATCATTTTGCCGGGCGCGAGGTACTTCCGGAGCGCCGCGTTCACCTGCTCCGCGGTCAGCGCCGCGAGATCGGCGTCGAGCTTGGCGTCGTAGGCCATCGTCCTTCCCGTGAACCTGCGGTCCACGAGAATTCCCATCAGCTCGGAGTCGTTGGCACGGGCCTGCGACCGCGACTGCACGTAGCCGGTCTTGGCCGCGTCCACTTCCTCCTGGGTGAAGCCTTCCCGCACCGCGCGGTCCAGCTCCTCACGAACCGCCGTCACCACGCGGTCCGCGTTCTGCGGCGCGTAGATGGCGAAGCCCTGGAAGATCGCGTACTCGTCCAGCGACTGCGCCGAGAAGCCCGAGCTGACGCCGTAGCTGAGCCCGTCCCGCTGCCGCAGGCGCGTGGCGAGCCGCGAGTTCAGGAACCCGCCGCCGAGCATGTAGTTCGCCAGCAGCATCGCCGGATAATCCGCGTGCGCATCGCTGAGCTTGATCGTTTGCGCCGACAGGTAGATCGCCTGCGCCTTGTCGGGCGTGAGGATGCTCGTCATCGCCGAGTCCGTCGGCGCGTACACGCGAACCAGCCTGCTGAACGGCTGCGGGCTGTTCCAGTCGGCGAACAGGCGCGTCAGAGCGGCGCGTGTCTCGTTGGCGTCGAAATCACCGACGACCGCCACATCCGCGTGGCTCGCGCCGAGATACTCCGCGTGGAAGCTGCGCAGATCATCGAGCGTGACCGCGTTGATGAGCGCCACGTTTTCATCCGGTGAAGGCGCGTACAGCAGATGGCCTGGTGCCACGGGATAAAGTGCCCGCTGAAGCGCGATCGATGCGAGCACGTTGGGCTCGGACTTTCCGGCCTCGACGCTCGCCAGCCGCTCCTGCTTGAGCTTGGCGAGCTCGTCCGCGTCGAACCGCGGCGAGCGAAGCTGCTGCGCCACGAGATCGAGCGTCGGCAGCAGGTTCGGCCGCGTGGTCTCGATGCTGGCGACTACGTTGTTGCCGCCGCCGAAGATGCGGACAGTCGCCTTCAGCTTACTGAG
Source organism: Gemmatimonadaceae bacterium (assembly GCA_051305945.1). Taxonomy (GTDB): domain Bacteria; phylum Gemmatimonadota; class Gemmatimonadetes; order Gemmatimonadales; family Gemmatimonadaceae; genus JACDCY01. The sequence continues at coordinate 10,914 of JBPPMH010000134.1, forward strand.
CGAGTCCTGCACCTGCTCGCGCGTGAGGCTGGTGGTGCCGCGGGAGAGCATCGCCACGGCAAGCGACGAGGTCATGGACTTGTTCATCAGCGACTGCTCGGTGCCCTGTCGCAGGATGATCTGCGCGACCACCCGGTCGCCGCGCGTGTCCTTTGGGAGCAGCGTTACTTCCGCGCCGCTGGCCAGGCGGAAATGCGTGACCCGGGCGTCGATGTTGCTCGGCGAAGGATCGAATTCTTCGCCCTCGGCCACCGCGGCCCGGCCGGCGTAGTTCGCAACCAGCGCGGCTACGTCCGGGGCCGCCGGAATCTCCGCGCGATCCGGGCTCGACGTCGGCTGGAACATTCCGATCGTCCTGTTGGCCGGCTTGAGGTAGGCCGCGGCCACGCGCTGCACGTCCGCGGGCGTCACCTTCTCGACCCGGTCCCTGTGCAGGAAGAACAGCTTCCAGTCGCCCATCGCGGCCCACTCGGTCAGTTCGTAACCGACGCGCTCGGAGTTGTTCAACAGCAGCTCGATGTTCCGGGTGAGATCCGCCTTCGCCCGGTTCACTTCCTCTTCGGTGAACGTCGCCGAGCCCAGGTTGTCGAGCGTCGCCGTGAGGACTCTGCGCGCCGTATCCATGCTCTGATCCGTACGGAGCTGCGCGTAGGTGAACAACAGCCCCGGCTCTTTCAGCTGAAACGCGAATGCGTCCGCGCTCGCCGCCAGCTTCGTGTCAACGAGCGCCTTGTATAACCGGCCCGACGGGTTGTCGCCGAGCACTGAGCTCAACACTTCCACCGCCGCGAAATCTGCATGCGATCCAGCGGGCACGTGGTAGGCCGCGAGCAGCAGCTGGAGATCCCCGACTCTGCGCACGACGGCCTCGCGCTCGCCATCCTGCACGGGCTCGACCGTGTACGTGGGGTATAGCAGGTTCGCGTTCTCGAGCGAGCGGACCGGCTTCCGGATTACGCCGAACTTCTGCTCGATCAGCCGCAGCGTCTTCTCCGGCTCGAACTTTCCGGCCACGACGAGAATCGCGTTGTCGGGCTGGTAGTACTTCCGGTAGAACGCCTGCAGCCGTTCGATCGGCACGTTTTCGATGTCGGCTTTATTGCCGATCGTCGAACGGCCATAGCCATGCCAGAGGAAAGCAGTGGACATGGTGCGCTGGAGCGTGGCACTTAGTGGCCTGTTCTCGCCGCCCTCGAACTCGTTCCGCACCACGGTGAACTCGCTCTCCAGATCCTTCTTGGCGATGAAGCTGTTGACCATGCGGTCGGCTTCGAGGTCCAGCGCCCAATCCAGATTTACGTCGGTCGCCGGCACCGTCTCGAAATAGTTGGTGCGGTCGTACCACGTCGTCCCGTTAGGCCGCGAGCCGTGCTCGGTCAGCTCCTGCGGGATGTTCGGGTGCCGCGGCGTCCCCTTGAACACGAGGTGCTCGAGCAGGTGCGCCATCCCGGACTCGCCGTAGCCTTCGTGTCGTGATCCGACGAGGTAAGTGATGTTGACCGTCACCGTCGGCTTCGACTGATCAGGAACGAGCAGGATCCGTAGTCCGTTGGGCAGGGAATACTCGGATATCCCCTCTACGGTGGTGACGAGGGTCGCCTTCGGCGGCTGGGCCTGCGCCCGAGCCGCGGCGGGCCGCGCCTGAGCCAGCGATTCCAGCGGGAGAACGGCGACGAGCGAGAGTGCGAGCGATCCGAGGATCACACGCCGGAACGATGGGAAAAACCGGTGCATTTGGCAGGGCTCCAGAGGAAGCTGAATACAGATGAGTAAGCTTTACTACGTTGGAGCCCGGACTTTGTGCCGGCAAGGCCAACAGCCAAGATCGCGGCCGCAATTTGGTGTTGGCTGTTGGCTATTGGCTGTTAGCTGCTAGCAGCCAATAGCCGTCCTTGATGGCTTGCATCTTGCCCCGCCCACCTGTGCAGGGGTGCAACCTACCTAATGACCAATCCGCCGCTTCCTCACGTTCTAGTCGTGGACGACAATCACGACAACGCGAACATCATTCGCGACTACCTCAAGGCACGGGGTTACCCCATAAGCGTTGCCTACGGCGGGGAGGAAGCGCTCGAGATCTTCGAGCGGGAGCACCCGTCCATCGTCCTGCTGGACGTCATGATGCCGGGGCGGGACGGGTGGGAGGTCTGCCGTGAGATGAAGCAGAATCCCGACGCCGCGCACCCGGTGCGCGTGATCATGGTGACGGCTCT
>JBPPMH010000135.1:0-5857 GCA_051305945.1 Gemmatimonadaceae bacterium
GTGGAGATTCCGCCGATGCCGGAGATTGGAATCTTGACCGCGGGATCGCTCGCGGTCGCGGAGAGTAGGTTGAGCGCGATCGGCTTCACCGCCGGGCCGCAATAGCCGCCGTGGCTCGACTTCCCGCCCACGTCCGGCAGCGGCGTGAACGTGTTCAGGTCAACACCCACGATCGAGTTGATCGTATTGATCAGCGACAGCGCGTCGGCGCCGCCTTGGACAGCGGCGCGCGCGATGAACGTGATGTCGGTGACGTTGGGCGTGAGCTTCACGATCACGGGAATGCGCGACACTTCCTTCACCCAGCCGACTATGTCGCAGGTGTACTCCGGCACCTGACCCACCGCCGCGCCCATCCCGCGCTCGCTCATCCCGTGCGGACAGCCGAAGTTGAGCTCGATCCCGTCGGCGCCCGTGTCCTCGGTGCGCTTGACGATGTCGTGCCACGCCTCGCGCCTGCTCTCCACCATCAGCGACACGATGACGGCGTTGTTCGGGTAGTTCCGCTTGGCTTGCGCGATCTCGCGCAGGTTGTCCTCGATCGGGCGGTCGCTGATGAGCTCGATGTTGTTGAACCCGATCATGCGGTGAATGCCGAGGTCTATCGAGCCGTACCGTGAGAACACGTTGATGATCGGCTCGCCCACCGTCTTCCACACCGCCCCGCCCCAGCCCACGTCGAACGCCCTCGCGATTTGTCCGTACGTGTTCGTCGGCGGGCCCGACGCGAGCCAGAACGGATTCGGCGACTTTATCCCCGCGAAGTTCACGCTCAGGTCAGCCATTTTTGCTCCCTGGGCGGAGGCGGTTGCGGCACGGGGTAGTCGCAGGCCGCGTCTTAGCGCGCGTAGTGTGCGCGCGTAGCGGCCGAAGACCATCCCGAGACTCGCCCACGCGGGGACCAATCATGCGACCGCCACAGTGGACGAGAGCAAAGCATGAATCCGCGCGGCCGCGGATTTTCCCTCGGCGGCGGCATTGACGATTTCGGCGCCGCCGCTGGCGGCGTCGCCACCGACGAAGACGTTGGGCTTGGAGCTGGTCATCTTGCCGCCCTCGATCGTGAGGCCCGCGTCGCGCGCGAACTCGTCGCGCGGAAGCTGGCCGGTCGCCTTGAGCAGCATGTCGCAGGGAATGACGTGGTCACTTCCCGGAATCTCCACCGGTGCTCTACGCCCGCGCGCATCGGCCGGACCGAGCTCCGCGCGCATACATTCGACTCCGCTCACTGCGCCGTCGCCCAGAACGCGCTTGGGGACCGTGAGGAAGCGGAACTCGCAGCCGTCGCGCTTGGCCAGCTCGTATTCGTACGGATACGCGGGCATCTCCTCCTCGCCGCGGCGGTACACGATCGTCACGCGCTCGGCGCCGAGCCGCCTGGCCTGGGTCGCCGCATCTATCGCGGTGTTGCCCGCGCCGACGACGATGACGTCGCTGCCCACCGGCGTGTCACTGTACGGGTGTGTCTTGAGATGCTCGATGAACGACAGCGCGTCCTGAACTCCCGTGAGATCTTCGCCGGGAATCCCCAGCTCGCGAGTGGCGCCGACGCCGACGCCGAGGAAGATCGCGTCGAAGTCGCGCTCGAGATCGGAGAACGGGATGTCCCGCCCGATCATGACGTTCGTGTGCAGCTCCACGCCCAGCTCGAGAATCTTCTTTGCCTCCGCGAGCGCGGTCGGCGGGCGCATCTTGTACTCGGCGATGCCGTACGTGTTGAGCCCGCCTGGATCGGGGTGCGCATCGAACATCGTTACTGCATAGCCCCAGCGCCGCAGATCCTGCGCGCACGACAGCCCGGCGGGGCCCGCTCCCACGATCGCGACGCGGTGCCCGTTGTCCACGCCCGGCGAGAACAGCCTGAGGTCGTGCGCCAGCACGTGATCAGTCGCGTACCGCTGCAGCAGCGCGATCTTGATCGGCTCCTCGTCGCGGTCGTTCAGCACGCACGCACCCTCGCACAACACCTCCACTGGACACGCGCGCGCGCACGAGTGCCCCATGGGATTCGCGTCGAGGATCACTCGCGCCGAGCCCGTGAGATTCCCCGTCATGATCTTCTTGATGAACGCCGGCACGTCTATGTGCGTCGGACAAGCGATCGTGCAGGGCGCGTCGTAGCAGAACAAACACTTCGACGACTCCACGAGCGCCGCATCCGCCGTGAGCGGCGGCGCAATATCCGCGAAATTCTTATCGAGATCCTGCGGGGAGATGCGGTTACTAGTCACTAATCACAAGTCACTAGTCACGGTATCTGCTCTCCGGACTTCGTGCTGAGCGCCTGTCCCGTGCGGCTCGAGAACACCAGCGTGTCCGCCAGCGCCGGGGGGCCGATGACCCGGTGGCGCGGGTAGAAGATGGCCATCCCAATCAGGTACACGACCGCGGAGATCGCGAAGCCGACGAACCATGCCCACTGATACACCGAGGTCGCCCACCCGGGCGCGTCGATCGCTCCCAGCGCGCCGAGGAATCCCGGAAGGTTGGGCAGGATACCGGCAATCAGGGCGACGACGGCGACGAGATTCACTCCGCCGGTGTATTCGTACTGCCTGTCACGCAGGAACAGCGCGTCCGGCCGCAGTACGCGATTCCGGATGAGGAAGTAATCGGCGATCATGATCCCGGCGACGGGGCCGAGCAGCGCGCCGTAGCCGATGAGCCAGGTGAAGATGTACGCGGCCGCGTCGTTGTAGAGCTTCCACGGGAACATCAGCACGCCGATCAGAGCGGTGATCATCGCGCCCTTGCGGAACGAGATCCGGCTCGGCGAAACATTGCTGAACGCGTTCGCGGGAGACACCACGTTGGCGGCGATGTTGGTCGTCAACGTCGCGACCGTAAGGCCGATCATCGAGACGATCACCATCGCCGGGCCGCCGATGCGCGCGAGCAGCTCGATCGGGTCGGAGATTCGCGTCGCGAAAATCACGACCGTGGCATTGGTCACCGCGGCTCCGATGAAGGCGAACAGCGCCATAGTCACCGGCAGTCCGACGGCCTGCCCGATTGCCTGGTCGCGCTGCGACTTGGCGTAGCGTGAAAAATCAGGAATCGACAGTGCCATCGTCCCCCAGAACGCGACCGCCGACGTCAAGCCAGCTCCGAGTATTCCGAGCGCGGGTCCCGTACTGTCGGCGGTCGGGGCGGGATTCGCGAGCATAGGCCCCCAGCCGCCCGACTTCACGTACGCCCACGCGAGCAGCGCCAGGCCGATGATCAGCAGGAACGGCGACCCGTACGTCTCCAGGAACTTGATCGACTCCATCCCGCGCAGCACGATCCACACCTGGAGCAGCCAGAAGATCGTGAAGCAGATCAGCTCGCCCGTGCCAAGTCCGACCCAGCCGGGAAGGATCGTCGGCAGAGTCGCGATCCCGGGCCACACCGCTTCCAGCAGCTTGAAGATCGCGAACCCACCGATCCACGTCTGTATTCCAAACCAGCCGCACGCGACGATCGCACGGAGCAACGCGGGGATGTTCGCGCCAACGACGCCGAACGACGCGCGCGCGAAAACCGGGAACGGGATTCCATAACGCGTCCCTGCTTCGGCCACGAGCGCGATCGGGATGAGCACGATGAAGTTACCGAGAACGATCGAGCCGACGGCGGCCTGCCAGCTCCAACCGCCCGCGACGAGACTCGACGCGAGCGTGTACGTCGGGATGCACACCGCCATACCGACCCACAGCGCCGCGAAATGCACCCAGGTCCAGGTGCGCTCGCTCGCCGGCACCGGCGCCAGATCGGCGTTGTACAGCCCGGGATCGTACGCGCCGCCAGTGCCGATCTCGTACGTGAGGCTCGGAATGCCGCGCTGCTCCGTCGTCATTTCACCTCCCCCAGCGCGCGGCGCATCCTCGCCGCGCCATCGTTGATCTCCGCTTCCGTCACCAGCATGGACGGAGCGATCCGGATGACGTTCCCGTACAGCCCGCCTTTCCCGAGCAGCAGGCCGTGCCGCTTGGCGGCCTCCATCAGCTGATTCGTCTTCCCCTTCGCCGGCTCCTTCGTCGCGCGGTCGTCCACGAGCTCGATCGCCTGCATCAGGCCCATGCCGCGCACGTCGCCGATGAAAGCGAACTCTTCCTTGAACGCTTCCAGATGCCCGCGTAACTGTCTCCCGCGCTCGGCGGCACGCTTCGGCACGTTTTCCCGCTCCATGACTTGGAGCGTCGCGCGCGTCGCCGCCATCGTCACGGGATTGCCGCCGAACGTCGAGATCGTGAGCCCGGTGAAAGCGTCGGCGACTTCAGGTGTCGCGATCGTAGCACCGACGGGCGCGCCGTTGGCGATCCCCTTGGCGAAGGTCATGATGTCGGGCTCTACGCCCCAGTGCTCGATGCCGCACCAGTGGTCGCCGGTCCGGCCGAAGCCGGTCTGCACTTCGTCGCAGATAAACAGGCCGCCGTACTTCCGCACGATTCCGACGGCTACCTCGAAGTACTCCGGCGGCGGCGTGATGAATCCGCCCACGCCCTGAATCGGCTCGGCAATGAACGCGGCCGGGTGGCCGCTGGTCGTCGTCTGGATCAGCTCCTCGATGTCCTTCGCGCAGCGCACACCGCACGAGTCCGGCGCGAGCCCGAGCGGGCAGCGGTAGCAGTACGGCGACATCGCGTGCTTGATCCCGGCGACCTGCGTCGAGATGAGACGCCACGGAGAATGGCCGGTCAGCGACAGCGCGTTGAGACTGCGCCCGCTGTAGCCGTGCCGGAGCGCGATGATCTCGTCCTTGCCGGTGAAGATCTTGGCCAGCAGGATCGCGGTCTCGTCAGCTTCGGTGCCGCTCGTCGTGAAGAAGCTCTTCTTCAGCTTGCCCGGCGTGATCTTCGCCAGCTGCTCGGCTACGTCCACGATCGGCTGGGTCGGATACAACGTCGAGGTGTGGCCGAGCTGGGCCATTTGCTCTTCGACGGCCGCCGTGACTTCCGGATGACAGTGGCCGAGTCCAACAGTAAGGATACCGCCGAAGAAGTCGAGATATTCCCGCCCGTCGGCATCCGCGACGCAGCAGCCGTCGCCGCGGGTGAGGACGATCGGCTCCTCGTAGTAGTTCGCGACGCAGGGGAAGAGAAATTCCTTGTGCCTGGCACGCACATCGGCGGCGTTGACCGCGCTCACAGTGGACGGCTGCATCAGTGCGTCGCCTCCCTCTCGATGAATTGGCCGCGGCCGAGCGTACCGACGAACTGCCCGTCGCGCGCCTGGATCTTTCCTCTCACCGTTACGACGATCGGCCGCCCGATTCGGTCCCAACCCTCGTAGGCGTTGTAGTCCACGTTGGAGTGGCTCTCGTCCAGCGAGAACTTGCCGCGGTACGCCGGATCGTACACGACGAGGTCGGCGTCACTTCCGACCTGGACCGCTCCCTTACGCGGATACATGCCGAAGATCCGCGCTGCCTGGGTGCTGCACGCGTCCACCATCGTGTTGAGATCCATCCGCCCGGCCACGACGCCGTGCGTGTGGATCAGGTCCACGCGCTCCTGGATGCTGGAGATGCCGTTGGGAATCTTCGTGAACGCGTCGCGCCCCATTTGCTTCTGGTCCTCGAAGCGGAACGGCGCGTGGTCGGTGCCGATGGTGCTGATCGCGCGTGATTTGAGTCCGTTCCAGAGGACTTCCTGGTTGCGCTTCTCGCGGAGCGGCGGCGACATCACGTACTTCGCGCCCTCGAAGCTCCCGCGGGCGGCGTAGCTCTCGTCCAGCACGAGGTGCGGGGCCACCGCTTCGATCCATACGTCCACGCCCCGGTACCGGGCCGCGAGCGCTTCGCGCACAGCGTCGGCGCAGGACGTGTGCACCGTGTACACGTGCGTGCCGAGCAGCGCGGCGAAGGCGCAGATGT
>JBPPMH010000136.1:0-1980 GCA_051305945.1 Gemmatimonadaceae bacterium
GAATCACCGCGGCGCGCTCTGTGGTGGTGACTGGCGATCCCGGGCTGCTTCAGCGCTCTCTCCTCACCGTTCGCGGCCGGACTGACGCGACGGCCACAGCGCTCGTCGTCGTGGGTATTCTGCTCATTCTGGAGATGATTCTCCGTTCTTCGGGTCGCCGCACGCGTACTAATTACTGATGGCTTTGCCTCTCCTGTTGGACGCCGTGGGCGCGCTGCCCGCGTTCGCGCGCCTGCTGAACTCGCTTCCGGGACCCGGCCGCGCTGCCGCCGTAAGCGGCGTGACGGGCTCTGCGGACGCGCTCGTCGTGTCCACGCTCGCGCACAGGATGCCCAACCGCTTCTTCGTCGTCCTCACGGACTCTGTCCCGGAGGCGGAGCGGTGGCTCGCCGATCTGAACTCGCTGACGGGCGACGACCGCGTCGCGTTTTATCCCCCGCGCGAAGCGTTCGGCGAAGTGGAGCCGCACGCCGAGGTAGCTGGCGAGCGTGTCGAGACGCTCGAGCGCATGGCGCACGGAGGCCTCCGCGTCCTGATCACAACGGCCCGCGCCGTGCTGGAACGCACGCGCCTGCCCGGAGCCCTGCGCAGCGGCCGCACGGAGCTTCGCGCCGGCGACAGCTGGCGCCCCGCGGACCTCGCGGACCACCTCGACGCCTTCGGCTTCGAGCGCGCGGACATGGTTGACGACGTTGGGCAGTACAGCGTCCGGGGCGGAATCTTCGACATCTATGGCTTCGGCATGGCCGAGCCCGTCAGGCTGGAGTTCTGGGGTGATGAGATCTCGGAGCTCCGTCACTTCGATCTGGTCACGCAGCGCTCCACGCGGGACGCAGATGTCGCTCTCGTCCTGCCAGTTGAATCGCTGTCCCTGCCTGAAAACGATGGAACCGAGCGCGTGGCGATCAGCGAGCTCTGGCCGCCAGACACGTTCGTGTTCTTCCCGGAGCACGTGCACCCGGAGCAGGAGATGCGCCGGACCTGGGAGGAAGCGCAGCACCACATAGACGTGGTGCGCAGGCGCGGCGAGGAAGTGCCGGATCGCGAAGAGCTGTTCCAGTCGCCGGAAGCGGCGAGTGCGACGCTTTCCCGGCTTGCGGCGATCCGCGTGGATGCCGATGAACCCGACGCGGCACGCTTTCCTTTTCTTCCCCCGGAGGAGATCGGGCGCGACATAAGACATCTGCGACGCGTTGTCCGTGACGGCGTGCCCACGATCATCCTGTGCGACAACGCCGGCCAGGCCGAGCGTCTCGACGAACTGCTGAACGAGAAGGAGGCGTCGCCTTCGCCGGCCGCCCTGGTCATCGGTGTGCTCCACGGCGGCTTCATGATTCCGCCGCGGGGCGTTGCGGGAGCAGGGCTCCGCGTCCTCACGGATCACGAGATCTTCCGTCGCGAGCGCCGGATAAGGCGGGCGCGCAAGTACGCGTCCGCGGCTGTCGCAGAGCTGACCACGGCACTCCAGCCGGGCGACTACGTCGTGCATCTGGAGCACGGCGTGGGGATATACCGAGGGCTCGAGCGCACGTTCGTGCGGGAGAGCACCGTTGAAGTCGCTGTCATCGAGTACGAGGGCGGCGACCGGCTGCAGGTTCCGCTGTACCGCATCGACCAGATCGAGCGATACCGCGCCGCGGGTGACGGCAAGGATGCGGTTCCACCGCGCCTGCATCGCCTCGGCGGCAGGAAGTGGGCGCAGCAGCGCGACAAGACGCGCGCCGCCATCCGGGAGATGACCGCCGAGCTGCTGGACCTGTACGCGCGGCGGAGAATCGCGACGCGCCCGCCGCACTTTCCCGACACTGCCTGGCAGCGGCAGCTGGAATCGTCCTTTCTGTTCGAGGACACGCCAGACCAGCGGACCGCCACAGTCGACGTCAAGCGCGACATGGAGGGTGCGCGCCCGATGGACCGCCTGCTCGTGGGTGACGTCGGATACGGCAAGACGGAAATAGCTGTCCGCGCAGCGTTCAAGCT
>JBPPMH010000137.1:0-10264 GCA_051305945.1 Gemmatimonadaceae bacterium
CGCGTGCGTGTGGAGGCCTTCATGAAGATCGTGCCGAGCGACTTTCCGCTCAGCGGCTTCTCCCGGTAGTGCCCCGCGCGCATCCGCTCGGCGAGCGCAAAGAGATGGCCGTACTCCGCCTTGGAGAAATCTGGGATCGCGAGAAAGTCGCGGTGCAATTTGCCGGTCATCAATTGAGATCCGTCAGCCAGCGAAGAACATTCAGCACGAACTGTGCGTTCTGGTGCGCAGCCGGCGCGTTCATTCCCATGGGACGGCGTGGAGTTCCTATAAATTGCGCGGTGAACATGGCCGCTTCCCCGAAAACTGCCACACGGCCGCGGCCGTGCCGCAAGGCCGCGCCTTGAAGCATTCCCGCGGCGGACAGTCGCGGCGTGCGCTTAGAGAAGAGCCACGCCTCTTCCGGCATCAGCACGGTGAGATTCGGCGCAAGCAAGACCAGCGGCTCCGCCGGCACGAGAACGCGAAATGCGCTGCCTGTGAACGTGACTATAGAATCGATGCGCTCTCCCGGGCCGCGCCCGTTCGTAATCGCGTGGGACGCCAGCGACCCATCCGATCGCCTGAAAACCAGATCTAAAGGGGAGAGCGACGAGTCGAAGGCGAAGCCGTTGGCGAAGAAGATTCCGAACGCGGCGGCCAGATCTTCTGCGGCACCCGCGAAGGGCATATGATCCGCTATAAGCAGAAGCGAGCCTCCCGCCGCAACCCACCCCGTCACCGCTCGTATCTCGTCGGGCGTGAACGCCGAGGGCGTCGGAAGATACCAGTCCTGCTGGTTCGAGGGATGCAGAGGGTTTACGATCACCAGAACCCGCGCGCTGTCGAGAGCATCGCTGGTGAACGGAGATGCATTGACCCGAACCACGTACCCGTCGCGGTGCAGCAAGCGAGTGAACGCTCCGTAACTCCGATCCGCTCTGTGGAAGGTGCCGTGAGCCTCGTCGAAGACGATCACCGGCCCTGTGCCGGCAGCGAACGCAGGATACAAAACAGGGGCAACAAAAGCGGTGTCCGTCGCCTGCTGTGCGAACGAGAGTGTCGGCGCGGAGGCGAAAAGTGCCGGCAGGGCTAGGAAGCGCAGCGTGATCACAGGATGTACCTCCGCAAATCTTCGTCTTCGACGATTGATTTAAGCCGCTCGCGCACCGCGGCTGCGTCGATCTTCACGGGCGCGTCGCCGCGGTCCGGCAGCTCGTAGAGAACGTCCTCGAGCAGCGTCGTCATGATGGTGTGCAGGCGGCGCGCGCCGATGTTCTCCATCCGCTCGTTCACGTGCGCCGCGGTGCGCGCGACTTCCGCGATCCCGTCCTCGGTGAACTCGAGCGATGCCCCGTCGGCCGCTATGAGCGCGGCGTACTGCTTGGTGAGCGCATTCTCCGGCTCGGTCATGATGCGCACGAAATCCTGCTCGGTCAGCGGCTTGAGCTCGACACGGATCGGGAACCTGCCCTGCAGCTCCGGGATGAGATCGCTCGGCTTCGACACGTGGAACGCGCCGGCCGCGATGAACAGGACGTGGTCGGTCTTCACCATGCCGTACCGCGTCTGGACGTTGGACCCTTCGACGATCGGCAGCAGGTCGCGCTGCACGCCCTCGCGGGAGATGTCGGGCCCGCCCTGCGCGCCGCGCTGGCCGGCGATCTTGTCTATCTCGTCGAGAAAGATGATCCCCATGGACTCGACGCGCTCCAAAGCGTCCGCGGTCAGATCGTCGCTGTCTATCAGCTTCTCCAGCTCCTGCTCCAACAGGATTCGCCGCGCCTCGGAGATCTTCACCGTACGGTTCTTCTTCTTCTTGGGCAGCATGTCCTGCAGCATCTCGGAGAAATTGCCCATCCCCTCCGGCGCGCCCTGCGGCACCATCACGTCGAACATCATCGGCGACTGCTGCGTGACTTCGACCGTCACCTCGCGGTCCTCCATCTTTCCCTCGCGCAGCAGATTGCGGAGCTTCTCGCGGGTGCGCGCGTGCCGCTCCTGCGACGGATCCAGCTCCTGCGCGGCCTCGCCCTGGCTCGACACCAGAAATACGTGCGGCCCATTCTCGGCCTTCTGCTCGGCGGCGGTCTTGGCGATGGACGGCGGCGGCGGGAGCAGCAGATCGAGGATCCGCTCTTCCGCCCGCTCCTGCGCCAGGTCCGCGACTTCTTCCTCACGCTCGGCGCGGACCATCGCGATCGCGCTCTCCACGAGATCGCGCACCATGGACTCGACGTCGCGACCGACGTAGCCGACCTCGGTGAACTTGGAGGCCTCTACCTTTATGAAAGGCGCGCCGGCGAGCTTGGCCAGCCGGCGCGCGATCTCGGTCTTGCCCACGCCCGTGGGGCCCACGAGGATGATGTTGTTGGGCGAGATCTCGTCGCGTATCGCGTCGGGCGCGCGCTGGCGACGCCAGCGATTGCGCAGCGCGATGGCGACCGACTTCTTGGCTTCGTCCTGCCCGACGATGTACCGGTCCAGCTCGGCGACGATCAGCCTGGGCGTCAGGTCGGCCAGGCGCGCGAGCGCCTGGAGCGTGCGAGGAGACGCCATCAGGTTGGCTCGAGGACAGTGATGTTCGTGTTGCTGTAGATGCAGATCTCGCCCGATATCTCCAGCGCCTTGCGCACGATCTCGCGCGCGGGAAGATCGGTGTGCGCGACGAGCGCGCGCGCCGCGGCGAGCGCGAACGACCCGCCCGAGCCGATCGCGAGAATGCCGTCGTCGGGCTCGATGATGTCGCCGGTGCCGGAGATGATGAAGCCGTGGTCCGCGTCGGCTACCGCGAGCAGAGCCTCGAGCCGGCGCAGCACGCGGTCGCTGCGCCAGTCCTTGGCCAGCTCGACCGCCGCCCGCTGGAGATTCGTGGGATAGCGCTCGAGCTTTTCCTCGAACTTCTCGAACAGGGTGAATGCGTCGGCCGCGGCGCCGGCGAACCCCGCCACGAGCTTGCCGCCGCGCAGGAGGCGCACCTTCTGCGCGTTCGACTTCATGACGGTCTCGCCGATGGTGACCTGCCCGTCGCCGCCCACGGCGACTTCACCGTTCCGGCGGACGCAGAGAATCGTGGTGGCGCGAATGACCGGGAGCGTGTGGGGCATCCGGGAATAATATCACTCCGGCAGCCGGCCCTTTTGCGGGAGCGCGCCGCTAGCTTCCGATGATGCGACTCGAGCACGCCCCGATAATCCTGGGGGTCCTGGTCCTGCTGGCCGCGGCCGCCGTGATCTACGACGCCTTCGTGCCGGAGGGGCTGCACCGGTTCCGGGAGCGGCGCCGGAGCTCGCGGGCGGAAAGGAACAGAAACGGGCAGGCGCTGATCGGGGCGGGCATGGCCGCCATGGCCGCCGCGCTCATCGGCAGCGACGTATGGCGGTTCGGGACAGTTGCGGTGCTCGTCGGCGCCGCGCTTCTGGTGGTGGGCGGAATCATGAACCGCGCGTACCTGAAGGAGACGCTGCTGAACCGCGGGGTATCGCGCCGGCGGGATCCCGAAGATCAGCCGCCGGAAAGCCCTCCGCCTTCCGGCAGTTATCGAATCCGATAACCAAGAAACTGCCACTTAGGACGGATAAGTGGCAGTTTTTCCTATCCTCGGGGATGCGCCTTCTGATGAACCTGCTTGAGCCGCTCGACACTCGTGTGGGTGTAGATCTGCGTCGTGGAGATCGAGGCGTGGCCGAGCAACTCCTGCACCGCGCGCAGGTCCGCGCCGGCGTCGAGCATGTGGGTGGCGAAAGTGTGCCGCAGCGAGTGCGTCGAGAGTCCCGCGCTCTCATTGACCCGGTCCAGCAGCTTCTTGACCGCGTTCTGGATGGTGCGCACGCTCATGCGCTTGCCGCGGGCGCTCAGAAAGAACGCTTCCCTGTCCGAGCCGGTCACGGGGACCGCGCGCGCCAGGTCGTCGCGCTTGGATTCGTAGTTGCGGAGCGCCAGGGCAGCATGATCGCCGAGCGGGATGATGCGCTCCTTCCTGCCCTTGCCGCGCACCTTTACCTGCTGTGAGAGCAGGTCGAGGTCCGACCGGTTGATGCCGCGCAGCTCCGACAGTCGCATTCCGGTCGAATAGAACAGCTCGAGAATCGCGAAGTCGCGCACGTCGCCGAAGTTTCCCTCCTGCGCGCGCAGCTCGGCGGACGCAAACACGATCTCGGTCTGCGTGCGGTCGAGGTAGCCGGGCAGATACCTGTCCACCTTCGGCGAGCTGACGCCGCGCGCGGGGTTGCCCTCGACGTTCTCGTTGCGATGCAGGTACTTGTAGAACGTGCGCACCGCTGACAGCGCGCGCGCGATGGAGCGGCGGTTGAGGTTGCGGCGCGTGAGGTACGAAAGAAATCCGCGGATCGCCAGCCGGTCTATGCCGTCCCACGTCCACTTCTGCCCGCCGTAATAGTCGCCCAGGTATGCCACGAACTCGGTGAGGTCACGGCGATAGGCGACGACCGTGTTGGGCGAGACGTCCCGTTCCTTCTCGAGATGCGTGAGGAAGTCTTCCACCAGATTCCCCCGGGCGCGGCCGCGCTTCTTCGTCACGTCCGGGCCGCCGGCTCGCGCGCGGCTGCGACGCCCGCCTCCGAGATCCAGGCGCGAATGTCGGACAGGGCCCGCTCCGAGATCAGCTCCCGCTTCTTTTTTTTGTCGCGGACTTTCGCCGCCAGCTCGTCCACCAGGCCGAAGTTCGCGTTCATCGGCTGAAAGTGGGCGGCGTCCGCTTCGCGCATGTAGCGGTAGAGGGCGCCGAGCATGGTCGTCGTGGGCGGAACGACGGGCGCGTCGCCGTCCAGCAGACGAGCCATGTTCAGTCCAGCGAGCAGTCCGGTGGCCGAGCTTTCGGTATAGCCCTCGACGCCCGTAATCTGGCCCGCGAACAGCACGCGGTCGTCGTCGCGCGCGGAGAGGTGCGGCGTGAGCGCCGCGGGCGCGTTCACGTACGAGTTGCGGTGGATCGAGCCGTACCGAAGGAACTCGGCATTTTCCAAACCGGGAATCGAGCGAAATACGCGCTGCTGCTCGGGAATGCGCAGCCGCGTCTGGAAGCCGACGATGTTCCACATGCGGCCCGCGCGGTCTTCCTGGCGCAGCTGCACCACCGCGTGCGGCCGATCGTTCGTGCGCGGATCGCGCAGACCGACCGGCTTGAGCGGCCCGAAGCGGAGCGTGTCCCGTCCGCGCTTCGCCATCTCCTCCACCGGCATGCAAGCCTCGAAGTACGGCACCTCGTCGAACTCGTGGCCGTGGAACTGGTCGGCCGCCGTAAGCGCGTCGATGAACGCTTCGTACTCCTCGCGGGTCATCGGGCAGTTGAGATAAGCGCCTTCCCCGTCGGCGCCGGCTTCCATCGTCTCCTTGCCGTAGCGCGACGCGCGGAAGACGACCGATTGATCGATCGAGTCGAACGACACGATCGGCGCGATGGAGTCGTAGAACGCCAGCGATTCGGCGCCGAGCCGCTCCCGGATCGCCGCCGCGAGTGAGTCGGAGGTGAGCGGGCCGGTCGCCACGATGCACGGCGATTGGATCGCGCTGACTTCCTCACGGACGACGTGGATCAACGGGTGACTCGTGACGCGCTCCGTGACCGCCGCCGCGAAGACTTCCCTGTCCACGCCGAGCGCCGAGCCGGCGGGGACGCGCGCGACGTCGGCGCACTCGAGGATCATCGATCCGAGCTCGCGCATCTCCGCCTTGAGCAGTCCGTGAGCGGACGACAGCTCGGTGCTCTTGAACGTGTTGGAGCAGACCAGCTCGGCGAGACGGTCGGTCTTGTGGGCGGGCGTCTGGCGCACTGGCCGCATCTCGTGCAATCTGACCGTGCAGCCCCGCGCCGCGAGCTGCCAGGCGGCCTCGGAACCGGCCAGGCCGCCGCCGATCACGTGTACAGGGGGTCGGGAGCTCGTCACGTTTCAAAGCTACCAAAGTTCCGCTGGCGGTTCAGGAAAACCGGTTTAATATCGATCCGAAGGCGAACAGAAACGTGCCCGGCTCCGTGTCACCGACAGCAAGAGCCGGTTCCATCGAGGAGGTACGATGCGCCCGCTCGTGATTCTTGCAGCCGCACTACCGCTCGCTCTCGGTTGCGCACAGCAGTCAGCCACGCAACGCGCGGCGCTTCCCGAGGATGGATCGCTCCGGGTGCAGCTCTTCCCGCTGTCTGCGGATCGCTCAACGCTCGATTACACCCTCAGCGAGCCGGCTTACGTTGCGATTTTTGCCGTTACGCGCGGGCGCGGTATCAACCTTGTCTACCCGTACTCGCCGACGCAGATCGACCGACCGGGCAAGCGGGGAATCAACCACGTGCCAAGGCGCGCCTACGGAAGCGTTTACTACATCATCGCCTCCAGGTATCCACTGCCGGTCGAAGGGATCCTGCAATCGAAGCCCCTGCTTCGCCGGCTAGTCGGCGAGGACGCGTTCCGCGGGGCGGACCTGTCCGACACCTGGAAGGCGCTGAACGCCATCATGGTTCCGGAGCTTTCGGATGAGGCGTGGGCGTCGAGCACGTACCGGTCGGTGGGCTACGCGACGTTGCAGGACCCGCTCGCGGCCGGCGCCAGCCGTTTTTTCGACCGCCTCCGCTCGGAACACTATCGTTGACCTGAGCTCGCGATCCGCGGTTGGACACTAGTCACACCTTAGGCTGGAATGGCCTCCAGCGGCTGAGCCTCGACGTCCCACTCGTTCGCGCACTTGATGCACTTCCGGTACTCGCCGCGCGTCTTGTTGAACTTCTGCTCCGCGCCGAGGTAGCCGCACTCCGCGCACTTCTCGGCGACGGGCTTGTCCCATAGCACGAAGTCGCACTTGGGGTAGTTCGCGCACCCGTAGAACGCCTTGCCGCGCTTCTTCGAGCGGCGCACCGCAATGTCGCCGCCGTCCTTGGGACACTTCACGCCAGTCGGCATCGAGCGCGTGCCGCGGCACTTGGGGAACTTGCTGCAGCCGAGGAACTCGCCCGTACGGCCGGTGCGAATGACCATCGGCGCGCCGCACTCGTGGCAGATCTCGTCCGACATTCGCGCGGGCTTCCGGTCGCCGCGCAGCGGACGCGTGAACTTGCACTCCTTGGGATGGTTCTCGCACGCGACGAACGGACCGAAGAATCCGCCGCGCGCGACCAGCTTGCCGCCGCACTGCGGGCAGCGCTCGGTGGCCAGCGCGGAAAGATCGTGCGCTTCCGCGATCAGCGATTCCGTGTCCTCGATCTTGAGCGTGGCGGCGAAGGGTCCGTAGAACTCTCCGACCATCTCGTGCCAGTCCACGTCGCCGTCTTCCACCTTGTCGAGATCGCTCTCCATGTGCGACGTGAACGCGACGTTGAAAACGTCCGGAAATTTCTTCACCATGACGCGCTCGACCTGATTGCCGAGCTCGCTCGGGTGGAAGCGCCGCTGCTCCAGGTTCACGTAGTGGCGGTCGAGCAGCGTCGAGATGATGGACGCGTACGTGGACGGCCGGCCGATACCCAGTCGCTCCAGCTCCTTGACGAGACTCGCCTCGGAATAGCGCGGCGGCGGCTCGGTGAAGTGCTGCGACGGCGTGATGGACTTCACCGGGATCTTCTCGCCGGCGGTGATCGCCGGGAGCGCCTGCTCGTCCTCGAGCGCGCGCCCTTCGCCCTCCTCGCGCGTCTCCTTGTACAGCGCGAGGAAGCCCTGGAACTTGATGACGCTGCCGGTGGACCTGAACAGGTACTGGTCGAGCTGGAAGTCCACGGTCGTCGTGTCGAACACGGCGGGCGCCATCTGCGAGGCCATGAACCGCTCCCAGATCAGCTGATACAGCCGCAGCCGGTCGCGTCCCTTGTCGTCCTTGAAGAAGCGCGCAATGCGGTCGGGCCTGCGCTCCGGGTCGGTGGGCCGAACTGCTTCGTGAGCGTCCTGCGTGCGCACCTTTCCTTCCTTGGCGGGCGCCTTGTCGCCGTCCTTCGTCTTGCCGCCGCCGTACAGCTGCGGGCCGGCCGCGAGGAAGTCCTTGCCGAAGAGCGTGCGCAGATATTCGCGCGCGTGGCCGGCGGCCGTCTCAGAGATGCGTGTCGAGTCCGTGCGCATGTAGGTGATCAGACCCACCGCGCCTTCATCGCCGAGCTCGATTCCCTCGTACAGGTCCTGCGCCAGGCGCATGGTCTTTTTGGAGCCGAAGCCAAGCTTCTTGGCCGCTTCCTGCTGCAGCGTGCTGGTCGTGAACGGAGCGGCTGGATTCTTTCTCCGCTCGCGCCGCTTGACGTCGCTGACCGGAAATTCCTTCCACTTCTTCAGGTCGCCGAGGATCCTGCTCGCGGTCGCCTCGTCGGGGATGTGCGGCTTGTTGCCGTCCACGTGGTGCAGCTTGGCGGTGAAATCCTGGTCGCCCTTCCGGAGCTGCGCTTCCACGCTCCAGTACTCGACGGCGTTGAACGCCTTGATGTCGCGCTCGCGCTCGACGATGAGCCTGAGGGCGACGGTCTGCACGCGGCCCGCGGAGATCCCCTTCTTCACGGTCTTCCACAGCACCGGGCTCGCCTTGTAGCCGACGAGCCGGTCGAGCACGCGCCGCGCCTGCTGCGCGTTGACTTTGTTCTCATCGATCTCGCCCGCGTTGGCGATGGCTTCCTGGATTGCGTCCTTGGTGATCTCGTTGAACAGCACTCGCCGGATGGGCGCGCGGTTCTTTCCCTTGATCTGGCCGGCGACGTGCCACGCGATGGCTTCGCCCTCGCGGTCGGGGTCCGTCGCGAGGAATATCTCGCGCGACGTGTTCGCGGCGGCCTTCAGCTCGGCGAGGGTTTTCTCCTTCCCGGGGATCGTGACGTATTCCGGCTTGAAGTCGTTCTCGATTTCGATGCCAAGCTTCTTTTCCGGCAGATCGCGCAGGTGGCCGATGGTGGCGCGCACGCGGTAGCCGCGGCCGAGGTACTTGCCGATCGTCTTCGCCTTGGCCGGCGACTCGACGATCACCAGCGACGTGGTTCCGCCCTGCTCGCTCGAGTCGCCGTCGTCTTCGGCGACGACGGTTTTGCGCCGGCGCGTGGCCGTCGCCTTGAGCGATGTCGCCGTCGCCGCGGCCTTGCGCTTGGCGGCCGGCTTGCGCGGCGCTGCCGTGCGGGCGGCCGACTTGCTGGCGGACGTCTTCTTTTTCACCGTGGACTTGCTGGTCTTTTTCGCGGCCATCTGTCAGTGCACCGTCGGGTTGTCGCCGGGAGCGCCGACATCGTCGAGCCCGGTGCCTTCGAGGAGGTTGCGCAGGTCATCCAGCGCGATCCTGCCGTCGAACTGCACCAGAGCCCGCTCGATGATGTGCTCGAGCTCGGCGGGGTTGATTGCGCCGGAGCCACTGAGTGCGAGCAGATGTCCCCACGCATCGGGGGCAAATCGTCCGCGCTCGTGTGGGCCCAGGACCCTGAAAGGCATAGCGATTGGCAGCTGTTCGTCCATAATCCTCTTATTCCCGCCGGTGTTGCAGAAACGCCGAGGCAAGCTCGGCGGTCCGTTGAACTACGTGATCGAATGGGTACTGTTCCGTGTCGACGACGGCATCCGCCGACTCGTAGAGCTTTCCTCGGACCGCCAGGAGCCGTTCCAGCTCCCGGAGCGGGTCGCCGGCCAGCAGCGGCCGGTCCGCGGCTGCCGCCCCGAGTCGCAGGGCGGCTGTCCGAGGCTCTACTCTAAGGTATATGGTAGGGCCGGCACGAGGCACAAGTACCCTGATCGCCTCGTTTGAGATCCACCCGCCGCCAGGAGCAACTATAGCGGGGGTGCGCGGCAGGCGCTCGGTGGCGTCCAATTCCATGGCTCGGAACGCCGGCTCGCCGTCTTCCGAGAAGATGCGGGCAATCGATTTCCCTGCCGCTGTTTCGATCTCGCGGTCGAGATCAACAAAAGGTATTTGGAGCTTAGTCGCGACCGCATTTCCTACCGATGATTTGCCGGCCCCAGGCAGGCCAATGAGGAAAACGGGCATCAACGCTCGTTGATACGCGCGATGTACGACTCGTAGTTGCGACGTGTCTCGCCGAGCGAGTCTCCCCCGAACTTCTCCAGAAACGCCTGCGCGATCACGAACGCAACCATCGCCTCCGCAATCACGCCCATCGCGGGCACAGCGGTCACGTCGCTTCGCTCCGCGACGGCCGACGCAGCACCACCGGTCTCGGTGTCGATGGTGGCGAGCGGCTTCATGAGAGTGCTGATCGGCTTCATCGCCACGCGGAGCACCAACGGCTCGCCCGTCGTCATCCCGCCCTCGAGCCCGCCCGCGCGATTGCTGCGCCGGTGCACGCCGCCGGCACGCGCGGCGTCGG
>JBPPMH010000138.1:0-19821 GCA_051305945.1 Gemmatimonadaceae bacterium
CGTCTCGCAGACCGACATCGGCCGCAGCTTCGGGCGGGATCGGGTGGTGGACATCCTCACGCTGAATTCGCGGGGGATAATCAGCATCGGCGAGGTGCGCGGCAATCTCCTGCGCGACGTCACGCTGATAGACGTCTCGATCACCGACAGCAGCGGCGCGCCGCTCATCGTCGCCGACACGATCTACACCGAGTACGGGCTGCGCGCGCTGCTCGGAAAGCGCATCGTACTGTCCGATCTGCGGATCGTGAACGCGCACGTGGTCATCGAGCGCTTCCCCGGTCAGAAGTGGAATTACGACCGGATCTTCCCGCGCGACACCGTGCCGCAGACCGGCCCCCGCGAGCCCGGCTGGGGAACATGGATCCGCTTCAGCGACGTCACGCTGGTCAACGTGGACCTCACCACACGCGTGCCCTGGACACCGGGTGGGGGCGAGGGTGACCCTGATCGCGCGATAACCCAGGCGCTGGCGGGCGAAGGACGCGTGCGGATCATCCGCGTCCCCGGCGGCTACCAGAACGTCGCCGAGTATCACGACATCTACGCGCGCATGCCAGTGGTCCGGCTCAACGATCCGGATTTCAGGGTCGCGCTGATCGACGTCGCGTCGGGCCGGCTGCACGCGATGCCATTCAACCCGCCGACTCTCCAGCTGCGCGCGTTCACCGGGAAGGTCCAGTTCAACAAGGACTCGGTGTGGTGGGCCGACGCGCGCGCCGAAGCGAGCGGCACGCGCGCGATCGCGTCCGGCAGGTACACTATGAAGGGCAACGACCTGCGGCTGCGAATGCGCGCCAATCCATTCTCGCCGGCCGACGTTCGCTGGGTGCTGCCGCAGCTGCCGGAGCGCGGCAGCGGCTCGCTCGACTTCTCGATGGACTGGGAAGGCGACAGCGCCATGTACCTCGTGGAGAACGCGGACGTCAGGCTCGGCGACGCGCACCTCGTTGGAAAGATCGGCGTCACCGACACCGACACGCTCGCGTTCCACGCGGCGGATCTGCGCTTCTCCGGCGTCACCACCGCGCTCCTGGATCAGGTGCTCGGCGTCTCCTGGCCGCCGCGCCCCGGAGTGCTGTCCGGACGCGCCCGCTTCGACGGCGGCTTCAACGCCATGCGGGTGGACGGCGACGTCACCTTCGTGGGACGAGGCACCGGGAGGAACCGCGTGATCGCAACCGGCGAGCTCGGCGTCGGCGAATACTTCCGCGCGCGGAATCTCCGGCTCCGGCTGCTGCCCGTGACCGCGGAGATGGCGAAGGTGATCATACCCGACATCCCGTTCGGTGGGACGTTCACCGGGAACGCGGTGCTCAACGGCTCCACCGGCACGACGCTCGTGGCGACCGGGGACGTAACGCACGTCGAGGCGGGCAACAAGTCCCGCGGGATCGGACGGGTAGCGGTCAGTCCGCGGGGAGAGAACGCCTGGCTGGACGTGGACGCGCGGCTGGCGCCACTCGCGCTCGCCACGGCCGGCCAGTTCGCGCCGCGGCTCGGCTTGCGCGGCGTTGTCTCGGGACCGATTCGCTTCACCGGAACGTTGCGCGACTTCACGGTGAACACGAGCCTCGCCGCGTCCGGCGGCGGCAGCATCGACATCAACGGCCGCGTGGACCTCGAGGGGCGCGCCACCGCCTACGACCTGCGGGTGAACGCGGCGCTGTTCAACGCGAGCGCGGTGTCGAGCCGCGCGCCGCGGACGCAGCTCACCGCCACCGGCCACATCGTGGGCACGGGCACGGACCCCGAGACCATGCGCGGGAATCTCGTGGCTGACGTGCGCACGTCCATGTGGGACACGCTCGGGCTCGACTCGGCCAAGGTGCGCGTCGCGTTCGCCGACGGGCTCGCCCGCTTCGACACGCTGACCGTGAGCGTGCCGCAGGGTCAGCTCGACGCGCAGGGCACCTTCGGGCTGAGCGAGCGGCGCCAGGGCGAGCTGCGCTACAGCGTCGTGATAGACACGCTGTCGGCGCTCGAGGGCGTCATCGGCACCGACACGGGCGTGGTCGCGCCGCGGCCGCGCATCCTCGCCTCCCGCGTCGAGCGCGCGCGGGCGGACTCCCTGCGGATCGCGCGGGAGACCGAGGTGGAGCGCGCCGTGACGGGTCGGCGCGTGCCGCCGATCGCGGTGGACACGCCGAGCGTCATCCCGCGCGGGCTGCTGGCGGGCTCGCTGCGGGCCGAGGGTGTCGCCACGGGCAACATCAAGAACTTCGGCCTGCGCGGCACCGCGACGGGCACGAACATCGTCGCGCGAGGGCAGAGCGTGGGCCGCCTCGCCGCCGACTACGAGTGGAGCGGGGGCCGTACGCCGGCGTCAAAGCTCGTGGTGGACGCGCAGCTCGCGGACGCGCGACTGGTGGGATTTGCCCTCGACAGCCTCGATGCGAAAATCGTGTACCAGCGGCCCGGTGGAAACGTCGAGATATCGATCGTGCAGGACGACCGCACGCGATACGGCGTGGCGGCCCAGTACCGGCTGCACGCCGACCATAACGAAGTCCACCTCGACAACATGCGGCTGCAGTTCGACACCACGGTCTGGACCAGCACGCAGCCGTCGGAGATCGAGTGGGGGACGCGCGGCTTCACCGTGCGCACTCTTGAGCTCACCAACCCGGCGGGCGGGCGCATCTTCGTCGACGGGCTGATTCCCCGCGAAGGGAACGCCGACCTGCGGCTCGCCGTGGACCGCTTCGAGATCGCGGACATCTCGTCGCTGCTGCAGAGCGACATCAACGCGCGGGGCCTGCTCTCATTCGACGTGAGCGCGACCGGCACGCTGGCCGACCCGACTTTCAAGGGCGCTTTCGGCGCGACCGACTTCCAGTACAACGACACGCGGCTCCCCGAAGTACACGGCACCGTGGATTACGCCGACGAGACTCTCACCGGACGCGCCGACGGCACCCTCGCGAACGGCCGCTCGGTAATCCTCGCGGAGGGGACCATTCCGGTGAATCTCGCGCTCACCGGAGTCACCGGCTCCCGGATACCGCGCGACCGGCAGATCGCTTTGCGCGTCGCGGCCGACAGCTTCCCCGTCGAGATACTCCCGCAGCTCACGAGTTTCATGACCAACGTGCGCGGGCGGACCAGCGGGAACGTGACCATCGGCGGAACGCTGAGCGCGCTGGCGCTCTCCGGAAATGTCGCGATTCACAACGGCAGCGCGAAGATCGTATCCACCGGCGTTACCGTGCGGCAGGTGCACGGCGTGCTTCGAATGACGGGTGACACGATCGTCGTGGACTCGCTGGTCGGGCGCAGCGCCGGGCCGTTCCGCGTCACCGGAGGAGTCGGCGTGGGATCCTTCCGCGTGCCGTCGTTCGACCTGCGCCTGACTTCCACGAACGCGCGCATTCTCGACAACGACCACGGCGAGCTGTTCGCCGACCTCGACGTCGCGATGTACGGCCCGTTCAAGGGCGCGCTCATCAGCGGCGGAGTCCGCGTGCGCGAGGGCGTGCTGTATCTCGAGATGCCGGAAGATCGCCAGGTCATAGGGGCGGACGATCCCGCGCTGTTCGCGGTGCTGGACACTTCGTTGACGCCGACCAACGAGATCTTCCCCGCGCAATCTCCGCTGCTGGCGAACCTGCGCGTGGAGCTGAATCTGCGCGTCGAGCGCGACGTGTTCGTCCGCGCGCCCAACGTCAACGTCGAGGTGTATACCGACGGCGATCTCATCGTCCGCGCGGACCGCTCGAAGGAATTGCTCACGCTCGACGGGGTGCTGCTCAGCGACCGCGGCGATTACGTCTTCTTCAGCCGGCGGTTCAAGATCAGGCGGGGATCCGCGACGTTCGTCGGGCTCCGCGAGATCAACCCGACGCTGCAGATCCAGGGCGAGTACGAGGTGCGGCTCCCGACGCGCGAAGCGATCAACATTCAGATCGTGATCGGAGGGACGCTCAAGAGCCCGAAGATCACGCTCACCAGCGACGCGCAACCGCCGATGGCGCAGAGCGACATCCTCAGCTACCTCGCGTTCGGACAATCCGGCACGACCCTCACGCAGCTCGGCGGATCGGCGCTGTCTTCCGGAAGCGGCGGCGGAACGCTGGTCGGAACGGGCGCGGCGCTCGCCACCAAGCAGCTCGCCGCCGTGGCGCTCGGCGTGTTCACGGAGGAGATCGCCGGCGAGGCGGCGCGCTCGCTCGGCGCCGACGTGCTGATCATCTCACCCGCCGAGATTCAGACCGACGTCGGCAGCTTCCTCCGCAGCACCGAGGTGGAGTTCGGCAAGTACCTCAACCCGAACACTTTCGTGTCGTTCACCGGCCGGCCGGATCCGGCGGCGCTGAAGCGCCCCGGCTTCACGGTGGAGCACCGGTTCCCGTCAATGCCGGGATACCGGCTCGAAGCCGCGCTGGAGCCGCGCTACCTGCTGCGCGAGCCGACGCTGGATCTGCAGAAACCCATAACGCGCAGTGTGCTGGGGCTGTTCCTGATCAGGGAGTGGAGATACTAATAGCAGCTGCTCGCGATTGGCTATTGGCTATTGGCTTGAGGCGGACGACGGGAAATGGGGTGCGGGTAGCTAAGAGCCAATAGCCAACAGCCAACAGCTACGCCGCCGCGACAGCGGCGGCGTAATGGTCCCACATCTCCGCCATCGCCCGCATCCCCAGGCGGAAATTCTCCTCGCTGATCCACTCGTCCGGCGCGTGCGCGTTCTCCCCGGGAAGCCCGAAGCCGACCAGCAGCACCGGCGCTCCGAGGATCTGCTCGAAATCGCTGACGACCGGAATCGAGCCGCCCTCTCCCGTGGTGACCGGCGCCTTGCCGAACGCGGACTCGAGCGCCGTGCGCGCCGCGTCAAAGATGGGTCCCTTCAGCGCGGCCTTCCACGCCCGCCCGCCGTGCAGATGCTCGCACGTGACGGTCACTCCCGGCGGCGCGACCCGCGCGACGTGCGCCTTCATCAGCCGCTCGATGTCCTGCGGCTGCTGGTCGGGCACGAGCCGGCAGCTCACCTTCGCCATCGCGTGCGCCGGCAGCACCGTCTTCGCCCCCTCGCCGGTGTAGCCGCTGAGGAGTCCGTTGACCTCGCACGTCGGACGCGCCCACAGCTTCTCCAGCGTCGTGTAGCCCTCCTCGCCGCCGAGCGCCGTGGCGCCCACGTCTTTCAGGAAGGCCGCGTCGTCCGCCGGCAGCGCGCGCATCTGCTCGCGAATCTCCGGCTCCCACTCGCGAACGGCGGCGTAGAAGCCATCAATGGCAACTCTTCCCTTCTCGTCGTGGAACGTCGCGATGATCTTCGCCAGCGCGGTCGCCGGATTCACGACGGCGCCGCCGTACATGCCGGAGTGCAGGTCGCTCGCCGGACCCTGCACGTTTATCTCGAAGTACGCCAGCCCGCGTAACGACGAGAGGATGGACGGCTGCCCCACCGCGTACA
Source organism: Gemmatimonadaceae bacterium (assembly GCA_051305945.1). GTDB lineage: Bacteria > Gemmatimonadota > Gemmatimonadetes > Gemmatimonadales > Gemmatimonadaceae > JACDCY01. Next base: position 5,414 of record JBPPMH010000138.1, read on the forward strand.
TGGTCGAGTCGGAGATCACCACCGCGTCCGCCTTCAGCAAGTCGCGCTGCTTGTCCACAAACTCGGCCAGGTTCTCGCTCCCGATCTCCTCCTCGCCCTCGATCAGGAAGACCATGTTCACCGGCAGCGTGCCGCGGGTCTTCAGGTGCGCCTCGACCGCCTTGATGTGCAGGAAAAACTGACCCTTGTCGTCCACCGAGCCGCGCGCGAATATCTTGCCGTCCCGTATCGTCGGCTCGAACGGAGGCGACGTCCACAGGTCCAGCGGCTCCGGCGGCTGCACGTCGTAGTGGCCGTAGATCAGCACGGTCGGCGCGCCGGGCGCTTTCCGCCATTCGCCGACGACGATTGGATTACCCTTCGTCTGATGGATCTTCGTCTCGAAGCCGATCCCGCTGAGCGAGTCGCGGACCCACTCGGCGGTTCGCGTCATGTCGCCTTTGTGCTCCGACCGGGCGCTGACGCTCGGAATCCGCAGCAAGTCGAACAGCTCGTCGCGAATCCTCGCGTCGTTGTCGTTCAGGTAACTAGTCAGATCTTCAGACACGAAGCATCCCCTCCGGCGGACCGGACATCAGCGTGAGTGGTGCGGCACGGCGACGATCCCCGCAGCGAAACCCGCGAACACCGCCATGAGCGAGAGCGCCACGCTGGCCGCGACGTACAATGCGGCCCTTGCGTACTCCCCGCCCTCGAACAGCCCCAGCGTCTCCGTCGTAAACGCCGAGAACGTGGTAAACCCGCCGCAGAACCCGACGATCAGCGCCGCGCGGAGCATCGGGTGGGTCTGGACGTTCATGAAATAGCGCAGCAAAAATCCGGCGAGAAAAGATCCCGAGACGTTGATCGCGAGGGTGCCGATGGGAAACGCAATGCCGGCCGCTCGTTGAACCACTCCGCCGAGCAGATATCTCGTGACCGATCCGACCGCTCCGCCGAGAGCTATCATTGCCAGCATCCCCTCAAGTTATTACGGCGTATCGTTCTCGGCGATACCGGGGCCAAGCTGCGGAGAGCGCTGTGCGTTCACCGTCATTCCGTCGTGGGTTAGGGCGTGATTGCGGTGGGTTTTGGCGGGCTTTCCTCCTCCTTCACCTCCTCACGCGGAACGGTTGAACGGTAAACGCTCAAACGCGCTCCGGATCTTCCCTCCCCGTGGGTTACGCTGGTCAGCAATATGCAAAGCTCGGAACCTCGATGCCCAACTTCCTAACGAACGAAACCAGCCCCTACCTCCTCCAGCACGCCGACAACCCCGTCGCCTGGCACCCCTGGTCCGCCGACGCGCTCGAGCGCGCCAGGCGTGAGGACAAGCCCATCCTGCTGAGCATCGGCTATGCCGCGTGTCACTGGTGCCACGTCATGGCGCACGAGTCTTTCGAGGACGAAGCCACCGCCGCCCTGATGAACGAGCACTTCGTGAACATCAAGGTGGATCGCGAGGAGCGCCCTGACCTCGACAGCATCTACATGCAGGCGGTGCAGGCGATGACCGGGCACGGCGGCTGGCCAATGACGGTGTTCCTCACGCCGGCGGGCGAGCCCTTTTACGGCGGCACCTACTTCCCTCCCACCGACCGACACGGGATGCCGTCCTTCTCCAACGTGCTCAAGTCCGTGGCGCGGGCGTACACCGGGCATCGCGATGACGTCGAGCGGAGCGTTGCGCAGCTCCGCCAGATTTACCTGCCTCCCCCCGCCTCCACGCGAGCCGACGAGATCACCGACGGCATGCTCGAGATCGCGTACCGCAGCGTGGCCCAGCGATATGACGCCACGTACGGTGGCTTCGACTCGGCCCCGAAATTTCCGCAGGCCATGACGCTGGATTTTCTCCTGCGGCACGGAGCGCGCACCGACAATCGCCACGCGATCGACATCGCGCTGAACTCGTTCAGGAAGATGGCTCGTGGCGGGATCTACGATCAGATCGGCGGCGGCTTCGCGCGCTACTCGGTGGACGACCAGTGGCTGGTGCCGCACTTCGAGAAGATGCTGTACGACAATGCGCTGCTGCTCCGCCTCGGCGTCCACCTGTGGCAGGCGACCGGTGACGAGGAAGTGAAGCGCGTGACGTGCGACACGATCGGCTGGATGGAGCGCGAGATGACATCTCCCGAAGGCGGATTCTATTCATCCCTCGACGCGGACAGCGAGGGGCACGAGGGAAAGTTCTACGTCTGGACCGAGTCCGAGCTGGATGAGCTGCTCGGCGACGGCTCGCCGCTGGTGAAGTCGTACTACGGTGTCACGCCGGGTGGAAACTTCGAGAGAGCGAATATTCTGTTCGTGGCCTCGGAGCCCGCCGTTTTCGCGGCGCGTCTCGGCGTTACCGCGACCCACCTGGCCGAGGCGATCGAGGGCGCCAAGACGGTGCTGTATGAGGCGCGCTCGCGCCGCGTCTGGCCGGGCCGCGACGAGAAGGTGCTCGCGGGATGGAACGGTCTCATGCTGCGCGCGGTAGCCGAGGCCGCCCGCGCCTTCGACAATGAGCGGTTCCGCGCGATGGCATTGAAAAATGCGGAGCTGCTGCATCGAGAGATGGTTCACGATGGGCGCGTGCTGCGCTCCCGCAAGGACGGCGTCAGCCGCATTTCCGGCTTCCTCGAGGATCACGCCGCGGTCGCACTAGGCTTCATCTCCGTTTACGAGCTGACGTTCGACGATCGGTGGATCGAGCGAGCGCTGGAGATCTCCGCCGTGATCACCGAGCAGTTCTGGGACGAGGAGTCGCGCGCGTTCTTCGACACGGCCCGCGACGCCGAGCAGCTGATCACGCGTCCGCGCGACGTCGCCGACAACGCCGTGCCGGCCGGCAGCTCGCTCGCCGGGGAGCTTTGCCTCCGCATCTCCGAGATGACGGGTGACCTGGCATATCGCGATCGCGGCGAGCGTGTACTCCGCCCGCTCGCCACATCCATGAGCAAGCACGCGATAGCGTTCGGGCATCTGCTGGGCGTCGCTGACATGCTGCTGCGCGGCGGCGTGCAGGTCGCCATCGCCGGCGATCCTGCCGGCGACGATTTCAGGAAGCTCGTGGGCGCGGTCGCGGGCACGTACGTTCCCGCGCTGGTTCTCGCCGGTGGCGATCCGGCCCGGGCGGGCAAAGTGGCCTTGCTGCGGGGACGGGATGCCGCGGGAGGAGCCACGGCGTACGTCTGCCGCGGCTTTACCTGCAGTCTTCCGACACGGGATCCTGCGCAGCTAACGGAGCAGCTCCGGGACTCGGCCCGCGCCTCTGTCCCGACTCCGCCGGGCGCGTAGCTTTAATTCTCCTGGACGCGCGCAGTCGAGCGCGCCCGCTTCCACGGAGAGATCATGGATCAACCGCGCTGGATCCCGCAGGTGTACGGCTACACGGTGTGCCTCATAGCCGTCATCACCATACTCATCTCGCTGAACAGCGTCGTGAACAACTTGTTCGAGTTCGCGGAGCCGGAGATGTCCCGGGAGGTCACGGGTGAGTTCGGCGGACGCTCGCTCGAGGCGTGCAGACAGCGCTGGATACGCACCAGCAGCTCGATTCGTCCTGACGCTCCGCCCGCCGCCGCCACCGACATTCCCGCGGACAGCGTGCTCATGGCGCTCTGTGCCGAGGAGCGCACGGACCGCATCGCAGCCGTGCGGCACCGCGCGCTGCGCTCGCTCGTAACGTCCACGCTGATGCTGCTGGTGGCCGGGATCCTGTTCGCCGTGCACTGGCGGTGGCTGCGCGGCTCACGCACAGCGATGGCGTGAGCTCCAGCGCCGCTCCCGAGACGCGCGCCGCGCCCGCTTCCGGTGGGCGCGCGTCTTTCATCCGCGGGCTGTTCGCGGGAGAGGTGCACGACGAGCTGCTCTTTCCTTACCCGGACCCGCTGGATGTACGCGATCCGGGCGAGGCGAAGACTGTCAGGGGCCTCATCGCCCGCCTGCGCGAGCTGCGGGGTGACCTCATCGATCCGGCGAAGTTCGACGAAGAGGAGACGATCGGCGACGACGTCGTCGCCGCTCTCGCGGAATCCGGCTTTCTCGCGCTCACGATCCCGCGCGAGTACGGCGGGCTCGGGCTGTCCGCCACTGCCTACGCCCGCGTCTTCGAAGCGATTTCGATCGCCGACGCGTCCACGGCCGTACTGGTCGGCGTGCACTGCGGGCTCGGATCGAAGGCCATCGTGTTGTACGGAACCGAGGAGCAGAAGCAACGCTACCTCCCCCCGCTCGCGCGCGGCGAGACGCTCGCGGCGTACGCGCTGACCGAGCCGGAGATCGGATCCGACGCGCAGCACATCCGCTCCAGCGCGCGGCTGTCAGTCGACGGCTCCGAGTGGATCATCGATGGACACAAGATCTGGATCGGCAACGCCCACAAGGCCGGCGTGATTGTCACCTTCGCGCAGACACCGGTGCGGCGGAAAGGGCTCACGGAGCAGCGTCCCACCGCGTTCATCATCCGGCCGGACATGCCCGGCTTCGAAATCCTCGGAACGGTGCGCAAGCTCGGCGTGCGCGGGTCCACTCAGGCCGAGCTCACCTATACAGGGATGCGCGTCCCCGCGGATCACGTCCTCGGCGGAGTCGGGCGCGGCTTCAGCGTCGCGGTGCACGTACTCAACGCCGGGCGGCTCACGCTGCTCGCGGGGTGCACGGGCGGCGCCAAGGGCGCGCTCGGCGAGATGGCGCGGTACGCCGAGCAGCGCGAGCAGTTCGGCCATCCGCTCGCGCACTTCGAGATCACGCAGCGGAAGATGTCACAGCTCGCCTCCGAGATTTACGCCGCGGACGCGATGCTCGGCATTCTTGCGTCGGTCGCCGACCGTCCCGACGCCGACGGCTCGCTGGAATCGGCATGCGCGAAAGTGTTCGCCAGCGACATGGTGTGGCGCGCGACAGACGAGCTGGTGCAGGTCGCCGGCGGCCGCGGTTACGTCAAGCCGTATCCGTTCGAGCGAATGCTGCGCGACTCGCGCATCAATCGGATCTTCGAAGGCGCGAACGAGGTGCTGCGGCTGTTCATCGCCCTGAACGGAGTGGAGGGACCGGCCAGCCGGCTCAAGGAGCTGGGCGTCGCGCTCAGGCGGCCGATGCGCAACCTCGGTCTTCTGAGCGGCTACGCCGCATCACGCGTGCGCGGCGCGCTCGGCGCCACACCGACGCTGGACGTGGAGCTGCACCCGCGCCTCGCGGATCACAAGCGATATATCGAGAAGCACGTCGCCGAGCTGAAGTCGGCTGCGGAGCGCGCGATCATGCGGCACGAGGCGGAGCTGCTCGACCGCCAGCTTGTGCTCGAGCGGCTCGCCAACATGGCGATCGAGCTGTTCGCGAGGGCCGCCACGATCTCCCGCACGCAGCGGCTGCTCGCGGACGGAGACGAAGCGGGCAACGCCGAGGTGCTCGCGCTGTGCGACCTGTTCTGCGTGCTGTCAGGTCGCCGCTTCCGCGCCGCGCGCAACGCGCTGGACAACAGCGAGGACGCGGTGGACGACGCGCGCCGCGCGGCCGCAGCGGCCGTGCGCGCCGCGGAGGGGTACTACGTCACCGACTCGATACTCGACACACGCGGGTCGCGCTAGGTAAAGTCGAGCGCCAGGTCCAACGACGGCGCCGAGTGCGTGAGCGCCCCGACCGAGATCCAGTCCACGCCGGTCTTGGCGATCGCCCGAACGTTGGTCAGGTTGATCCCGCCCGACGCCTCGAGGATGGCGCGGCCGTCCACGAGCTCCACGCAACGCCGGATTTCGTCCACCTTCATGTTGTCGAGCAGGACGATGTCCGCCCCCGCCTCGATCGCCGCGCGCACCTGGACGATTCGGTCGCATTCGACTTCTACCTTGGTGCCGCGCGGCGCCAGCTCGCGCGTCCGTTGAATCGCCAGCTCGAGATCGCCGTCCAGCGCGCGCAGGTGATTGTCCTTGATCAGGATCGCGGTGGAGAGATCCATCCTGTGGTTGGTGCCGCCGCCCGCGCGCACCGCGTACTTCTCCAGACTTCGCCAGCCGGGAGTCGTCTTTCTCGTGTCCCGGATCGTCGCGCCGGTGCCGTGTACCGCGGCGACGAACTTGGCGGTGAGTGTCGCAATTCCCGACAGGCGCTGGAGAAAGTTCAGCGCGACACGCTCGGCCGACAACAGCCCACGCGCGCTGCCGTTCAACACGACAAAGACGGATCCGGGAGTGACCGCGCGTCCGTCTTCGCCATCGACACGCATGGTGACCCGCGGGTTCAGCTGCCGGAACGCTTCGACGGCGAGTGGCAGCCCCGCGATTACCCCCGGCTTCCTGGCGACCAGGCGGCAGTGCGCCCGCCGATCGGATACGACCGTGGCTATGGTCGTGATGTCATCGAACGCGCCGTCCTCGTCCAGCGCCGCGCGCACGATTTTGGTCGTCTCCCGCCGGGTGAGCGGGAACAGGACGCCCTCGTCCGGTCTCGCGACCTGTCTGCGTTGCGGCGGGCGGCGGCGTGGTGGGCTCATGCCGGATCAGCCGCGCAAAAGTCGTGCGCCGATTACTCGCCCGGGTCCGCTGTAGTCGGGACGGGCGATAGCGCCGTCTGCCCGCCGATCGCGATCATGCGCTCAATCGCCTTGCGCGCCCGCGCCGCGATGTGGGGCGGTACCGTGATCTCGAACTGCATCTCCTGCAGGGCCAGAAACACCTTGGGCAGCGTCGTGACCTTCATGTAGGCGCACACGGCCAGCTCGTTCGCAGCGTAGAACGTCTTGGTCGGGTTCTCCCGCCGCAGCCTGTGCAGAATGCCGACCTCGGTCGCGACGATGAACTCGTCCACCGGCGACTCCGCCGGACGGCGGATCATCCCTTCCGTAGACAGGATCTGCATTCCCTCGGCGCTGACCGCCCCCGCCGACACCGCCTCGACCACACTCGAGGCGCAGCCACACTCGGGGTGAATCAAGAATTCGGCGCCAGGGTGCGCCGCCCGCGTCAGGTTGATGTGCTCGGGATCGATCCCCGCGTGCACGTGGCACTCGCCCATCCATACGTGGATGTTCTCGCGTCCCGACACCCGCCGCACGTGCGCCCCCAAAAACATGTCCGGCAGGAAGAGTATCTCCTTCTCCGCCGGGATCGAATTGATCACCTCGACCGCGTTCCCCGACGTGCAGCAGTAATCGCTCTCGGCCTTCACCTCGGCGGACGTGTTGACGTACGACACGACCACCGCGCCGGGGTGCTCCGCTTTCCACGCGCGCAGCTGCTCGGCGTCTATGCTGGCCGCGAGCGAGCACCCCGCGGCGAGGTCCGGCAGGAGCACGATCTTTTTGGGCGACAGGATCTTGGCGGTCTCGGCCATGAAGTGCACACCGCAGAACACGATCACGTCGGCTTCCGTGCGAGCCGCCTCGCGGCTCAAGCCCAGCGAATCGCCGACGTAGTCGGCCACGTCCTGCACCTCGGGCCGCTCGTAGTTGTGCGCGAGGATCACGGCGTTCCTGGCCCGCGCGAGCTCCTTGATCTCCGCTTGCAGCGCCGCCACGTCGAGCTCCGCAATCACTGCCATATGATGTGCTTCCTCCGCCACTTCTGCTTGGGCCTTGGAAAGTCGCTGCGGAAATGACCGCCGCGCGATTCGCTCCTCTGCAACGCCGCGCCGGCTATCAGTCGTCCCGTCGCGATCAGGTTCGCTTCTTCGGTCGCGCCGGCCGGAAGTCGCGATTCGATCGCGTCGAGAGTCTCCAGACATTTCTTCAACCCTTTCCCGGACCGGTAGATTCCCGCCTTCTCCCACATAACGCTTCGCACGTCGTCGGCCGCGACCTGCGCGGCTCCGCGATCGCGAAGCTGCGGCGCCTTCCAGACGGACCTCTTCGGCACCTTCGTCAATCGCTCCGTCTTTATCATATCGCGCGCGACGCGCTCGGCGAATACCAGCCCCTCCAGCAGGGAGTTGGAAGCCAGCCGGTTGGCGCCGTGCACGCCCGTACTGGAGACCTCGCCGCACGCGTACAGCCGCTGCAGGCTGGAGCAGCCCGCCAGATCGGTGACGATCCCGCCCATCATGTAGTGCGCGGCCGGAGTCCCCGGGATGAGCTCGTCGCGCGGATCGATGCCTCGCGCGTGACAGAGGGCGAAGATGCCGGGAAAGCGCTTCTCGAACGACTTCCCCAGCCGGCGCGCGTCGAGCCAGACCCTGCTCCCCCCCGACTGCTGCAGAAAAATCTCGCGCGCCACAATGTCCCGCGGCGCGAGCTCGGCGTTTCTGTGCCTGCGGATCATGAACCGCCGGCCGTCGTCGTTGACGAGCGTGGCGCCTTCGCCGCGCACGGCTTCGGAGATCAGGGACAATGGGTTCTCCGGCGTGTCGAGCGCCGTCGGGTGGAACTGGACGAACTCCATGTCCGATAGCTTCACGCCCGCGCGGCGCGCGATCCCGTAACCGTCGCCGGTGGCGACTACCGGGTTGGTCGTGTGGCGAAAGACCTGGCCGCAGCCGCCGGTCGCGAGGACCGTCGCGTCGGCGATTATCTCGACGGGACGCCCCGCCACGGTCGCCCTTACTCCCGCGCACATTCCCGCGTGCACGATCAGGTCGAGCACCCGCGTCTTCTCGAACACCTCGATCCTGGGGCTGTCCTCCACGCGGTCGATCAGCGTCCGCACGACCTCCGCGCCCGTCTGGTCGCCGTGAGCGTGCACAATCCGGTGGCGGGAATGCGCGGCTTCCTTGCCGAGGCGCAGCTTGCCCGTGGGCCCGAGGTCGAAGTCGGCTCCGGCGGTTTGCAGCTCGCGCACTCTATCGGGTCCCTCGGCCACGAGCACGTCCACCGCGCGCGCGTCGCACAGCGCCGCCCCGGCCGCGAGCGTGTCTTTCCGGTGGAGCTTGGTCGAGTCCCCGGCGCCGAGCGCGGCGGCGATCCCGCCCTGGGCGTAGGCAGTCGCGCTGTCGAACAGCGACCGCTTGGTCAGGACCATGACCTCGCCGCCGTCCACTTCGCTTGCCCGCCACGCCGCGTGCAGTCCGGCAACGCCGCTGCCGACCACGAGAAAGCGCGTTCTTATCCGGTCGACGGGCATGTTTCAAATTTAGCGAGCAACGGGTCGGTCGGCATTCGCCGAGATATGTCGCGGCACGGCTCTGGCTTGCAGGATGGCGGACAAAACCGCAGTCTAAACTGGCTATGGATAATCCCTGATGATCAACGAGTGGCACGCTGCGTACTTCCAGGGGGTCGTCACCCTCGGCGCGGCGCTGATCTGCTGGTCCCTCTATCGTCGATACAGGCGCCCGGATTTCCTCTGGTGGTCGCTCGCTTGGTCACTGTACGTGCTGCGCATCGGGGCGATCATCACATTCCTCGTGTCGCGGTCCGACGTGTGGCTCTTTGTGCACCAGGTGCTGACGGGATGGACAGCGCTCGCTCTTCTGTGGGCCGCCCTCTCCACCTCTCACGCAGTGCGGTGGCGACGCGCGTTCGCCGTCGCTTTGGTCTTTCCTCTTCTATGGTCGTACATCGCGATCTACCGACTGGAAAACTTCCTGCTCGCAGCCTTTCCCGCGGCGGCTTTTCTCAGCTTCGCTACCCTTTGGACGGGATGGGTGTTCGTGAGGCAGTGGCGGAACAAGCGCTCGCGCGGCGCGGCAGTTCTGGCCGCGGTCCTGATCGCGTGGGGTCTGCATCACCTTAACTATCCTCTCCTGCGCGCGCGCAACGCCTGGGACCCGTGGGGTTACTACATAGACATTCTTCTTGTCCTCGGTGTCGCTGTAGGAATCCTGATGCTCATGCTCGATGAGCTCGACCGCCGACAGCGCGAGTTGGAGGCGCTGTCCACGCGCATGGTCAACCAGCACGAGGAGGAAAGGCGGCGTATCTCCCTGGAGCTGCACGATCAGTCGGCGCAGGTCTGGGCCGCGGTCAAGCTGCAGCTTGGGCTCGTGCGGGAGCAGGCGCCGGCCCCGCTCACTCCCGCTGTGGACCGTGTGCTGTCGCTCGTGGATTCCGGTATCCGCAGCATCCGCGGAGTAACAACGCACCTGCGCCCGTCGCTGCTGGACGATCTAGGTTTACTTCCTTCCCTACGGGCGCTGGTCCGCGACTTCGCGGAGCAGACGCGGCTGGACATCAGCTTTGACAGTCCGGCAGAGATTTCACCCTTGTCCGAAGAAGCGAGTCTGGCCGTGTATCGCGCGCTGCAGGAGGGGCTGGCGAACGTCGCGCGACACTCCGGAGCGACATCCGCGGGCGTGCGCCTCAGCGTGACGAATGGCTCGCTCGTACTCATGGTGACTGACAATGGGCGGGGGCTGCACCCTGAAGGCGCGAACCGGGAGCAGGACGGAGCGACCACCGATGCGGCCCTTTCGTACGGGCTCACGGGGATGCGCCAGCGCATCTCGGCCCTACACGGTAGCATGGACCTTCAGTCAACGTCTCCGGATGGCACCGGAGCTAGGCTCACCATCCGGATTCCGCTCGGGCATGACGCTCCCACCTGACCTCATCCGCGTATTGATCGCGGACGACCACGCGGTCGTGCGCGAAGGGATTCGCAGCGTCCTCGGTACCGACTCCGGATTCGAGATCGTGGGCGAGGCGGTTAATGGTACCGGAGCGGTGACGCTCAGCCGCGAGCTCGAGCCGGACGTGATCGTGCTCGATCTCTCCATGCCCGAGCTTTCGGGGTTCGAAGCGGCCGAGCAGATTCGCCGCGCTGTGCCGAAGACGCGCATCCTCGTGCTCAGCATTCACGATCATGAGGAATACGTCACCCGCAGCGTCGCGGCTGGAGCGCATGGATACCTTCGCAAGGATTCGTCGCCCGTCGAGTTGCGAGACGCCGTCCGCATGATCGCCAGCGGACAGTCTTACTTCAGCAAGCCGGCCGTGCGGGCCGGCTGGCCGGAGACCACCGACCTCGAAGCGGTGGGCGACGGCCGCGCGAGACTGGCGCAGCTCACGTCCCGGGAGCGCGAGGTCCTGGCCGAGATCGCGCGGGGCCGCTCCAACAAGGAGATTGGATCGCAGTTCAACATCAGCGTGCGCACGGTCGAATCCCACCGCGAAACGCTCATGCGCAAACTCGCGATCCGGGGAACCGCCGCCCTCACTCGCTTCGCGATAGACCACGGGCTGACCGAGTAGCGGTAGCCGGGCGTCGTTCCGCCTCCTCCGTAGTAGTGCGGATTGTAGGGCGGATGGCCTTGCGGATAGCGTTGGAGGGACCAGCAACTTCCTCTTAAGAGCTATCCAGTCCATGCCCGCTAAATTGCGCGGTTCCCTGTTTTCTGCCGCAGCCATTCTTGCTGCGGTGACGTTCTCTATTGCTCCCCTCACGGCCGGCGCCCAAGCCCCGTCCGAAGAAACGAAAACCGACTCGACTACAAAACCACCGACGCCTCTCGCGGCGGTCACGATCACCGCCACACGCACGTCGACGGAGACGTTCTCCGTACCGCAGCCGGTGAACGTGATATCGATGAGATCTGCGCGTGAGCGCCTGGCGAACACGCCCGTCGATCTGTTCCGACACCTCCCCGGCCTCGACGTTACCGGAGTGGGATCAAATCAGACTCGCCCGCAGATTCGCGGGCTGCGTGGCCAGCGCATCCTGCTCCTGGAAGACGGGCTCCGCCTGAACAATTCGCGGAGGCAGCAGGACTTTGGCGAGTTGCCGGCGCTATCCGGATTCACCGGGATTGACCGTGTCGAGGTGGTCCGCGGCCCGTCCTCCGTGCTGTACGGGACCGACGCGATCGGAGGCGTGGTCAATATGATCTCGGCTGAGCTACCCCCGCGCTCCATGGATGGCGAAGTGCACGGGTTCGCCGGCTATCGTTACGGCGGCGCCGGCGATCAGCGCATGCCGAGCGCGGGCGTTCAGGGACGTTTTGGAGCTTTCGCGTTCCGGGTCGGTGGAGCCCATCGCGAGACGAGCCCGTACCTCGCGCCGGCCGGTACGTTCGGGGAGATCACGCTCGCGGAACAGGCCCGGGTAAATGACACGGGCGTGCGCGACCGATCTTTCGAGCTCGAGACCGGAGTGGATTTGGCGTCCACGCAGCGATTGGTGGCGCAGGTCAAGCGGTATCGCGCGAACGATGCGGCGTTCGGCTACGTCGATCCCGACCAACTCGGCGCGAATCTGCCGCTGATCGACATCGGCTACCCACAGCAGACATATTCCCGCTACTCGCTCGGCTACCGTGGAACGTCGCTCGGCTCACTGTTGGCCGACCGCTTCGAGGTGACGACGTACGTCCAGCGCAACGAGCGCGAACTCAGCATGCACGTTCTGGTTCCGCTCGGCCCGCCGGGCGCCACGCTGGAATCCCGCTCGCTCAACTTCAGCGACCTGCACACCGTCGGGATGCGCGCTGAAGCATCGCGTCTCGTGCTCGGCCGGCACGTGCTGACGTACGGAGCGGATTATTTCCGCGATCGCTCGCGGAACACCGATTCCAGCACCACCGTGCTCTCCGGATTCGGGCCGCCGCGAACGACAATCAGCAGAGTGCCGCTCGTTCCGAACGCGACTTTCCGGAGCCTTGGTGCGTTCGCTCAGGGCGAGCTGCTTCTGGGGGACCGGGTCTCCGCGACTCTCGGGGGCCGGGTGCAGGATGTGGTCGCCGATACTCGCGACACGCCCCAGATCAGTCGCCCGCTCGTCAGCGCGCGGCACCGCACCGCTGTGGGTACGGCCAACCTGCTCTATCGCGTGACCGGCGATCTCAACCTGATCACCTCGATCGGTCGCGGCTTCCGGTCGCCGAATCTGGTAGAGCGGTTCTTCGAGGGGCCGGCGCCGGAAGGGAGCGGCTATCAGCGAGCGAACCCCGACTTGAAGCCGGAGACCAGCGTCAACGTCGACGTCGGTGCACGGTTCCGCCGCGGCCGGTTCTACGCGGAAGCCTTTGCGTTCCGCAACGACATCCGTGACGGCATTCACATCGAAGCCACGGGAGATTCCGTCAACAGGTCGCCCGCCTTCAGAAACGTGAACGTCGATCGCCTCCGCCATGGTGGTCTGGAGCTGCAGGCGGGGATCCGGCTGATCGAATCGATTGAGCTGTCGGGCACCTACACCCGGCTCGACTCCAGGAACATCTCCGATCCGAACAGCCCCGTAGGGGAAAGTTACGGAGAGAAGCTCACTGCCGACGTAGTGTACAGGCACGAGGGTGGCCGTTTCATGCTGGGTTACACCGGCCGCCACAACGGCGAGCAGAGCAACGCGATCGTCGGTACGAGTCCGATCGGGACAGCGCTTCCCGGGTTCACCGTGCACTCGCTGCGCGGCCGCTTGCTGCTGCTCGATCGAGCGGGGCTGCGGAACTCGATCGGCATCGCGGTCGAGAATCTGACGAACGAGTTGTATGCCGAGGCTTCCAACGCGAGCTTCTTCCGTCCCGAGCCGCGCCGCAGCGCGACCCTTTCGTGGATGACGGAGTTTTAGCGTAAAGACCCGTACATGGCCGACAAACTCAGATCCTGATGCCGACTTTCGTCCACTACATACCCATCGCGACCACGATCGTGGCGGCGTTTTTTGCCACGATCGTGTTACGCCGATACTCCACGAAGGGCGGGACCCACCTGCTGTGGTGGGGAATCGGAATGGTGACCTACGGCATCGGCACGCTGACCGAGTCGCTTACGACGCTCCTCGGCTGGCAGGAGCCTGTCTTCCGCGCGTGGTACATAACGGGCGCACTGCTCGGAGGCGCACCGCTCGCGCAGGGATCGGTCTATCTGCTCATGAAGCGCAGAACCGCGAATCTGCTTACCATCGCGCTCGTGACGGCTGTGTTCGTGGCGAGCGTCTTTGTGCTGTTGACTCCGATCAATTATTCGCTTGTCGATCCGGTCAGGCTCTCGGGCAGAGTGATGGAGTGGCAGTGGGTTCGTTCGTTCAGCCCGTTCATCAACCTGTACGCTGCGATCTTCCTCATCGGCGGCGCGACTGTCTCCGCCGCGCGATTTAGAACGATGCCCGAGAAGCGCGGGAAATACGTCGGCAACATCTTCATTGCGATCGGCGCTCTGCTTCCAGGCATCGGTGGCACGTTCACGCGCTTCGGACATGTCGAGGTATTGTACGCGACCGAGTTCGTCGGACTCCTCCTCATCTATACCGGCTATCGGCTGAACATCAGGCCGTTGCCGGAAGCCGCCTCCTCCGCGCCTCCGCTCAAGTTCGGCACGGCGCTGTAGCGACTTTCCGGTACGGCGCCCAGGATTCGCGCTGGGCCGGAAGGGCGTCACGCCGCGAGCTTTGATGCCCTGTGGCTCGCCCTCGGGGCTGGGGGCATGGGAGCGTGCCGCGGTGGACTCCCCAAAGCGCCGTCTTAGCGAGCGTAGTGTGCGAGCGTAGGCGCGACTGGGGAGTCCACCGTGCCACGCTCCCGCACACCGGAAGTCGCGCCCCGGCGGCCGAGCGCTCTTGCTCCCCGCCGTTACGCGCACG
>JBPPMH010000139.1:0-5094 GCA_051305945.1 Gemmatimonadaceae bacterium
TCACGTCCACGCCGAAAATCGACCCGGTGAGCGCGGCCTGGCGAGCCTTCATCCGTTCCTCGCCGCCGAGGCGCACGCGCAGGTCCGCGATCACGCGCAGTGCGTGCACGAGAAATGCTCCGGATCCACAGGCAGGGTCGAGCACGCGGAGCACGCGCAGGCGAGCCATCAGGCGATCGGCTGCCCGCGGATCGATGGGACATCCTGCGAGCGCTGCGGTGACATCCGCGCGTTCCACGGCGGCGCCGGACAGCGCGTGCTCGAGCGCGAGGTGCGTTGCGCGCTCGACAACGGCCGGCGGCGTATAGAAGACGCCTGTGTTTCGCCGCACGCGACTGTCCATCAGAGACTCGAAGGCACGCCCGAGTATGACCGGATCGATAGCAGACTCAGACCAGTCCGCCGGTTCCTCTTCCGGAGTAAAGCGGTAGCGCGACAGCAGCTCGTCGAACACGCGTCCAAGCGACTCATCGGACAGCCGGGCATTTCGATGAAGGCGCTCCAGAGGCGTGCGCCCAAACAGCCCACCGTTCAGGTAAGGGATGCGTCCGAACGCACGCGCTCGTGGGTACCGCTTGTGCACGCGGGTGTTCAGCGTACCGAAGAACAGCGGCTCCAGCACTGTGGCGTGTATGCGCCCGCCGGCGGCAATGCCCGCCTCATATGCATGCTGGAGGAATCCGAAGTCGCTGTTCAGCCAACCCCTTGTCTGGAGAAAGGCCAGGAAAACGAGCCGTGAGACCTGGAGCAGGGCAAGCTCCGAGCGGACACCGGGTCCGGTTCGCGCTGGCAACTCGTCGGCGAGCGCGCGGACGACACCGCTCAGTGCCGTGTGGAACCGGCGCGTGAGTGCGTCACGTCCCAGGATCTCCAGCCAGCGGCTGTGGACAAGCACGTCGGGTCCGAGGCGCGCGGCTTCCAGCGCACAGAGCGTTTCGGCATCGCTCGCGAAAACGTGATGCCGATCCACAACAAGAGCGCGCACCGACGGCTGTCCCCCGTGGGTGAGCCACGTGCCGATGAACACCGAAGCGCTTGTGCTGGAGCGGCCGAGTATCAACCAGATGCAGTGCGGCGAAGTAGCGCTCAGGGAGCGGGCGGTCGTCGTGAGCACGTCGCGGGAGCCTGCTCCGGGCGCGAGCTCGACGATCAGTGCCCGCAGCGCGCCCTCACCCTGGACGAGTCGCGCGGTGGCGATCTCTGCGGGCAGCCTCAGCTCGGCGCGGAGCGCCGCGGTAAGTCGCTCAGGACGGGCGGTGAACCCGAGCTCCGATGCCAGACTCGCGAGTCGGCCTGCGTTCTCCGCGCGGTGCAGCAGCTCGGTGGCGAAGGCTGGGAGCACGCGCGCAGCGTAGCCGCGCCAGCGCTGCGTACCGCCATCGAATCATTACCGTCGTGAGCGCGCGATTCTCATGCTGAGCGATAAACGCGATCCTTCCACTGCACGCGCGACCCGCGCACGATCGCGCGCAGGAAGATGAAGAGCGTCATCGCGGCAGCCAGAGGGTGCAGCAGCGCGAGCAGTGGCGATTCACCCTCGTCGAGGTAAATGACCGCGAAGGCGAGCATCGTCGCGGCCGTCGCCACGATCGCCCACAGCAGCACCGCGCCGGGCAGAAGCCCGGCCAGCGCCAGCAGCAGAACCACCGACGGCGCCAGCACCATCAGCGGCGGCGTGATCAGCGCGAGCGGAAAGATGAAGCGCAGCCCCGGAATTTTCGGTAGCGCGTGCATCCCGCCTGCGAACACGTTCTTCCCCCAACCGGCCACAAGCTCGCGCAGCGACGTGTACATCCGCGTCGAGAAATGTCTGCTCGCGTCCATGAACACCACGTGCTTCCCCAGCCGGTGGTACAGCTGCGCAAGCATCAGGTCTTCGGCCACGCTCCCGCGAACCGCCTCGTGCCCGCCGATCTCCTCGTACGCTGCGCGACTCGTCATCAAAAACTGGCCGTTCGCGATCTTCCGCCAGTTATGCCGCGCGCGGGTCACCGACTCGGTGCCACCGTACCAGGCGTTGAGCATCGTGAACACCTGCGGCTGGATCAGCTTCTCCCAGATGGTCACCATCTCCTGCTTCCCGGTCACCGTGAACAGGTCCGCATTTCGGGAGAGCATGGCATTCACCGAGCGTGTGAGAAGCTCACGGCCGTGAGTCGTGTCGGCATCGGTGAAGCAGTAGATGGCGCCCCGCGCCTTCGACACCCCCGTCCAGCATGCCCACTGCTTGCCGAACCAGCCACGCGGCAGCGGTGGCGTCGAGAAAACGAGAACGCGCGGATCCCCGCGCTGAATCTCCACGGCAATCTCGCCGGTGCCGTCTTCAGACTGGTCGTTCACGACGAGAACTTCGAGGTCGGGGTAACTCGCGGCCAGCACCGAGCGGACGCACCGCTCGATGTTGCGCGCCTCGTTCCGCGCCGGGATTATCACCGATACGAGCGGTGGGGTCGCCGGCGGCTCTGCGCTGAACTCGTCTATGGATCGCGAATCGCGGAGGCGGATCGCGCTCACAACGGGGACGACGATCCAGGGGAGGGCGGCCAGCAGGGCGATTGTATCGGTAGTCACGCCCGGAAGATACGCGTCGTCATGCCAGCACTATCGTCACTAATGCGCGCCAACCCTGCCGGGTGCGACGAGGCGCTTCCCGATGGGAAGCGCCTCGTTCTGCACCCACCTCCTTCCAGCCGTGTCAGCGATTCCTGCTGAGGTCCTCGTCCGGGTTCGGATTGGACTTGTCCGTCAATCCTTCCACCTCGCCCGGCGAGCCAGTGCCCGTCTGATTCCTTTCGCCGCCGAGGCCGGTCGTGCCGCTGGATGAGCCGCGCATCCGGCCGCTCTCGTCACCACCGTCCCCACCGTCCCCCTCGTCGCCGAGCTGCCCCGGGCGCTGCTCCCTCGACGATCCGTGCATGGACTCCTCACGGCTGCCGGAAGTTCCGCTTTCCGAATCCCGCCCGGCGCCGATATTCGAGCTGCTCCTGTCGGAGCCCGATCTGCCGCTGCCAGCGCTTCCGCTCATCGGCTCACGCCCGCTGCCCGATGACCCGTGCATCCCTTCCTCATGTCCCGAGTCGCTCCTGGAGCCGCTATTGCGATTACGATCCGTCATTGCTGCATCCTCCGTCTGCGAGGTTGATTTCACGTGCTGACGACACTGAATGGACTCGCAACGCACGTGCCATCCACATCGAAACCGGACTGGCTGATTCTGTGACCAACGGCGCCATATAAAATCCGTGCCACTGAAACCGCACAAGCGTCCTGAATCTCTCGTGGCGGGCGCGCGTGTCGCGCTCGTTGCACCTGCGGGAGGTCTGCGCGGTGAAGAAGATGTCGCGCGCGCCATCTTCAACGTCCGCTCGCTCGGCTGGGAGCCGGCGATCGGCAGGTACGCGCTGGAGCACGACGGCTACTTCGCCGGCAGCGACGTACAGCGCCTCGCTGACCTCAACTCCGCGCTGCGCGATCCCGCTATCGATGCCGTCTGGTGCCTGCGCGGCGGGTACGGCACTGCGCGGCTGCTCCCCGAGATCGACCTCGACTCGCTGACGCGTGTCCCGAAGCCTGTCATCGGCTTCTCCGACGTGACTGCTCTCCACTGCGCCATCCAGCGTAAGTGCGGCATTGTCTCATTCCACGGGCCCGTGGCGCGCGCCGAGCTGGGTGAGTTCTCCCGGGCTTCGCTGCTCCGCGCGGTGACGTCGCTGGAAGATCCGGCCGGACGTGCGGAACAGGCCCGCACGATCCGCGGTGGCAGCGCCGAGGGCGTGCTCGCAGGCGGCAACCTCGCCGTTCTCACCTCGCTCGTCGGAACACCGTTCGCACCGGAGCTCGACGGGGCGATCCTCGTGCTGGAGGACATCGGCGAGCGCACCTACAGGATCGACAGGATGCTGCGGCAGCTGTACCAGGCCGGACTGCTCGACGGCTGCCGGGCGATATTGTTCGGGGAATGCACGGACTGCAGCGACAGCACGGAGAGCGGCGACCGCTCGCTCGACTCGGTGCTTGGCGAGATCGCGGAGCTGCTCCACGTCCCGTGCATCGCCGGAGCGCCGGTGGGGCACATCGCCGAGCAGTGGACGCTGCCGCTCGGCGCAAAGGCAGGGCTCGACGCAGACAACTGCGTGCTTGAGATTCCCACATGAACCCGATGAGGAGACTGAGATGACACACAAGACCGGAGCCGACCTCGTTGCGGAAGCGAAGGAGCGAATACGGGAGATGAGCCCGGGCGACGCGATGAAGCTGAAAGCGCAGAAACCCGAAGTTGTGTTCCTCGACGTGCGCGAGCCCAACGAATGGACGATGGCGCACGTTGTGGGTGCGGTATTCATCCCGCGCGGCCAGCTCGAGAGCCACGTGGAAGGCGCCATCCGGCGTGACAGTACCATCGTCGTTTACTGCGCGCGCGCGAACCGGTCCGCGCTTGCAGCGGAGACGCTGCAGCTGATGGGCTACACCGACGTGTATTCCCTGGCCGGCGGGTTTGGCGGATGGGTGGACGCGGGGGGCGAGGTCGGAGGTTGAGCGCTCGCGCCGCACCACCTTCCGCTGTACCGCCGCTCACGGTTCACCCGGAGGCGCCAGCCGCAGAGACGCGGCAGTTCGAGCTCGTTCGAACGCACGAGGGCCGCGAGCTTGTAATCCGGGGGGATGTGTATCTCTCCCCGAACGCGACGACCGGCGTCGTGTTCTCCCACGGCTTCAAGGGGTTCGGACGCTGGGGTTTCTATCCGTACCTGGCGCCGCACGTCGCCGCGGCCGGCTTCAACGCTGTGACCTTCGACTACTCAGGGAGCGGGATCGGCGCTGACAGGGAGACGTACACAGATCCAGACGCATTCGCGCGCAACACGTACACGCTCGAGCTCGCCGATCTCGTCGCTGTAGTCGCCGAGGCGCGACGGCAAGGATGGATCGGCAGCCGCTACGGAGTCTTCGGTCATTCGCGCGGCGGCGGTGACGCCATCCTGCACGCGGCACGTTCGCCCGGCGTCGCCGCTCTCGTCACGTGGGCGGCGATCTCGCACGTGCTGCGCTGGCTGCCGGCTGCCGCGGAGCAGTGGCGGCGGCTTGGCTTCACGG
>JBPPMH010000140.1:0-3660 GCA_051305945.1 Gemmatimonadaceae bacterium
TTCCAGGCGAAGATCGCGACCGCGACGCACAGCCCGGCGGCGGCGAGCCCGGGGGCGCTGCGCCCGTAGAAGCGCACTAGCAGCGATCCCAGCGCGGGCCCGACCACGGCGCCGAGGCTCGTGGCCGCGGACAGCCAGCCCAATCCTTTCGCTCTCTCGTGCGGCTCGCTCGCATCGGCGACGTACGCCTGCACGACGCCGATCGTGCCGCCGCCGAATCCCTGCACCAGCCGCGACGCGAGCAGCAGGAGAAGGGAGTCCGCGTACGCGAAGATCACGTACGCGACGGCGGACACGAGCAGGCCGGTGAGAATCGCCGGCCGCCGGCCGTGGAGATCCGACAGCCTGCCCCAGAACGGCGCGCTCAACAGCTGCGCGATGGAGAATGCGGAGACCAGCAGCCCGACCATCAAAGCGTCCGCGCCGAATTCCGTGGCGTAGAACGGGAGGAGCGGAAGGACCATCACCAGGCCGACCATGTCCACGAACGCTGTGAACATGAGTACGATCAGATTACGCATCGTTGGCTGGTTCAGGGATTCGACTGGCGGGCCCCACTCGGAGCCAGTGGAACGGCCTAACCTAGAAACGACTCCAATGCCCGCTTTCTCGATGCGTGACGGAGACGGGACAGAGCCTTCTCCTTGATCTGCCGCACGCGCTCACGGGTGATCCCGAGCACCGCCCCTATCTCCTCGAGCGTCATCGGCTCCGATTCGCCCAATCCGAAGTACAGCCGCAGTATCTTCGCTTCCCGCTCTTTCAACTGCGACAGCGATTCCTGCACCGCGTCGGTGAGCGCCTTCTCCAGCGTCTGCTCGTCGGGCGTGGGGTTGAGCGTGTCGGGCAGGTAATCGAGCAGCTTGTTGTCCTCGCCCGGCGTCATCGGCGCGTCGAGCGACAGGTGCGTCTGCGAGATGGACATCGTCTTGGCGACTTCTTCCTCGGTGATGTCCATCCCTTCGGCGATCTCTTCGTGCGTCGGCTCGCGCCCGAGCTCCTGCAGCAGCGAGCTCGCCCGCTTGCCGATCCGGTGCAGCGTGCCCGCGCGGTTGAGCGGAACGCGCACGATCCGCGACTGCTCCGCGAGCGCCTGGAGAATCGCCTGCCGGATCCACCACACGGCGTACGAGATGAACTTGATGCCCTTCGTCTCGTCGAACTTGTGCGCCGCGCGGATGAGGCCGAGGTTGCCCTCGTTGATCAGGTCGGAGAGGGAGACGCCCTGATTCTGGTATTTCTTGGCGACGGAGACGACGAAGCGCAGGTTCGACCGCACGAGCGTGTCGAGCGCTTCCTGGTCGGTCCTGCGGATCCGTTTGGCGAGCTCGACCTCCTGTTCGCGCGTGATGAGCGGATACACGCTGATGTCGCGCAGGTACTGGTCCAGCGACCCTTCGTCGGACGAAGGCTTGCGGTGCGGTCGCATCGCGCTCATGCGGTGTGGCGGTCAGTGGGCGGCGTGCGGACTGGAGTCGGCATCACCGCGCCGCTCAATGTACGCGTGAGCCTACCCGCGCCCAGCGCACGCGAGAGCCGGCCTGCTCGCGAGCCGGACTTTCCGAGTCGTAGCTGTAATACACGAACACCGGCTGGCCGCGGACCATCGTGTCCGGCACGAACCCCCAGTAGCGGCTGTCCTGCGAGTTGTCGCGGTTGTCGCCGAGCACGAAGTAGCTCTTCGCCGGCACGACGAGCGGACCCCAGTCGTCGCGGGTAGGCGCGTACTGGCGCGACACCCCGCCCACGAGATGGGCGAGCTGCCACTCGAACTCGTGCCGCGCCGCGCGGACGCGGCGGTGCGTGTGCACCGCGTACGGCTCGTTCTCGTACGACCCGTTGCGGTACAGCCGGCCGTCGCGCATCGCGAGGGTGTCACCGGGCGTGCCGACGACGCGCTTGACGAAGCTCTGCTGCGGGTCCTGCGGCGCCTGGAAGATGATCACGTCCCCGCGCTCCGGCTGGCGGAAACCGGGGATCCGCGCGCCCAGGAACGGCAGCTCGGCGCCGTACACCAGCTTGTTCACGATGAGGAAGTCGCCCGCGAACAGCGTTCCTTCCATGCTGCCACTGGCGATCTTGTACGCCTCCACCCGAGTCGAGCGCAGAACGAGAAAGCGCGCGAGCGCGATGCCGACCGCCTTCAGCCACTCGCGGACGAAGCGCGCGTACGGGCGCGAAGCTCGGTGATTCACACTGCGGAGCGCGTCGTGCCTGCGGCGGTCGTCGATGACTGGTTGCATCTGGTTTGAATTAATCGGAACTGGGAAATAGAAGCAAGGCGGGGGAAGCTGTTGGCTCTTGGCTCTTGGCTATTGGCTATTAGTAACTACCTCATGGACTTGCAGTTCCCGTTCTCCGCAACAGGCCAAAAGCCAACAGCCAATAGCCATTTGGTCAGGTCGGACTCCCCGCGTAGTTGTCAATCTGCGCCCGCTGCAACGTCCCCGAGAAATCCACGTAGCCCACCTTCGTCTCCGAGAAGAACTCGTACACTTCCCAGCCGCCTTCGCGATGTCCGTTGCCGGTCTGTTTTACCCCTCCGAACGGCAGATGTGCCTCCGCCCCGATCGTCGGCGCGTTCACGTAGGTGATGCCGTTGTCCAGCTCGTTCAGCGCCCGGAAAGCCACGTTTACGCTGCTGGTGTAAACCGACGACGACAGCCCGTACTTCACCCCGTTGTTCACCGTGAAGGCCTCGTCCACCGTGCGCACGCGGATCACCGACAGCACCGGCCCGAAGATCTCCTCCTGCGCGATCCGGTGCTCGGGCTCCACCCGCGCGAAGATAGTCGGCTGAAAGAAGTATCCGTCGCCCGCGTCCTCGGCCCGCCGCCCGCCGCAGAGCATATCGGCGCCGTCCTCCACCCCGATGTCCACGTACCGCTCCACCTTCTTGCGCGACGCCTCGTTGATGAGCGGCCCGACGTCCGTCCCCTGCTTGCGGCCGTCGCCAAGCTTCAGCGCGCGGACGCGGGAAAGCAGCATCCCCACGAAGTCGTCGTGAATACCGCCCTGCAGGATGAGCCGGCTAGTGGCGGTGCACCGCTGCCCCGTCGTGCCGAACGCGCCCCACAGCGCGCCCTCCAGCGCGAGCTCGAGATCGGCGTCGTCCAGCACGATCTGCGCGTTCTTCCCGCCCATCTCCAGCGACAGGCGCTTGTGCATCCGGCCGCACGTCTCGCCGACTATGCGCCCCGTCTCGGTGGAGCCGGTGAACGAGATCAGCGGGATCTCGGGATGATCCACGATCGCCGCGCCCGCGGTCTCGCCCATGCCGTGCACGAGCTGAATGACCTCGGGCGGTACCCCCGCCTCGAGCAGCATTTCCACGAGCAGCGTGCCGGTGTGCGGCACGTCTTCCGCAGGCTTGAAGATGCACGAGTTCCCGCACACCAGCGCGGGGAACATCTTCCACGTCGGGATCGCGAGCGGGAAGTTGAACGGGCAGATGATGCCGGCCACGCCGATGGGGCGGCGGAAGCTCATCGCCCACTTGTCGCGCAGCTCGCTCGGCACCGTGTGCCCGAACAGCCGGCGGCCCTCGCTCGACGCGTAGTACGCCGTGTCGATTCCCTCCTGCACGTCGCCGCGCGTCTCCACGAGCGGCTTTCCCATCTCGCGCGTCATCGCGTCGGCGATCTCTTCCTTGCGCGACGT
>JBPPMH010000141.1:0-2997 GCA_051305945.1 Gemmatimonadaceae bacterium
CGCGCGGCCGTACTCCTCGAGGATCAGTGTCGCCGCGCCTTCGCCCATCACGAAGCCGTCGCGGTGCCGGTCGAACGGCCGCGAGGCGTGCTCGGGATCGTCGTTGTTGGTGGACATCGCGCGGATCAGCGCGAACGCGCCGAAGCACAGCGGCGACAGGGGCGCCTCCGCTCCGCCAGCGATCATCACGTCGGCGTAGCCGTCGCGCACCTGCCGGAACGCGTCGCCGATCGCGATCGCGCCCGACGCGCAGCTCATCGAGTTCGTGGAGTTGGGTCCCTGCACCCCTAGCTCGATCGCCACGTTGCAGCTCGCCGATCCGCCGAACACCGCGAGCGCCAGCGTGGCGTCCACGCCCCGTAGCCCCTCGCGCATGAACACCTCGGACTGCTGCTCGCCGTACGCGACGCCGCCGAGTGCCGTGCCCATCATCGCGCCGATCCGCTCGCGGTCCTCGCGCTCCATGCGGATGTCGGCGTCGTCCAGCGCCATGCGCGCGCTCACGACCGCGAACTGCGCGAAGCGGTCGAGGCGGCGGGCTCGCTTCGAGTCGAGATGGTCGGCAGGGACGTACTCGCTTACTTCCGCTGCGTTGCGGCTGCGGAACGGAGCCGGGTCGAAGCGGGTGACGTTCCGCACCGCCGACCGGCCGGCGCGAAGACCGTTCAACAGGCCGGTGCGCGTGAGGCCGATGGGGGTGATCGCGCCTATCCCGGTGATCGCGACGCGGCGCCGCTTCATCCAATCTCTCCGGGCGACAAAGCGGCGCGCTCCGCGACGCTCGCGAGTCCCGCGAGCGTGCGGCTGGCGATGCCGTGGATGAACACCGGCCCGATGACGTACTGCGCGGCGCGCACGCCGATCAGCGGCCAGCGCGGACCGTCCCACGCGTGCACGATCCTCACCCTCGTTCCCGCGCTCACCGGCTCAAAGCTCCACTCGACATCCATCTCCCTGGTTGTGCCCCCGATATGGCGAAAGCGAATCGCGGGCCGCTGCGGAATCACCTCCATGAGCGATAACCACCATGTCGGCCACCCGATAGGACCAAAAGGACGGTACGCGGACATCTCGACGATGGACAACCCTTCCGGCGACGGCGCGCGAAAGCCCACGTATCGGTAGTGCGCGAGGTGCGCGGGCCAGCGCTCCACGTCGCGCGCAATGGCGAACATGGTCGCAGGCGATGCGGCGACCACGCGCTCGTCCACGGTTTCCATCGCGCGGCCGAGCGGCATCGGGCCCAGCGATGCTCGCATCGGAGTGCCGCCGGTCATCGCGGCTCCCAGCTGGTCGTCACGCGGAAGGCCAGCCGCCGGCACACGGGCGCATCCGCGCCGACCGCATCGCGCACCAGCTCTCGCAGCTCGCGGGGAGTGAATCCGCGCAGTACCGACACGACGCCGTCGTGCCTGCTGATCGGGTGAAACAGGAGCGGAAACGACGCGAGCCAGAGTAGGGCGGCGGCCGTGCGGCTCCGGCGCAGGTCGCTCACCACGACGCGCACGCGCGCCACGCGGTCCATCTCCCGCAGCAGTGCAGTGCCGGTGGTGCCGGGAAAGTGATGCAGCAGCTGCGAGCAGGTGACTACATCGAAGCTGCCGTCCGGGAAAGGGAGCCGGAGCGCATCGGCGCACACGGCTGCGTCCATCCTGGCCGCGCTCGCGGCCGCGAGCTCGGGAGCGATGTCCACGCCGACCGTGTGGAGCTGCACGCCGTGCTCCCAGGCGCGATGTCTCGCGCGCGCCGGGATGTCGCCGATGCCGGTGCCCACGTCGAGCAGGGTCGCCATGAGCGGAAGCTCGCCCAGCGCCGGCTCCAGCTCCGCGAGCAGCGCGGACGCGCCGCCGAACAGAGCGTTGGCACGCGCGACGTCGCGCATGGACCGCCGCACCACCTGGGGATCGAGGCCATCGCCGTCGAGTATCTCCGGGTCGTGCCGCCGGGGCGGAGTGAGCAGCGGCATCGGGCTCAACGCTCGAGGCTCCCGTAGCCGCCGCGGTAGTACACCAGCGGCTGCGCGTCCCCGGCGTCTGCCGCCTCGACGCGGCCGACGAAGATCGTATGGTCGCCGCCCTCGTAGCGGTGCGTCAGCGCGCACTCGAGCCACGCGGCGGCGCCCGTGAGAAGCGCCATGCCGTTCGTCCCCCGTGTGTACGACGTCCCCTCGAAGCGGTCATCGTCGGGATCGCTGAACCGGCGCGCGAGATCCTCCTGGTTCGCGGCGAGGACGTTGACCGTGAAAGTCGGGGCGCCCTCCAGAATGCCATGCATCACCGTGCCGTGGTCTATGCACACGAGAATCAGCGGCGGGTCGAGGCTGAGCGAGCAGAACGCGCTCACCGTCATGCCGTGGTCCACCCCGTCACCACCCAGGGCGGTCACGACGGTCACGCCGCTCGCGAACCGGCTCAACACGCTGCGGAAACGATACTCGTCCACCGGCGTCATCGGCCGGGCGCCAGCAGGAGACCGAGGTTCGACAGGCGGAGTACCTCACGCGGGGGTACGAAGTCCCCGGCGGCGCCGACGAACAGATCGGCCAAATCCTGGCGGCGCGAGAGCACGCGCACGGCGCGGTTCATCATCCCGGGGAATGCTACTGCCGCGCCGACGAGCCGCTCGAGACGCCATTTCCCGCTGAACTCCGCTCGCCGCGCCCGGTCGTAGGCGGCAAGCGGCGCGTTCGCGGTTCGCGCGGGCGCCGCCAGCGACTCCAGCACGAAGGAGCTGAGCATCTCCCCGCCGCGGAGCGCGGTGTAGATGCCTTCACCAGTGAACGGATCGAAGAAATCCGCGGCGTCGCCCACGACCGCCGCACCCGGCGCCCACGCGCGCCGCACGGCCGACGCGAACGGACCCGTCGCGCGCACGGGCGTCACGCGCCGCGCGCCCGCGAACCGCTCGCGCAGGTGCGGGCGGTCGTCGATCCATTCCTCGAAGAATTCCTCTCGCGCGCCCGCGATGTCCTTCGCGCGCGCTACCGGGACGACGAGC
>JBPPMH010000142.1:0-14123 GCA_051305945.1 Gemmatimonadaceae bacterium
CCCCGACCCGCCCCGGCGCCTCGTACAGCACGCACGTGTGCGGCGTCGCGGTGATCTCGGCGATCGCCTCGGAGCGCGCGTGGCCGCGTCGCTCCAGAAACCCGAAGAAAGTGAATCGCTCGGCGCCGAGACCGGCGGCGGACAGCGCGGCCAGCAGCGCTGATGCGCCGGGGACGGGCACGACGTCGATTCCTGCTTCGATCGCGCCGGCCACGAGCCGCGCGCCGGGATCCGATAGGAGTGGAGTTCCCGCGTCCGATATGAGCGCCACGTCCAGTCCCGCGGACAACCGTTCGAGAATCTTCGGCGTGGCCCGCGCTTCATTGTGCTCGTGGTACGCGCTAGAGGGAGTAGAGATGTCGTAGTGGTCGAGCAGCCGGCGGGAGTGGCGCGTGTCCTCCGCCAGGATCATGTCGACCGACTGCAAAACCTCAACGGCGCGAAAGGAGATGTCGCCGAGGTTTCCGATCGGGGTACTGACGAGAAAGAGACGCCCCGCTATGCGCTGTGCTCCTTGATCTTCGCCTCGAAAGTCGCCTTCGGCACGGCGCCGATGACCTGATCCACGACCTTCCCGTCCTTAAAGAACAGGACCGTGGGGATTGACCTTACCTGAAACCGGCTCGCGGTCCGGACGTTCATGTCCACGTCGAGCTTGGCCACCTTGATCTTGTCCGCATACTGCCCCGCCAGCTCTTCCAGCGCCGGCGCGATCATCCGGCACGGTCCGCACCAGGTGGCCCAGAAGTCCACCACGGTGAGGCCCGCGCTCTGCTCGACTGCACTCTCGAAATCGGCGTCCGTGACTGTGACCGCGTGCGACATTATCTATTCCTCCGTGGCGCGGGGCTGCGCCTGTTGTGCACAATTAGCGAAGATCATGCCTACAGCGCGGTAATCTAATGACCCATCCAACAGGCCCTGCAACGCGGATCGCGCACGTGGGGATCGCGCTGAGCGCGATAGACGCGCAGCTCCCGTTCTACCGGGACGTCCTCGGGCTTGAGAGCGTTTCCGTCAACGACTCCGACGGCGCCCGCATCGAGGCCTTCGACGCGGACGGGTCGCTCGTCGAGCTGCTGGAGTCCGCCGACGAGAGCTCGCCGATCGGCCGGTTTCTGGCCAAACGCGGCCCGGGGATCCATCACATCTGCTTCGCCGTGCCCGACCTGGAAGCCGCGCTGGAGAAGTGCAGGTCGAACGGGGTCGAGCTGGTGGATCAGGTCCCGCGGATCGGCGCTGAGGGAAAGCGGATCGCCTTTCTCCATCCGCGATCCACCGGCGGCATTCTGGTCGAGCTCACCGAGGACTGACTGCCACGCCGCCCGCCTCAGGAGCGCGATTCGAGTCCGCAAAAGTCCCGCACGGCCGCGAGGTCTACGTTCTCGACGTACCATCTTCCGCGCGGGCCCTGCACTGTGTGCAGGCTGGGTTGCCGCTTCTGGGTTCCTCGCGTGATCTCGACGCGGACCACGCGCCGCCCCGCTTCGCCCGGAACCTCGCCGAGCACTCGATAGCTGTCATGCTGCAGATAGCACTGCAGGATGATGGCGCGCTTCTCCAGCTCCGTCCGTTCGATCGTCTCGCGCGCCGGACCTCGCGACGTCCCCCACGTGGCGCCGATGGCCTGTAGGTCTTCGGTTCGCACCGCCTCGAGGAACGCGTCGGCTGCCAGCCGCGGCGCCAGCGCGCCGAGCCCGTCGTTCGTAGAAGGCGCGGGCCCCGGGTTCGCGATGGGAGCCGCGCACGCGGCCAGGAAGAGAAGCACAGCTGTCATCGAAGAGACTTTGCGCACGTACGGCTCCATGGTGCGGGGAAAGCGAACCTAACCGTCGGAAAAAATGCCAGCAACCCGCCAACGGCTACACATCAACATCGATCACGTCGCCACCGTGCGACAGGCACGTCGCGGCACCGAGCCAGATCCGCTCGAGGCCGCGCGTGTATGCGAGGCAGCGGGAGCGGACGGAATCACGGCCCACCTGCGGGAGGACCGCCGTCACATGCAAGACTCAGACGTACGGGAGCTGCGAAAGGTCATTAAAACGTACTTCAACCTCGAGCTCGCGTGCGTGCCGGAGATGCTCGCCATCGCGCTCGCGACGAAGCCGGAGCAAGTGACTCTCGTACCCGAGCGGCGCGAGGAAGTTACGACCGAAGGTGGGCTGAGCCTGACCCACGATCCGGATCGCATTCGCGCGGCGATCGAGGAGCTTCGCTCCGCCGGCATCCGCGCCGCGCTGTTCATCGACCCGTCCGTCGAGGACGTCGCGCGGTCGCGCGATCTCGGGTGCGACGCCATCGAGCTGCACACGGGACGGTACTCGCACGCTCCCGAGGACCGCGCCCGGCTGGACGAGATCCGCGCCGCGGCGGAGCGTGGCGCCGCGCTCGGATTGGCCGTTCACGCGGGCCATGGGCTGACTATCGGCAACGTCCAGCTGGTCAGCGCCGTCCCGGAGATCGAGGAGCTGAACATCGGCCACTCGATCGTCAGCCGCGCGCTGTTCGTGGGGCTGGCGGCCGCGGTCGGCGAGATGAAGGAGGCCATTTGCTCGGCGCGAATGTTTGACGTCGCACCTCCGCCGCCATAAAGTTGGCGCGATGACGGCCTCAGCCCCAATGGTGCCCGCGCGGCTGCTCGAGTTCTTCGTCACCGAAGCCGTCGGCTACGCGGAGACGCTGCGCGAGATCATGTGGCTGCCCGCCGCCGAGCGCGACACGGGCCAGATGCTGCGCGCCGCGCGCGGCATGCGCGGGTCGGCGACGATGGTCCGGCTCAGCGACCTCGCGATCGTGGCCGGACGCATGGAGCGGATCGCGCGGTCGCTGCACACGCGACGCATCCAGTGGACGGAGCCCCTGTCCTACTCGCTGCAGGCGGTGCTGTACGAGCTCCCCGAGCTGATCTCGTCCGCCGGCGTCTGGGGTCCGGGCGAGAGCGAGCGAGCGGCCGCGATCGCCGACGCGCTGCACGCCTTCGCTCCGTCGGAGGACAAGAAGGCCAGCGCCATGGTCGTGCCGATCGCGCGGCTGTTCCACGACGACGCGGGACCGCACGTCATTTATGTCGCGGTAACGCCGCAGACGCAGTTCGAGCAGCAGCTGCGCGAGCCCGTGCCGGACAAGGGGGACGGAGCGACTGCGCGCGCCGAGCGGCCGCGAGCGGAGCCGACCCCCGGGCGCGCGGCGCAGGTGACGCAGCAGGCGCCTGCTGCTCACCAAAGAGCGGCGCAGCCTCCAGCGCGAGCCGCGATACCTCCACAGCCCGAACCAACCGCCGGCGGCGAGCGCACGCCCCCGCGCGGCCGGGATCTGCAATCGCTCATCTCCGAGGGGCTCGCCGGATTCGAGGGGATGGAGCTGGACAGCGCCCCGGCGGCGGCAGGCGGACTCGTTCCGATCGAATCACTGCTGTACTCAGGGCGTGCGGCGCTCGCGCGGGCACGCGAGATTCGCGCGGCGCAGGCAGCCGCTGCCCGCGAGCCGACTCCGGAAGAGCTCGATGAGCTCATGGATCTGATGGAACTAGCAGCCACGGCCTGACCTCCATGAAGTCCGGTTGGCGCGGCCTCGCGGGGTTCCTCCTGAGCGCTGCGCTTTTGTTTTGGGTCCTGCGCGACGTCTCGCTCGCGACCGTGTGGGCCGAGCTGTCGCGCGCCGACCCCTGGCTCTTTTTCTGGGCCATCGTCGCCGCCACCATCATCTTCCCGATTCGGGCGCTGCGGTGGCGGGTGATTCTCGAGCCCGTCGCGCCCGGCCTCCCCTTCGGGCCGTTGTGGCGCGCGACGGCCATCGGGATGATGATCAACAACGTGCTTCCCGCGCGCGCTGGAGAGCTGGCGCGCGCGTTCGCGCTGACCCGCGAGGTCCCCAAGGTTTCATTCTCGACATCCGTCGCCTCGCTGGTGGTGGACCGGCTGTTCGATGCCGTCGTGCTGCTCACGCTGGGCCTGGTCGCGATCATGGATCCCGCGTTTCCCGCGAACGCGAAGATCGCCGGCCAGCCGCTCGCCGAGTGGGCGGTCGGGGGAGCCGCTTTGACGGGCGCGCTGCTGGCGATCGTCTATCTCCTCGTGTTCTTCCCGCGCGCGCTGATCGTCACGTTCGAGATTTTTTCCCGGCGGATCTCGCCGAAGCTCGAGGAGCGCGGCAGGGTGGCGCTACAGCGCTTCAGCGACGGGCTCAGCGTGATGCGCAGCCCGCGCCGGTTCGTGCTGGTGTTCGTCTGGACCCTGGTGCACTGGCTCATCGCCGGGCTGGGAACATGGCTGGGATTTCTCGCCGTGGGCATTGACCTGCCGTTCTCCGCCGCGCTGTTCGTGCAGACCGTCACGGCATTCGGCGTCGCGCTGCCGTCGGCCCCGGGATTCTTCGGCGTGTTCGAGGCGATCGCGGTGCTCACGCTCGCGGTGTACGGCGTGTCTGCCGCGCTCGCGACGAGCTGGGCGATCGGCTTCCACATTCTCACGTTCATTCCGATCACGCTGATGGGCGCGTACTACTTCGTGCACCTGGGCATGCGCTTCCGTGACCTGAAAGCGGCGCCCGAGCAGCGTTGAGCAGCGTTCTGGTGGCCGCCCAGGCGAAGATCAACCTTCGCCTCAAGGTTCTGGCCCTCGGCGAGTCCGGCTACCACGCGATCGAGACGGTTTTTCAGCGGTTGGAGCTGGCCGACAGGGTCACCGTGTCGGTGTCCGACGGCGGCGGAATAGCGCTGGACGTCTCCGGCCACGACTCATTGGTCATGGCCAGCGGGCCGGCCGCGCAGAATCTGGCCCTGCTCGCCGCAAGATCCTACTTGCAGCGAGCGGACTGGCACCCGCGCGTGGACATCCGCATCGAGAAGGTGATTCCGGTAGGCGCCGGCCTCGGGGGTGGCAGCGCCGACGCCGCCGCGGTGCTGCGCGCGCTCAACGACCTGGCGCCGGCGCCGCTCCCGGCCGCCGAGCTGCTGTCGCTGGCCGCGTCGCTCGGATCGGACGTGCCGTTCCTCGCCGGCCCCCACGCCATGGCCGTGGGTTGGGGACGCGGAGAGCGGCTCATGTCCCTGCCGCCCTTGCCGCCGCGACCGGTGGTCCTGGCCATCCCTCCTGTACACGTAACGACGCGGGACGCCTACGGTTGGCTCGGACGGGCACGCGGCGAGGGGCCCGCGCCGCCCAACATCCCTGGCGACGCCTTCGCTTCGTGGGAGCACGCGGCCGGGCACGCGGAGAACGATTTCTCCGAGGCCGTCGCACAGCGGCATCCCGTGATCCGGAGGATCCGTGAGTCACTGCTCGAGCGCGGGGCGCGCATCGCGATGCTGACCGGGTCGGGCTCGGCGGTCTTCGGGATATTCGACTCCGAGCCGCCTACCGGTGGATCAGGGGATGGAGAGTGGCGGGAGATCCGCACGGCCACAGCCGCTCACGTTGTACCGTTGGAGCGGATGGACTAAGTTTTAGCCACCCACTGCCCCCTCGTCCAACGGCAGGACATCGGCCTTTGGAGCCGAGAATGGTGGTTCGAATCCACCGGGGGCAACTCGCCGTCAATCGGGTCGGTCCGATTGACTAAACTCGCTGGCACACCGTATCTTACAGGGCTGTGACAATGGACGGACTGGCCGTACCTAGTCACGGCTTCAAGCTCATGAGCGGCTCTGCCAATCGTGCGCTGGCCGAAGAGATGGCGTCGCAGCTCGGGCTGGAGCTGTGCAAGGTCACGCTGAGCCGCTTTGCCGATGGCGAGCTGTTCGTGCGAATCGACGAGAACGTTCGTGGCAACGACGTTTTCATCGTTCAGCCGACGAACCCTCCCGCGGACAACCTGATGGAGCTTCTGCTGCTGATCGACGCGGCAAAGCGCGCATCGGCGGCGAGAGTGACCTGCGTGATGCCGTACTACGGCTACTCGCGACAGGACCGGAAGGACCAGCCGCGGGTGGCCATCGGCGCGAAGCTCGTGGCGAACGTGATCATGACGGCCGGCGCCGACAGGCTGCTGGGGGTGGATTTTCACCAACACCAGCTGCAGGGGTTTTTCGACGTTCCGGTGGACCATTTGTACGCCGCGCCGGTGTTCGTCTCGCACTTCAAGCGGAAGAATCTGCACGACGTCGTCGTGGTCGCGCCGGACGTGGGCTCGGCCAAGATGGCGCGAGGGTTTGCGAAGCGGCTGGACGGGACGCTCGCGATCATCGACAAGCGTCGCCCGCGGGCGAACGTGTCGGAGGTCGTGAACGTCGTAGGTGAGGTGGAAGGCCGCGATTGTATTCTCGCGGACGACATGATCGACACGGCGGGCACGGTCTCGGAGGCCGCGCGCGCGTTGAAGGAGCTGGGTGCGGGAGACGTGTACGTCTGCGCGACGCACGCGCTTCTGTCGGGCCCGGCGAAGGAGCGGCTCAGCGCCGCTCCGATCAAGGAAGTGGTGGTCACGGACACGATCGCCATCCGGGAAGAGTCGAGGTTCGACACGCTGACAGTGCTGTCCGTGGGCGAGCTTTTGTCCAAGGCAGTGAGGTTCATTCATGCCGAGCAGTCGGTGAGCTCGTTGTTCGATTGAGACGCACATCTAACAGGTTGATTACATGGCTACCGCACAACTAACCGCGACTCCGCGTACTACTTCCGGCAAGGGTCCGGCGCGCTCGCTCCGCTCGGCGGGGCAGATCCCCGGCGTGGTCTACGGCCACGCCCGCAAGCCGCAGGCGCTCACGCTCGACACGCGCGAGTTCGAGAAGCTTCTCTCACACATTTCCGCCGAGAGCACCGTCATCGAGCTATCGCTCGACGGCCAGACGACCAAGACGCTGATCCGCGAGATCCAGCGGCACCCCTTCAAGCGCCAGATCCTGCACGTGGACTTTCAGGAGCTGGTCGCCGGCGAGAAGGTGCAGGTCAACATCCCGATCGTCCTGCTGGGCGTGCCCGAAGGCGTGCGCGCGTCGGGCGGCGTCATGGATCAGACGCTCCGCGAGCTGTCGATCCGCGTGGATCCGTCGTCCATGCCCGATCACATCGAGGTAGACGTCACGGGCGTGCTGATCGGCCACTCGATCCACGTCAGCGAGCTGCAGCTACCCGAGGGCGTCGAGGTTCTCAACGACCCGGAAGCTCCGGTCTGCGTCGTCGCCGCGCCGCGCGCGGTGGTCGAGGAGACGGCCGTTGCCGCCGAGCCGGCCGAGGGTGAGGCCGAGGGCGAGCCGGAAGTGATCGGCCGCGGTAAGGAAGCAGAGGAAGAGGCCGAAGAGGAGAAGTGATTAGTGATTGGTGATTAGTGATTAGTTGACTGCTAGATGCGACCTCGGTTCCCGCGCTTGTCGCTGTTACTAATCACCAATCACTAACCACCAATCACGCCCTTGAAAGTCGTTCTAGGTCTCGGCAATCCAGGACGCGAATACGAAGCCACCCGCCACAACGTCGGCTGGTGGGTAGTGGACCACTGCGCCGACGTCTGGCGGTTCGACCGGTGGAAGCGCGACGGCGATGCGTACGTGTCGGCCGGGATGATCGGCCGGACGCACGTGCGGCTCGTGAAGCCTCGGACGTACATGAACCTGAGCGGCATCGCGCTGCGGCCGTTCGTCCGCAAGACGGGGTGGGACCATTCGAAGGACCTCCTCGTCGTGGTGGACGAGGTCGCGCTGCAGGTGGGGCGCTACCGGCTGCGCGCGAACGGCAGCGCGGGCGGTCACAACGGATTGAAGAGCGTCGAAGGCGCGCTGCAGAGCCGCGAGTACGCGCGCCTGCGGGTGGGCGTCGGACCCTCGCCGGAGCGGGCCGGCATCTATCGCGACCTGGCGAGCTTCGTGCTCGCGCCGTTCGCGCGGGACGAGGGTGATATGATTGTCGAATTGCTGCCGCGCCTCACCGAGGCCGTGGAGCTGTGGGTCAGGGAAGGCGTCGACGTGGCTATGAACGTTCACAACAGGGAAAAGAAATCATGAACGAAGGGGTAATCATGTCGAACGGGTGGGTGGACTTCGCCGCTGGCTCGGCGTGGTGGATCGGCCTGATCGGCCTGGCCGCGGCCATGCTGGTCTATCGCTCGATAATCCGTCACTCGCCCGGCTCCGAGATCATGCAGGAGATCTCCGAGCGGATCCACGAGGGAGCGATGGCGTTCCTCAAGCGCGAGTACACCGTGCTGCTCCCCTTCCTCCTCATTGTCGCCGGGCTCCTCGCGTGGGCGATCGGTACGCGCACCGCCATGGCGTACCTGGCCGGCGGATTTTCCTCCGTTCTCGCCGGCCTCGCCGGCATGCAGGCAGCGACGCGCGCCAACGTCCGCACCAGTGAAGCGGCCCGCGCCGAGGGACAGGCCGCGGCGCTGCAGGTGGCGTTCAACGGCGGCGCGGTCATGGGCCTGAGCGTCGCGTCGCTTGGCATCCTCGGCATTGGCGCGGTGTTCACGCTGCTCTGGCTCGATGCCAGCGGCAGTGATCCGCGGCGGTTCTCTGAAGTGATCTCCGGCTTCGCGATGGGCGCCAGCTCGATCGCGCTGTTCGCGCGCGTGGGTGGCGGCATCTACACCAAGGCAGCCGACGTCGGCGCCGATCTGGTCGGCAAGGTCGAGGCGGGAATTCCCGAGGACGACCCCCGCAACCCGGCGACGATCGCGGACAACGTCGGCGACAACGTCGGCGACGTGGCGGGCATGGGCGCGGACATCTTCGAGAGTTACGTGGGCTCGGTGATCGCGACGATCTCGATCGCGGTGTCGTCCGCGGCGATCGCGGGAGCGAACATCCTTCCCGCGATGGTGCTGCCGGTGGCGTACATCATCGCCGGACTGGTGGCGTCTGTCGCCGGCATCGTGCTGCTGCGCGCCCTGGCGCGCGGCAATCCCGCCAACGCTCTGCGCACGGTCACCATCGTCGCGGCTGTCCTGTTTCTCGCGTTCGCGTACGTGATCACGCTCAACATCCCGTTCACCAACCTGTCGCCCGACGGCGGCGCGTTCACCGCCCTCGGACCGTTCTGGGCGATCGTGGCCGGAACCGTGGCCGGTCTCGCGATCGGCCTCGCGACGGAGTACTACACGGCTTCGCGCCCGGTCGGCGTGATCGCGGCCGCGTCGCAGACCGGACCCGCGACGAACATCATCGCCGGACTGGCGATCGGCATGCGCAGCGTAGTGATCCCCGTGCTGCTCATCTGCGCCGCGACCTACGTCGCGTTCACCATGGCGGGACTGTACGGCGTCGCCATCTCCGCCGTGGGCATGCTCGCAACGGTCGGCATCACGATGTCGGTGGACGCATACGGCCCGATCGCCGACAACGCCGGCGGCATCACGCAGATGGCGCACCTCGGCCCCGAAGTCCGCAAGATCACCGACGGGCTCGACGCGCTCGGCAACACGACTGCGGCGATCGGCAAGGGCTTCGCGATCGGCAGCGCCGCGATCACCGCGCTGGCGCTGTTCAGCGCCTATGCGTCGGCGGTGGGGCTCGCGGACACCGGCGTGAACCTGCTCAACCCAATGGTAGTGATCGGCCTGTTCATCGGCGGCGCGGTTCCCTTCTTCATCGGCGCTTCGACGATGACCGCGGTCGGCCGCGCCGCCGAGAAGATGGTGGAAGAGGTTCGCCGCCAGTTCCACGAGATCCCGGGCCTGCTGGAAGGCACGGGCAAGCCCGATTCCGCCCGCTGCGTAGACATCTCGACCAAGGGCGCGCTCAAGGAGATGATCGTGCCGGGCGTGGTCTCGATCTCGCTGCCCGTGATCGTCGGCAAGTTCATGGGCATCGAAGCGCTCGCCGGGTTCCTCGCCGGCGCGACGGTGACGGGCGTGATGATGGCACTGTTCATGGCCAACGCGGGCGGCGCGTGGGACAACGCCAAGAAGTCCATCGAGGGCGGTCTCTACGGCGGCAAGGGCTCGGACGCGCACATGGCCGCGGTCGTGGGCGACACGGTCGGCGATCCGTTCAAGGATACGTCCGGCCCGTCGATGAACATCCTCATCAAGCTGATGTCGATCGTGAGCCTCGTGCTCGCGCCCTGGTTCATCGCGTAAGCAGTAGCTCCGACATAGCTCGATGCTGCGCCTTGGAATCGTCGGCTTGCCGAACGTCGGCAAATCGACCCTCTTCAACGCCCTTACCTCCGCCGCCGCCGAGGCGGCGAATTACCCGTTCTGCACCGTCGAGCCGAACGTGGGGATGGTCGAAGTTCCTGATCCCCGCCTCTACCAGCTCGCCGAGATCGTAAAGCCGAAGAGAACGGTTCCCGCAGTCGTGCAGTTCGTTGACATCGCGGGCCTCGTGAAGGGCGCTGCCGAAGGCGAAGGACTCGGCAACAAGTTCCTCGCCAACATACGCGAAACCGACGCGATCGTGCACGTCGTGCGCTGCTTCGAGGACGAGGACGTCACGCACGTGATGGGCTCGGTCGACCCGGTGCGCGACCGCGAGGTCATCGAGTTCGAGCTGGCGCTCGCCGACCTCGGTACTGTCGAGAAGCGGCTCGACCGCACCACGCGCGCGGCGAAATCCGGCGAAAAGGAAGCGGTGGCCGAGCTTCCCGTGCTCAAGCGCGCATATGAGTTCCTCAAGGACGGGCGCGGGCTCTGGGAAGCAAGTCTCTCCGCGGAAGAGCGCGCCGTGCTGGCGCCGCTCACTCTGCTCACGGCCAAGCCCGTGCTGTACGCGGCCAACGTCACCGACCACGAGCTGTCCGGCGACGAGGGTCCGTACCTCAAGGCCCTCCGTGAAGCGATCATGAAGAGCGGCGAGCACGCGCAGGTGGTTCCCTTCTCCGCGCGCATCGAAGCGGAGCTGGCGCAGCTCGCGCCGGAGGACCGCGACGAGTTTCTCCATTCGCTCGGGTTGAATTCGGCCGGACTCGACCGGCTCATCCAGGCGAGCTACGAGCTGCTCGGCCTCCAGACATACTTCACCGCCGGCGAGCCGGAAGTGCGCGCGTGGACCATCCATCGCGGGGACACTGCGCCGAAAGCGGCGGGCGTGATCCATACGGACTTCGAGCGTGGGTTCATCCGGGCGGAGACGGTGAGCCTCGCCGACTTCGTCGCCAGCGGCGGTCTGAAGGAGGCGCGCGACAAGGGGCTCGTGCGCTCCGAAGGGAAGGAATACGTCGTGCAGGATGGCGACGTGATGCTGTTCAGATTCAATGTCTGACTGTTGGTCGGTGGAAATCCGGCCCCTCGTCATGGATGCCGCATGAATCGACTGCAAAAGTACTGGGACGACTTGCGATCGAGCCTTTGGTTCATCCCGGCGCTGATCGTCGCCGGTGCCGTCGTCCTCGCCGTGGGATTGATCGAGGCGGAGGCGTTCGCCGACCGCGAGTTCCTCGCGAGTCGGTGGCCGCTTCTGTTCGGGGCCGGGGCGGAAGGCTCGCGGGGGCTGCTTTCGACCATCGCCGGCTCGATGATTACCGTGGCCGGCGTCACCTTTTCGATCACGGTCGTCGCTCTGACCCTCGCGTCGAGTCAGTACACATCGCGGATTTTACGGAACTTCGTGCGGGACCGGACGAACCAGACGGTGCTCGGTGTCTTCGTGGGCGTCTTCGCGTATTGCGTCGTCGTGCTGAGGACAATCCGCAGCGGCGAAGAAGGGGCATTCGTCCCGGGCGTGGCGGTGCTTGGCGCCCTACTGCTGGCGTTCGTGGCCATCGGATTCCTCATCTTCTTCATTCACCACATCGCCGCCTCGCTCCAGGCGACGACCATTATCGAGTCGGTGGCCGCGGAAACGCTCGAGGCGGTTGATCGTTTATTCCCCGACCGAATGGGTGAAGGCGCCGCCGGACGCGCGGGCGAGGAGCATGAACTCGCCCTCGCGCCGAAGACGTGGGTAGCCGTACCAGCCAGGAAGACCGGCTACGTTCAGGGAGTTGACGCCGATGCCTTGTTCGAGTTGGCGGATGAGCGGGACGTGGTCGTTCGAATGGAGAAAGGGATCGGCGAGTTCGTAATCGACAACTGCCCGCTCGTGTCGGTGTCCGGCATGTCACCGGATGACGAGTCGATTCGAAAGCTGAACGCGGCCTACTCCGTCGACCGATACCGGACGGTGCATCAGGACGCCGGCTACGGCATCCAGCAGATCGTTGATATCGCGCTCAAGGCGCTGTCGCCGGGCATCAACGACACTACGACCGCGATCAATTGCGTTGACTACCTTGGATCGATCCTCGCCCGGCTCGCCGTACGCCGGATCGAATCGCCGTTTCGCTCCGACGGGGGAGAGTTACGAGTCATCAACCGCGGTCCGACGTTTCCGGGGCTGCTGGCCGACGCCTTCGACCAAATCCGCCAGAACGCCGAGGGCAATGTCGCCGTCCTGAAGCGCCTTCTTCAGGTTCTTGCGACCATCGCTGAACGGACTTCCGATGAAGAGCGGCTCCACGCCCTCCGCCAGCACGCCGACCTCGTGGCGGAGACAGCCGAGCGCAGCGTACCCTCGGCCCACGATCGCGCGACGATACAAGCGGTCCGGTCCGGCACGCCTGACCAGTGACGTAGAGACGAAACCTCCTCCCGCAGCAGCTCCGCGAACGACGTAAATTGGATCCTTCCCCAACACGTCCGGCTCTCCGGGCCGCCCTTATTCGTGAGCGCGTGTCGGATGCCGATTCGCTGGTGGTACGATCTTCGGCCGCGCGGGATCGTTCTCGTAATGCGGTGACATGATCTGGACGCTCTGCTCGTTGAAGCAATCCTGAATGTTGGCGTGGAGGTCGGAGAGCACCTGGATGCGACGCTCGGGATGCTCGAGGTGCGCGTTCAACTGGTACTCCACGTAGAAGTCCGCGAGAGTAGACTGGCGCACGAACGGCGGCGGATCGCTTCGCAATCCGTTCGTTCGCCGCGCGGCGTCGATGAGCAGCGCGTGCACCTGCCGCCAGGGCACGTCATACCCGATCGTAACGGAGGTGTAGAGCAGCACGCCGTCGTGCGTCGTCCCTGTCGCGACGCCATCGGCCCCGCGTGAGAAATTCTTCGTGGTCGTGCCCACGAGCACCGCATTCGGGATCGTCACCAGCTCCTGCTTGTTCGTCCGGATCTTGGTGGAAAGCATCCCGAGCTCGGCCACGGTGCCCTCCGTGTCGTTCACGCGAACGTAATCACCCGGCCTGAACGCCCGCGCGTACATCAGCACAAGTCCGCTCATCGCCTGATTCACGATCCCGGAGGACCCGAGCGACAGCATCAGCCCTACGAGCACGGTGACGCCCTTGAAGACGTCGGTGCCGCTGCCCGGAAGGTAGGGGTACGCCACGATCACGGCGAAGAGCCAGACGACGGCGGTAAGCAGCTTGCGCGTCGGCTTCACCGTGTCAACGTGCACCCATGAAACCTGGAGCTCGCCCGACTCGACAGCCTTGAAGATTCCGGAGAGTAGCCGCGTAAGAAATCGAGCGGCAAAAAAGATGAGGATGACGGTGAACAATCCCGGCACGGCGCCCAATGCCGTGAGCGCGAGCTGTTTGACCGTGCGGACGAGATATTCTCCCAGCGCGTTGCCCCAGGGTTCGCTGTAGGGGAATCGAGTGAGCAGGAAGGTCAGCCAGAGATACGCCGCGAAGAGCCCGATTCCCCAGCTGAGCGCTTCCAGTGCGCGCCGGACCAGCCAGAGCATCTGCTCGACACTGATCAGCTTGAAGTTTCCGATGGACGGAGGGCGGAGACGCGACGCCGCAGCGAAAGGCAGTTTCCCAACGACCAAGGCACGGCCGCGGGCGAGCAATCGGAGCAGCGCGACAAAAAACAGCGTGGCCAGCGCAGCCGCGCCCAGGCCCCACAGCGTATGGGTGAGGCTGCGCTGCTCACGCTCGGCCTTGAGCGCGTCTGCCAGCGAACGACTGGCGCGCACGCCGACCTGCTCGAGCGAATCTCCCGTGCCCGGGGCGATGTCTCCGGGAAGGATCGCGAAGACGGGCTGGCCGCCGGCAGAAAGCAGAACGCCTTCCGGAATCCGGCTGGCGACCACGTTCTCGTCAACACCCCGCTCGGCCAGCTGCCGGATGCGATCCGCCGCGGAGGCCGCGCGCTCGGCCGGCGACCGCGCGCCGAGCGGCGCCCGGAACACGAACACGACGCGGTTCTGCACGACCAGCGCCGCCGTGTCGGCCCCACCCACCGCCGCCGTGTCGGCC
>JBPPMH010000143.1:0-16882 GCA_051305945.1 Gemmatimonadaceae bacterium
CATCAGCGTCTTGCCGACCACGACGGCGCCGTCCACGCCCTCCACGAGCCGTCGCAGCCCGGGTGCCGCGGCCGAGGCCACGATCAGCAGCAGTGAGCCCTGCTTGCGGAACTCGCGGGCGAGGGCCAGCCAGCGCGTGCTCTCGTACACTCCGTCCTGCCGCACGTCGTCGGCGCCGCTCGGGAGGACGAACAGCCGGGGCGACCCGGCGACCGGGCGCTCGAGCAGCGCGAACGAAACGCCATAAAGCATCGCTTCGGTGATGCCGTCGAGGTTCCACTCTCCCAGCAGCGCCTGGATCGGATCGACGTCGCCGCACAGGTCGGCGATCGTAACCTTTCGGCGCTCGCTGGCGGAGCGCGCGATTCCGAGCGCGACTTCGGCCGCGACCTCATCCGTCTCGCCGCAAACGACCACCGCGTGAAAGCCGTCCACCACGGAGGCGGACGCGCTTCCGGCTTCCTCCCAGCTCCGACCGGAACGCCGGCCGCGGAGCGCGCTCAAGGCTCGCCTTGGTAAACCCAGTAGGGACGGCCGGACTCGCGGCCCACGCGCTCCGCTTCCGCGCGGAGCGCGAACGGCCCGGCGATGACGCGGTACACACGCGTGCCGGCAGTCAGCGTGGACACGACGCGGACGGACGAGCTGCGCAGCGAGATCTCGCGCGCCGCGGCGACCGCCGCGTCCTCGGAGAGCATCGCCGCGAAGGACACCGTGTAGCCCACGGGTGCCGCCGGCGGAGGCTGCGTCGCGGGCTGCGGCGGTGGAACGGTCTGCGGCGCCGGGGCGGATTCCAGCGGCACCGTGGGCGCGATCGAGTCGAAGTGCAGCGTCTCGGGTTGCGTGAACTCGACCGGCCGGTCGAGACCGGCGGGCCGCGCGCGGAAGCCGTTCCAGGATGTGAAGTACCAGAAGTCCCGCCCGCCGCCCTTTATCGAGCGTACGGGTTGCAGGGATTCAGGCTCGATGATCTCGACGTCCGCGCCCCGCAGCGTCACCACCGCACCGTCGGGAGCCACCGCGGGAAGATCGCTCTTCCACTCGGTCTCGACGCTGCCGATGAGCCGGTTGGTGCCGACGGCGACCATCCAGGCGGAGTCGCCCGACGCGGGGCGGACGAGGAGGTAGCGGCCAAGCGGATCCATGCGGAGCTCGCGCGGCTGTGCGGGAAGCTCGATCGTCTCGCTCAACCGGCCGCTGTATCTATCCACGACGCTCAGGTCTTCGGCATCACGGTTGGCGACATACACCCGGTCGCCGCTGGGTGTGGGCGCGACCGCGATCACTGGCGAGCGAAAGCGCACGCTGCGCGCAACGGCGAGGTCGCGTCCGTCCATGCCGACCAGCGCGGTGTCGGTCATGAAATAAACGCGGTCGCCGATCTGATTCCGCACGGCGGTGCCGGCGGCCGCCATGTAGGCCGTGTCGAGCAGCCTCGGGTCGGGCGCGCGCATGCGCCAGACCGTGGTGCGGTCGCCGTCCCGGGCGGTGACTATGAGCGAGCCGCTGGGCTGTGGGATCACGGCGCGCGGCGGCTCCGGGGGCGTGAAGTCCCAGTCGCCGGTGGGAGTGAACCGGCGGACGCGCTCGCCATCCACGGCGTAGATCGCGCTGCCGTCCGCGGAAGCGATGGACGTGAGCTTGGCGCGCGACGCGATGGACACGCGGGAGAGGCGGAGGTCGAGCCGAGCGGGATTCCCGGCGGCCGTTACGAACGCGAGGAGTCCGCCTTCCGGATCGAACGCGAGCGCGCGGTCAATCACGCCCACCGAAGGTCCGCGCCAGACGACGGAGTCGAGCTCGGGATAGACGTAGCCGCGCGCGGCGCCACCGGCGCGGGGAATCCGGAGCACGATCGGGTCGGGACCGCGCATGGTCCCGTTGGAGCGATCGGTCGCGGGGCGGGCCTCGCGGTCGCCACACGCAAACAAAACCACAGCGATGGCGACGAGAGTCTGGCTGCGTTGCGGGATGCGCGGCTTCACGAGATGCGACAAACGGGATGCAAGCTGTGAGTAGGAGTTAGTGAGTGGGAGTTGTGAGTCTCAGATCGCTTGCGATTGCCCGCCTTCACTTCCGACTCCAGCTCACCAACTCCCACTCATAGCTCGCATCCCGCCAATGCATCCGTCGTCAGGTGGCGCATCAGACGTTAGAAACTAGGTCCAAGCGAGAATGTCCAGTTGCCTTTCCTTTCCGGCAGCGAGAGCGGGATCGCGTAATCGAAGCGGAGGACGGCCAAGCCGAACAGGTTCATGCGCAAGCCCGCGCCCCAGCTCGTCATCGGCACGCGGTGAATCTCGTAGTCGTAGTCGTCCGGCTTGCTGAACGACACCTGCTGCCCCTTGGTCCACGCGATGCCGGCGTCGTAGAACACGACAGCGTCGAGCGGCGGGAGCCCGAAGCTAGATCCGATGTCGAACCGGCGGATCAGCGGGAAGCGGAACTCGGCGTTCGCCACCACCACGCGGCTGCCCACTAGCTCCGCGGTGCTGCATGCGCTGCTGGAACGGCCGGCCACGCCCGTGCCGAGGAACTCGTTACACTCGCCCATGCCGCCGTAGAAGTT
This sequence comes from Gemmatimonadaceae bacterium, assembly GCA_051305945.1. Lineage (GTDB taxonomy): Bacteria > Gemmatimonadota > Gemmatimonadetes > Gemmatimonadales > Gemmatimonadaceae > JACDCY01. Next base: position 2,570 of record JBPPMH010000143.1, read on the forward strand.
CGCCCGGTCGTACCCGCGGACGAACTCGGGCCGGCCGATGTACTTCGGGAACAGACCCTCATCGCGTCCAACTGCGATCGCGCCAAGCACGCGTGTGGCGAAGGTGAGCGTGTTGGGAATGATCGGCAGATAGCTACGCCCGTCCGCCAGATAGTCCATTCTCTGCACGGAGCCAAAGCTCGGCGACGCCTCGAGTCTCACGCGCTTACCCGTCAACGGCCCGGTGTAGCCGAAGAACGCGTTGTCGGTGACAAAAGCGATATTCGGCGACACATAATTCAGACTGGGAGCCTCCTGCACCGTCTCGATGGACGGCTGGCCAACGAAGCCGCCGGGGAAAACCTGATAGGAGAATCGAAAAATCTCCTGCGCTATACTGTTGAATTGCGCCCCAAGCTCGAACCGGGTAAAACGGTTCAACGGATACATCGAATTCAGGAAGACGTTCCTCTGAACGAAGCGCGCAAAATCCTGTCGGACAAGCAGGCCGCCGGTGGCAGGATCATCGGAGACGACACCGTTGTTCAGCGGGAGAATCATCGGCTGTAGATACGCGCCGGTTGCGTACTGCAGCCTGCGGCTCATGTTGGTGTACGCGACGAACGCGCTCGCGTCCTGGAGCCGGCCATTGACGTTCGCCGACGCCGCGATCTGATGGTTTCCCAGCAGGTCGCTGAAGATGATCGTCGTCCCTCCCGCAAACCAGCTCGAGCCCATGTAGTTGGGCGTGTACCCGACGTCCGTCTGCGAGATGTAGTCGGCGCGGAATGACGGCTTGTACTTGTACTCCCTGAAGCGCGTCGTGTCGGGCAGCGCGGCTTCGGGCTGCGCTATCAGCTCGCTGATGCTCGTCGGCCGGTCGTCCGCCGTGATTTCGGCGACGCTGAGCTGCGCCGACGGACGCGATCCCTCGGGGGCGCGATACACCGAGCTCTGATCGGGACGCGCCGGCTCGGCGACGATCGGGGCCGGTCTCACCGGCGCCGCCGCCTCGTCCGCCCGCGCCACCGCGCGGAACGGCTCGCCGCGCAGCGACAGCGGGTTCGCGACCGTCCACACGCTGTAGTCGCCGTTCTCGTAGTACACCATCGCCAACCGGTCCGCCTGGCGCGCCCACGAGATCGCCGGGCTGTATTCCGTGATGGCGTTGACGCCGGAGACGACGTTGGTGAGCTGATAGTGCGTCGCGTTCCCGAGGTCGTACAGAAACACGTTGGGGATGCCGGTGCGATCCGATATGAACGCGACGGACTGGCCGTCGGGCGACCACTGCGGATTCAGGTTGTGTCCCGCCTGGCCGGGCAGAAGCGTCACCTCGCCCGACGCCAGGTCCAGCATGCTCAACTTCCAGCCGCCGAGGCGGAGGATATCGAGATCGAGCACGCCCCGCTCCGACGCGAACACGACTCGCGTGCCGTCGGGCGACCACGATGGCTGCAGGTCGCCGTACCTGTCGTTCGTGAGCTGGCGGAAGTTGTTGCCGTCCACGTCCACCATGTACAGGTCGGTGATTCCGCCCCGCGCCCCGCTGAACACGAGCCGGCGGTCGTCGGGCGACCACGACGGGCTCATCGCGCCGTCGAGCGGCAGGTTAATGCGCTTCAGCGTGCGCTGATTGCGCACGTCGATGATGTACAGCACGTCCCTGCCCTGGCGTTGGCCCGTGAACGCGAGCCTGGTTCCGTCGTTGGAGAAGCTGCTCTGTGAGTAGAGCAGCCGCAGCTCTTCGAAGTTCGGGTTGGTCGTGCTCTGCACCAGCTTCTTGATCCGCTTGCCGGTGATGCCGTCGCCGAGCCACAGATCGATGAAGAAATCGCCGCGCTTCGGATCGCCGTTGGCGAGAAACGCCACGTACTTGCCGTCGGGCGAGAGCGCGGGCGCGAGGAAGATCTCGCCGCGCGTGTTGCGCGGCGTGAGCAACGGCGTGGCGAACGCGTTCGGACGGTTGAGCGCGGAGACGGCGGGCAGATACTTGGTCTGCATCGCTTCGCGCCAATCGTCGCTGAGCTGCTCGGTGGAGATTCCCAGCTCGCGCCGGAACGCGCGCTCGACGCCGATCGTCGTGATCGCTTGCAGCAGCTCGCCGACGGCTTCGTCGCCGAAGCGCTGGCCGATGTACTGCCAGAGCGCTTCACCGAAGCGATACGGGAAGTACTTGTCGGGGCGCTCGGTCATCTGCTCGATGGTCGGCAGCGTGCCGTTCACCACGGCATCGCGGATCCACGCCGACGTCAAAGGGTGCTCCGGGCCGATGGACAGGTACTCCGCCATTCCTTCCATGAACCAGAGCGGCGGATCGACTCGCTGGAGCCGGTCGATGCCCTCGCCGGCCTTCCCGCGCGCGAAGATGTCGTACTGGAACGAGTGAACCAGCTCGTGCGCGAGCACGTGCTCGAAGCTCCGGTAATCGCCCGTGAAGGGCATGAGCAGCCGATGCCGCCCCGCCTCGGTGACGCCGCCCACACCCTCGCCCAGATCCCCGGTGACGTTGTTCTGCCCGAAATCGGAGCGCGACGCGAAGAGGATGACCGGCTTCTTCTCGCGGAACTGGTGGTTCAGCACGAGCGACAATCGCTCGTACGCGCGCTCGGCCATCCTGGACGCGTCCATGATGGCGGTCTCTTCCTCGGGGTAGTAATGGATCCGGAAGTGCTCCGTCTCGAGCACCCGCCAGCGGAAGTGGCGGTACTGGACCTGGTTCTGCCCGAAGTACTGCTGGGCCGGCAGGGAGGTGGCCCCGGCGGCCAGCGCGACGGTAGCGAGCGCGAGAGTAAGTCTCAGTCTCATTTCAGTGCCCCCTCGGGACTGATCTCGATCGCTTCGGCGTCGCTCCAGAGACGTTCCAGCTGGTAGAAAGAGCGCAGCGTCGGATGAAAGAGATGAACCACGAAATCCACGTAATCGAGCAGCACCCAGCGGCCTTGCTCCAACCCTTCGACGTGATGCACCTGAATTCCTTCTTTCTTCAACTCGGCGATGACGTGCTCGCCGACCGAGCGGACGTGCGTATCCGACGTCCCACTGGCTATGACGAAGCAGTCCGTCATGTCGGTCACTTTTCTCAGGTCCAGCACTACCACGTCGTTCGCTTTCATGTCGAGGCAGAGCGCGGCTGCGCGTTGCGCTGCTGCTACGGCGTTAGGATCGGTTGACGCCATTCAATAAGTGCGAAAGTTGGCCGCGGGATGGTTCCCGTCAGCTAAAGTATTGCCCGATCAGCCCGAATGTTCCCGGGGAGCCCGCATTCTGCATTTGCCAAGCCAATTTCCGGCCCTATCTACTGCTTGATGACCCAGACCTTCACCTCGGCGCGCACGTCGGCATGCACGCGGATGGGGACCCGGTAAACGCCGAGCGCCTTGATGGGCTCGTGCAGGTCTATTTGGCGCTTTTCGATCTTGAAGCCCTGGCCTTCGAGCTGGTGGGCTATGTCGGCCGTCGTGACCGAGCCGAACAGCTTGCCTTCCTCGCCCACGCGGGCGGAGAACGTCAGCGAAACGGGCTCCAGCTTTTTTGCCAGCTCTTCAGCCGCTTCCCGGCGCGACGTCTCGGCTGCCTCGAGCCGCTCACGCTCCTGCTCCATTCGCTTCTTGTTGCCGGCGGTCGCCTCGTAGGCGAAGCCGCGGGGCAGGAGGTAGTTGCGCGCGAAGCCCGCGGACACGTTCACGATGTCGCCGGGGTGGCCGAGGTTGTCGACGGCTTGTCTGAGGATGACTTCCATGGTTCAATCTCTAGGTTAGTGAAAAACGACTGTCTGTGATTAGTGATTAGTGATTTGTGATTAGTGACGGCGACTGCGTTCGGCGGCACCCTCTTGGATGCTTTTGACCAATCACTAATCACCAATCACTAATCACTATGCTGCTTTCGCCCGGCTCCTCCAATCCAGCCATGTGTCGCTCAACCCCAAGGCGCTGAGCACGGGCGGGAACAGGCCGAAAAGAACCGCGAGTATCACAAAAAGTCCGCCCTTGCTGACCCAGGCCAGCACGCCGAGGCCGCGGACGAAATAGAGCATGGCGAAAAATACGACGAGGTTCAGGCCGATCGCCTGCGCTTCGGCGAACGCCGGCAGCAGCAGGATGGTCAGCCCCACGGCCAGCCCCCAAACGAGCTGGTCGTTGAAGCGAAAGCCGCGCAGCGGGCCGAGTGGCGGTCCGATGCGCACCCGGCTCAACCTCTGGAAGATCGCCCAGCCGAGCGCCAGCGCCGCCAGCGTCTGTAGCGCGAGCAGTGCCGGCGCGAGGACGGCCGAGATCTGGGGCGCGAACCGAAGCCGCTCCCTGGTTTGTTCCAGGCTTTGCGCGACCGCCGCCGAGTTGGCCGCGGCGCCGATAATCTCGTCCGCGCCCGTGTCGAGCGCCTCCATTGTCACCTGGTTGCGCGTGACGAACTCGCCCGAGACGACCGCCTGGAGCCGCTCGAACGATCCAGCGCGCGCGCCCAGCACGGCCAGGGCGATAACGAAGCTCGCCAGCACGGTCAGCAGCGCGCGGCCGAAGAACGGACGATCTCCCCCGACGACGGCGGCCAGTCCGAAGATGCCGGCCACGAGCAGGATCCAGCCGCGCTCGAGCCAGAAATACGCGTCACCGCCCGCACCCGGACGAAAGAGCAGCCAGACCGCGGCGACGAGCCACACGACGGCGGTCATCGCCGGCGCGCCCCGGATCCAGCCGATCACGGCGCAGGCCGCGATGATCGCCGTCAGCAGGATGTGCCAGGCCTTCACGGGCGCGTAAAAGCCCAGCATCGGCACGAGACTGACGGCGATGAACGCGATCAGCGCGAATATGAGTCCGCGCCAGCGCTGCTTCGGGATCTCCGGTGCGGGCGCGGCCGTCATCTCAGGCGGTGTGACCCCTCGTGTACGGAATCAGCGCCAGGAAACGCGCGCGCTTGACCGCCGTGGCGAGCTGGCGCTGGTGTCGGGCGCAGGTTCCGCTCAGCCGGCTCGGCAGGATCTTGCCGTGGTCGGTGATGAAGCGGCCGAGCGTGCGGTCGTCCTTGTAATCGATGAAGCGGACGCGCGTTTCGCAGAACGGGCAGGATTTCTGTGGTCGTCTCATGGATCAATCCTCGTCGTCGTCATCGTCGTCGCGGCGGAGCGCGGCGGCGGCCAGTTCTTCCTGCGTCTGCGCGGGCGCGCCGACTTCATGCTCGTGCAGGCTGATCAGGTGCCGGACGAGCCCGTCGTCGAGCTTGAGCGCGCGCTCGTACTCGGGGAGCATAGTGGGATCGGCTTCGAAGCGGGCGATCGCGTAGTAGCCGTTCTCTTTCTGGCCGATGTTGTACGCGAGCTGGCGGCGACCCCAGTGGTCGACGTTGATGTCGCCTTCGATTTTGAGCAGTGAATGGAAGCGTTCGAGCTTCTCATTGATGGCGGAGTCTTCGAGCGTGGAATCGAAGATGTACACCGCCTCGTATGCGCGGGGCATTGTCGGCAAACCTCCCTTCGGTCGTGGATCCGTCCCCCGCTGCTTGCCGGAGAGGGGGAAGGGTGAGTTTTTGGCCGCTGTATGCGGCGGAACGAGTCTGAAAGATAGACGGTAGAGGACTGTATTACAACGGGTTAGCCGAGGGAGTCGGTGTTTGCGATTTCGGACCCAGGGTCCTCAATCGGCAATCGCGGTCAATGGTCACCTGCGATACGCGACATGACCATATCCACGAGCGGACGGAGGACCTCCGTATCCGAAGTCACGTGGGCTCCCGGCAGCCAGATCAGCTCCTTCGGCTCCTTCGCGGAGCGATAAAGGGACAGAACGGCTTCCTTCGGCAACCGCTCATCGTCCGCGGCGTTGATCATGATGAAGGGGCGCGGGCTGATTCGGGCGATCCACCGCTCGGGCGTGATGCGCGATCCCGACATCGCGAGCGTTCCGATGGCCGCGGCGAGAAAGCGCGCGGGAGCAAGAGGGATGATCTCGCGCAGGCTGTGCTCGAGCGGAGTGAAGGTCCCACCCGATCCGTGCAGCGCCCACACGCGGGTCACGCGCGCATCCAGCGCGCTCGCGATGACTACGAAGGGCACGCCCAGGCTGACGCCGATCGCCTCCACCTGGCTGCTGTCCACGTCGGGTCGTGTGAGCAAATCGTCGAGCGCGAGCATCACCGCGGCGGGCGTGTCGAAGAACGCCTGCCGTATCTGCGGGATTGCGCGGATCACGCCCGCCCCCTTGGGTTTCGGGTCTCCGGCGTACGGGTACGACAGCGCGACCGCCATGACCCCGCGCGTGTTCTCCAGCAGCCGCACGGCGTCCTGTCCGGTGTTGCGTCCTCCGAGGAGAAGAGCGATAGGGAGTCGCGCGCCGGAGTCCGCGACATGGCGCTTGGTGGTCATGCTGACCGTCAGCCCGCTGGTGCTCCTGAGTCGGACGACCTGCACGTAGTGCGAGTCGGCGAGTTCGAGCGTCTCGTCGTGCGCGGCGATGAGGGAGCCGCGGCGGTCAAGGATCGTCGGCTCGGGATCGCGCAGCAGCCAGGCAACGCCGGCGGCCGCGGCGAGGATGAAAGCGAGGACGATCGCGTCCGCGCCGCCGGCGCGTCGCACGGATTCCGGCGGCATCGCGGTGCGCAGCTTCACGTACGTCACCGGAATTGACCTACTACGCGAAGATTCTCCCCGCAAGGACGTAGACAACGAGCGGGAGGAGCATCGCGAAGAAGATGTTCAGCCAGAAGCCGGCCCGTGCCATCTGCGGAACCGTGACCGCGCCGGTGCCGTACACGATCGCGTTCGGGGGAGTGGCAACCGGGAGCATGAACGCGCAGCTCGCGGCGAGCGCGGTCGGAATCGCGAGCATCAGCGGGTCTGCTCCTATGCCGACCGCGAGCGACGCGACGACCGGAAGAAATGCAGCCGCGGTCGCGGTGTTGCTGGTCAGCTCGGTGAGAAAGATCACGACGGCGGTCACCGCCAGGATCACCATCAGCAGCGGCCATCCCGCCAGCGCTCCGAGCTCTCCGCCGATCCAGCCCGCGAGGCCTGTTTGCTGGATCGCCGCCGCGAGCGAGAGCCCGCCACCGAACAGGATCAACACCGACCACGGCAGCCGTTCGGCCTGCACCCACGTCAGCGCCGCGCGCGGCCGGCTCCACGCGAGCGGAACGATGAACATCAGCAATGCTCCCGCTATCGCGATGCCCGTATCCGTGATGGACGGTACCCACTGCGCGAGGATCGGGCGCGTTACCCACGCGGCCGCGGTGAGCGCGGTGATCGTCCCGACGACCCATTCGGCGCGGGAGACCTTCCCGAGGGCGCGCGTTGCGTCACGCAGCATCGCCGCGCCGCCGGCGATCGGCTCGGATCCGACCGGATGCAGCCAGCGCGTGAGCAGGAACCACGCGAACGGAAGTCCGATCAAAACGACAGGCACGCCGAGCAGCATCCACTCCGCGAAACCGATCCGGACGCTGTAGGTCTCCGACATGAAGCCGGCGAGCAGCGCGTTCGGCGGAGTGCCGATCAGCGTGCCGAGCCCGCCGATGCTGGCCGCGTACGCGATGCCGAGGAGCAGGGCAAGGCCGAAACCTGGGGCCTGTGCTTCGCTCGCTGTGCCGTCGCCGCCCTGCGCGAGCGCGATCACCGACGTGGCCATTGGAAGCATCATGACGACCGTCGCCGTATTGCTTACCCACATGCTGATGAATCCCGTCGCCAGCATGAAGCCGAGGATGAGATTGGCGGGGCGCGTTCCGACGACGCGCAAGATCACCAACGCCATACGCTTGTGCAGGCCGCAGCTCTCGAGCGCCATCGCGATCAGAAACCCGCCGAGGAAGAGATAGATAACGGGGTTCGCGTACGGCGCGGTGGTTTCGGCGACCGTCGCGACGCCGAGCACCGGAAAGAGTACAATTGGAAGCAGCGCCGTCGCCGGGATCGGGATCGCTTCCGTGATCCACCACGTCGCCATGAGCGCGCCGACCGCAGCGGTGCGCCACGCGGGGACCGTCATTCCGTCGGGCGCCGCGAGGAGCAGCATCGCTCCGAGGAGTAGCGGTCCCGTTGCAAGGCCAAGGCGGGGCCTAACGCCTGTGCTGCGCCTGATCGGTGTCAGCGGAGTTTCATGCGTCGGAGGATCGTCTGATAGCGTCGCCCGCCGCGGCCCAGCTCGCGCTCGATCCGGTATCGGTCGGCAAGCGCATTCTGTGCCGCGGCCGGGAATTCTGGCGACTCAGCCGCCATCGCCCGGTCAGCGCCGGAGCCTTCGGGTGAGCTCGTGTTGATCCATTCTTGGGAATATTCAACGCTGCAGCGCAGGGTGTAGCGCCGCAAGGGCCTATGGCGTGCGCGGCTCCGGCTCACGACATTGGATCTTCATGAACAGGACATCGATGCGAGCACGTATCCCCCGAGCGGCGAGCGCCGGCGCGGCTTTGCTGCTTGCCTCGAGCAGCTGCGCTCGGGAGCCCGCCCCGGATCCGCGCGTGCAGCGCAGCGTGCTGGCCGAGCACACTTACCTCCTGTCCGCGCCGGAAGGGAACCTGGTGCTGTACAATGGGCCCGGGTCGGTGGTGGTCGCCGGAGTTCAGTCTCCAACCCTGGTGCAGGCCGCATTGCGGGAAATGGGCTCGCGCGGCGACCGGCGGCTATACGTGATTGCGGTCGCTGCCGACAGCGCTCCGCAGTACGGCGATGGCGGATGGGGCGGGCGCGACGCGGTGACCATCGCCCACGAGAGGCTTCGGACCCGCATGGTGCAGGCGATTGGAAAAGACTCGGGGACGGTGCATCCCGCAATGGTTGGCTACTCCCAGGTCATCCAGGTCTACATCCCGGGAGTGGCGGTGCACGCCGTGGCGCAGGCGCCTGGAATCTCGGACTCCGATGCGAGCGTTCACTTCCACTCCAGCAAGGTGTTGATGCTCGCGAACATGTTCGCCGCCGATGGTTATCCGGCCATTGACACGACCCGCGGCGGCAACTTCCTCGGCCTGCTCGGCGTGACGAAATGGTTCGCCGAAAATTTCAAGGACGACGACGTGGTGATTCCGGCTCGCGGCCCGGCGCTGCGCGGCCGCGACCTGCGGAGCTATGTGGAGATGCTGGAATCCGTCCGCGACCGCGTGCAGCCGCTCGTGACGGACGGGCGGGCGCTCCCCGAGATAATCGCGGCGAAGCCGCTGGCCGATCTCGAGGACCGGTGGGGTCGGGGGCCGGTCAGCGCTTCCGCGTTCCTCGCCGCGGTGGTTCACTCGCTACGGGCGGCGCCGGGCCCGCGATGAGACGGTGGGTTATGGGATTCATCCCGCCAGGGCGATCCCCACGACGCCCACGATCGCGACCAGCAGCGCCCCGGGCAACGCGAATCTGATCCAGCGCCCGTAGCTGACTTTGGCGCCGAGCAACATCGCTAGCAGGGCACCGTTGGTCGGGGTGATCATGTCCGTCAGGCCCGCGCCGGCCTGATAGGCGATCACTGCCGCGTCACGGCTGATCCCGAGCAGGTCGGAGAGCGGCGCCATGATCGGCATCGTGAGAACCGCCTGGCCGCTCACCGACGGGACGGGGACGTGCAGAAGCGCCTGCACGGGAATCATCATCAGCGCCGCGGCCAGCCCTGGAAGGTGGGCGAGCGGTGTCGCGAGCCCGTGCACGATCGTGTCGATCACGCGCCCATCCGTGAACACGAGGCTGATTGCCCGCGCCACCCCCACGAACAGGGCCGCCCCGACCATCGCTTCCATCCCTTTGAGAAAGGCGGCCGCGGTCGAGGAAAGGTTCATTCCGGCGACGAGTCCCACGGCGAAGCCTGCCACGAGAAACAGCGCCGACAGCTCGTTGAATCCCCAGTCGTACCGCACCACACCCACGACGTACGGGATGAACGGCACGATCACGATCGCGAGCAAGACGATGTCGCGGATCGTGGCGTGGTCGGTTGGCGCGACGGTCACTTCGGGGCCGGCCTCGTCGCGCGACGCCATCGCGAGCGTCCACGCGATCCACACCGCCACGGCCGCGGCGAAAAGGCTGAACCGCAGCACGGGCATCGAGAGCGGCGGAAGCTCGGCGAAGCGGAGCGCTATTCCCGTCTGGAAAGGATTCGTCGGTCCGAATGCGGAGCCGACGACTGCCGCGCCCACGCTCATCGCGAGAGCGGTGATCGCGCCGAAGCCCAGCCCCTGGCTCAACACCACCAATACCGGAATGAGGGCGATGATCTCCTCGTGCATGTTCTCGAGCGCGCCCAGTATCGCGAAGGCCAGACTGACGACGATCACGACGGTTCGCGGTCGCCGGGTGCGGCCCACCAGAGATCCGACCAGTCGCCCGAGGGCGCCGGTCGCGTCGAGCAGCGCGAAGGCGCCGCCGACGAAGAGAATCACGACGATTATGTCCGCCCCGGCGACGATCCCGCGCGGCACGGCGAGCAGGGCGGCCTTGACACCCACGGGCGCGGCCGCGGTCGGAGCGTACGTTCCGGCGACGACGACCTCGCGTCCCGTCGCCGGGTCGGCGCGTCGCTCGTACGCGCCCGCCGGCAGGATCCACGTGAGGATCGCCGCGACACCGACGGCGAACAGCAGGAGGACCAGCGGGTGCGGTAGCCGGAATCCCGCCGGCGGTGTCGGTGAAGACGCCGTTGCTAACATGCGCTAGTGCGCGTGTGTTCCAGCGCGATGATCGCGCCGCTGGAACTCGAGAAATGAATGCACCGCCGCCAGCGCGGCCGGGTCGGTGGTGAGGATCCGGACCTGCGCACCGCGCGCCAGCGTGTGGGTCACATATCGAATCCTCGCGCGGCGCGCGGCCATCACCGCGGTGCCGGGAACTTCCATTGCGTGCACCATTCCGGGAATCGAGAAATCCCCGGCCGAGAAGCGCTGAGCGATGTCCCGCATGTGCGCGCGAATCGTCGCGGTCCCGGCGGAGTCGACCGAATCGCGCTGCAGCACTATCCGGCCTCCATCGGGCAGCGACTCGAAGACGTGCGACGACGTGTATTGGTCCACGCCCATCGCCGTCGCGCCCCGCTCCTGGAGCGCGGCAAACGCGGAGTCGGCGGATGTCCCGGGGATCTCCGTGCGCGCGCGGCCGCACGCGATGACGACGCACGAGAGAAGCGCGACAGCCCGCATCCGACTACGCGACGGCATCGAGGAAGGTGATGGTCGGCGGCCCTGCCATGAAGTCCGCGGCCTTCGCGATGAACTCGAGGATGTGCGGCGTCCGCATGTGCGGCCCCGTGTACGCCTCGCGGCTCGACCAGCGCTCGTACAGCACGAACCGTGTCCCGTCGTCCATGTCGCGGAGGATCTCGATTCCCGCGCAATCCGGCTCATTCTCGACGACGATGGCGACAAGCCGTGCCAGCTCTTCCTGCGCTGCGGTCTCCCGATCGGGCAGCGCGCGGTACTCGATCAAGACAATGACTCCGTCACCCGGCATGCAGCGTCCCCTCATCAGCGATGTTACCGCAGTCCGCCTGGTTGCCGGCGGCGTTCGCGAATCCCGCGTTGACCCCGTTGTTGTAGATCGAGCCAAAGGTGCCGGGGCGGCGGTCAGCCTGCCAGTGCTATCCCCACTATGCCCACCGCCGCGACGAGCAGCGCGCCGGGAAGCGCGAACCTCAACCAGCGCGTGTAGCCGACTTTGGCGCCCAGCAGCATTGCAAGGAGCGCCCCGTTGGTGGGCGTGATCATGTCCATCAACCCCGCTCCGGTCTGGTACGCTATCACCGCTGCGTCGCGGCTGATTCCGAGCAGATCGGACAGGGGCGCCATGATGGGCATCGTCAGGACCGCCTGCCCGCTCACGGATGGCACGGCGATGTGCAGCAACGCGTGCATCGGAATCATCATCCACGCGGCGGCAAGCCCCGGCAGACCTGCGAGCGGCGTGGCCAGCCCGTGCACGATGGTGTCTATCACGCGCCCATCGGTGAACACCACGCTTATGGCGCGCGCGACGCCGACGAACAGCCCGGCCGCGAGCATTGTCTCCATCCCCTTCATGAAAGCCGCGGCGGTCGTCGAGAGGTTGAGTCCCGACACGAGCCCTACGGCGAATCCGGCGGCGAGGAACAGCGCCGACAGCTCGTTGAATCCCCAGTCGTAACGCACGACGCCGATGACGTACGGAATGAACGGGAGGATGACGATGGCGAGGAGAACCGCGTCCCGCACCGTGGCTTTCGCGGTGGGCTCCAGCCGCACCTCCGGCCTGACGTCGTCGCGCCGAGTCATCGCGAGCGTCCACGCGATCCACACCGCGACCGCGACGGCGAACAACCCGAACCGGAGCGCGGGCTGCGACAGCGCAGGAAGCTCGGCGAACCGCAGCGCGATCCCGGTCTGAAAGGGATTCGTCGGGCCGAACGCGGAGCCAACGACGGCGGCGCCCACGCTCATGGCGAGCGCGGTGATCGCGCCGAAGCCGAGTCCGCTGCTCAGCACGACAAGCACCGGGACGAGCGCGATGATCTCCTCGTGCATGTTCTCCAGCGCGCCGAAGACCGCGAACGCCAGACTCACGACGATCACGATCCCGCGCGGGCGGCGCGCGCGGCCGACGAGCGAGCCGACCAGGCGGCCGAGCGCGCCAGTCGCGTCGAGGAGCGCGAACGCGCCGCCGACGAACAGGATCGTGACGATGACGTCCGCGCCCGCCACGATGCCGCGCGGCACGGCGAGCAGCGCCGCCTTGAGGCCGACCGGGGCGGCCTCTGCCGGAGCATAAGTTCCGGCGACTACGACGTCGCGCCCAGTCGCGGGATCCGCGCGGCGCTGGTACTCGCCAGCGGGGAGAATCCACGTGAGCGCGGCCGCTATCGCGACCGCGCCGAGTAGCAGGACGAGTGGGTGCGGAAGCCGTATCCCCGACCGCGGGTCCGGAGCGGGGGCGGCCGTCACGACGTCAGGCGAACACTTCGCGCAACTGCTCCACGGCCCACGCGAGGTCGTCGCGCTCGACCACGAGCGGCGGCGCGATGCGGATCACCTTGTCGTGCGTCTCCTTGCACAGCATGCCGAGGTCCTTGAGCGCCTCGCAGGACTTGCGCGCGGGGACGGTGAGCTCGATGCCGATCAATAGCCCGCGGCCGCGGACCTCGCGAATCTCGGGGTGCTCGATCTTCGCGATCTCGCCGAGGAACCACGTGCCGAGCTCGTCCGAGCGTTGCGCGAGCTCTTCGTCGCCGAGCACCCACAGCGCGGTGCGCGCGATCGCGCAGGCCAGCGGATTGCCGCCGAACGTGCTCCCGTGGCTGCCGGGATCGAACACGCTCAGCAGTTCCTTGCTGGAGACCACCGCGGACACCGGATAGAAGCCGCCGGAGAGCGCCTTGCCGAGTATGAACATGTCCGGCCGGACGCCTTCGTGGTCGCACGCGAACTTGCGTCCCGTGCGGCCGAGGCCCGTCTGGATTTCGTCGAGCACGAACAGGACGTTGTTCTTTCGGCACAGCTCGGCGGCCGCCTTGAGGTAGCCCGCCGGCGGAATCAGAATGCCCGCCTCGGCCTGGATCGGCTCGACGAGAAACGCGCAGGTGTTCGGTGTGATCGCCTTCTCGAGCGCGGCGATGTCACCGAACGGGATCGGCACGAAGCCGGGCGTGAACGGGCCGAATCCGTCGCGATATGCCTGCTCGGACGAGAATCCGACGATCGTGGTAGTACGGCCGTGGAAGTTGTTCTCGCAGACGATGATCTCGGCTTTGTCCGTCGGGATCTTCTTGGTGCGGTAGCCCCACCGCCGCGCGGTCTTGATCGCGGTCTCGACGGCTTCGGCGCCCGTGTTCATCGGCAGCACCGCTTCCATCCCGCAGAACTCCGCCAGCTCCTTGCAGAACAGCGGGAGCTGGTCGTTGCGGAACGCGCGCGACGTCAGCGTCACCTTGCGCGCCTGCTCCAGCATCGTCTCGAGGATGCGCGGATGACAGTGCCCCTGGTTCACCGCGGAATAGGCGCTCAGACAGTCGAGATATTTCTTCCCCTCGACGTCGTACACCCACGCGCCCTCGCCGCGCTCGATCACGATGTCGAGCGGGTGATAGTTGTGCGCGCCCCACTGATCTTCGATGGCGATCAGGGCGGCTGCATCGGTTTGCTGTGCGGTGTTTGGCATGGGCGACGTGTTGGGGAAGGATCCAATTTAGGTCATTCGCATCCTGAACGAGGTACCCATTGCACTCGAAATCCCTGCGGGATCACTCCGGCCGCCGGTGGCGCCGGCAGGCACGGGGGCGTAAAATCTCCCGGATGATGCGCGAGTGGCGGGTTTGCTTCGCGTTGGCGGCCGCTGCTGCGTTTCTTCTCGCCGCTGCCGACGCGGACGCACAACAGGCGGTGGGTGCTGTCGCT
>JBPPMH010000144.1:0-29007 GCA_051305945.1 Gemmatimonadaceae bacterium
GCGCCGCGGCTGGCGCCGCCGGCCTTCGAGCCGCCGCGAGCCGTCTTCTTCCTGGCGCTCGTCGAACCGGATCTGCCGGCTGTCTTCTTCGCCGGCTTCCTGGCCGCCTTGGCAGCCGCCTTTTTGGGAGCGGCCTTCTTCGCGGCCGGTTTCTTCGCGGCCTTCGCGGCCGGACGCGACGTCTTGCCGGGTCCGCCGGTGTTGGCGCGAGTGGCGGTGGCTCCGCTGGTGCCGGCCCGTCCGGAGGTCGAGGCGGAGGCGATTCCCGTCGCCGCGCCCGTGTTCTGCGCGGCTCCCGGCGTGGACGGCGTGCCGGTAAGGCCCGTCACGTCCCCCGTCTCGAAGATGCTCGGCTCCACCGGCGGCGCCGGCTTGACGCTGCGCGGACGCCCTCGGCGCCTCGGCGCCGTCACGGCGAAGAGATCTGCTTCCTCATCCTCGTCGTCCGTCACTTCCGGCGTGAGCCCGGGCTCTTCGTCATCGTCGTCGTGGTCTTCCGCGCTGTCCCACAGGCTCTCGGTGTGGTCCTTGTTGAGCGCCCAACCGCCGCCCTCCTCGTCCTCATCATCATCGTACGACGCACGCCCGCCGCCACCGCCGTAGCTGGGTAGGTCTTCGCTGTCTTCGTCTCGATCGGCGAAGCTGAAACCCCGCTCGAGTCCATCTCTCCCCGGCATGCCGCCTCCTTATCAGTAAACCCGCTGGACCACAGTCATCTGCGATGGAGCGAGCCCCCGTGGCTTGCACGACCTGTACCCTGTCCGGTATTCAATTCTGGTCGCGCCACGCTCCGACTTCCGAATACAACAGCCGTGTCGCGGCGTCAAGCGGTACCCCTACTCCGCGAACTCCACGACCACCGGCCGGCGAATGATTCCCGCCTCGTGTCCGCGGTCCAACAGAACCTGAACCGCTTCCCTGCCGGTCGCACCATAATCGAGTGTCCACTGGTTCACATACATCCCCACGAATTCGTCGGCCGTGCCGCGGTCCAGTCCGCGCGCGTACTGCATCGCGTGGTCGAGCGCGCGGCCCCGGTGATCCAGCGCGTACGCGATGCTCTCCCGGAGGTGGCGCGAGACGGTCCGGATCAGCTCCGGCCCCAGATCCTTGCGCACGACGTTCCCGCCCAGCGGCAGGGGCAATCCGGTTTCCCGGAACCACCATTCGCCCATGTCCGCGATCAGCTTCAGCCCGCGCGTCTGGTAGGTGAGCTGGCCCTCGTGGATGATCAGGCCCGCGTCCACTTCGCCGGCGAGCACCGCGTCCTCGACCTTGTCGAAGGCCATGTGTACGGTTTCTACCGCCGGTTGGAACAGCCGCAGCGCCAGGGTCGCGGTGGTCAGAGGACCCGGGGTCGCGACCCGCTTCCCCCGCAGCTCCTCCGCGGTGAAGACGCGCGCGCCCACGAGCTTGGGCCCGTACTGATCGCCCATCGAGGAGCCGTGCGGCAGCAGTGCGTACCGGTCGGCGATATATGCGTACGCGTGGATCGACACCGCGGTCACTTCCAGCTCCCCGCGCATCGCGCGCTGGTTGAGCGTCTCGATGTCCTGCAGCTCGTGCGCGTACTCGATTTCGCCGGTGTCGATCAGCCCTTCGGCGAGGGCGTAGAACATGAACGCGTCGTCCGAGTCCGGGCTATGAGCCACGCGGATCGTGCGCGGGGAAGTTGGGGGGGGCATCCCCAAAAATAAGCGCTGTTAGCTGTTGGCTATTGGCTTTTGGTTTTGCCAACAGCCAACAGCCAATAGCTAAAGCCGTCTTATTGCGAGTGCTTTCCGAACGGCCTCGAAATGTTCTCGACCATATCTTCGGCCTTTCTGTCGTTCTTCGCTTCGAGCACAATGTCGGCCTGCGACACCATGCCGACCAGCGAGCCGCGCTCGTCCACGACCGGGATGCGGCGGATCTGCTCGTGACCCATCGTCTCCATCAAGTCCTCGACGGCCGTGTCGGAGCGGCACGTCTTCAGGTTCTCGCTCATCGCCTCGCTCACCGGGCAATCGGGCGACGAGTGTCCCTCGGCCACGTGCCTGATGGCGATGTCGCGATCGGTGATCACGCCCACGAGCTGCCGCGAGCCTTCCTCGGTCACCACGGGCAGCACGCCGACGTTGTGGTCCTTCATCAGCCGGGCGGCTTCTTCCATCGATGTCTGCGGGGTCACGCACACGGGATCCGCGGACATAATGTCTTGAGCTTTCATTGATCCTCCTGGATACGGGCCTAATAGGAGGATGGGTTGCAACGGTCGTGCCCAACAGCAACTACCACATAGAACGGCCAGCTTGTCAGTTCTAGGTGGCAGTTGTCGTTACACGGGGAAGAGCATCTCCCGGTACTTCGGCAACGGCCAGTACTCGTCTCCGACTGTCAACTCCAGCTCATCGCACGCTTCGCGGACCGCAGCCATGCAGCGCGTGCCTTCGGAGGTGAGGAAGCCGGCCTGCTTGCGCGGATCGTCGTGCAGCTCGTTCGCGTCGTCGATCGCGTCGGACAGGGCGTTGCGGCCCGCGACAAGCCGCTGGATCATCCGGCCCACGTCGTTGGCGGCGTCCACCTGCGGGATCACCTCGATGCCGCCGGTCTTCGCGTGCGCGGCCGACTGCGCCAGCGAGCCGGAGTACGCGAAAGCGGCGGGAAGAATCATCGTGTCCACGACCTCGCGCAGCGCGGCGAGCTCGATGAAGATGTCCTTGGAGTAGCGCTCGAGCCGGATGTGGTAGCGCGAGTCCAGCTCTTCGTTCGTGAGCACGCCGAGGGCCGTGAACAGCTCGCGCGAGCTGTCCGTCACGAGCTGGTCGAGCGCGTCGGGACTGCGGCGATAATTCGGCAGCCCCCGCTTCTCGGCTTCCTTCACCCATTCGTCCGAGTAGTTGTTGCCCTCGAAGCGCACGGGCGTGCTCCACTTGAACGACTCGCGCACCACGGCCAGCACCGCGTCGTCGCGCGACTTCGTGTTCTTCATCTCGGCGCGCACCTTATCCGTCAGATCGCCGATCGCCTCCGCGACCGCCGCGTTCAGGATCATGACGGGAAACGCGATGGACGCGCTCGAGCCCACCGCGCGAAACTCGAACTTCTGTCCCGTGAACGCGAACGGCGAGGTGCGGTTCCGGTCGGTGTTGTCGCGCTGAATCTCCGGCAGCTTCGCCACGCCCAGCTTGATCATCGCCTGCTCGGCGTTCGCGCTCGTCCTGCCGGTGCTGATCTCGTCTATCACTCGCGTGAGCATCTCGCCCATGAACGCGGAGATGATCGCGGGCGGCGCCTCGTTGGCGCCAAGACGGTGCTCGTTGCCCGAGGACGCGATGCCCGCGCGCAGCAGTCCGGCGTGCTTGTGCAGCCCCTGCAGCGCCGCCGCGAGAAAGATCAGGAAGCGCACGTTCTGGTGCGGCGTATCGCCCGGCTTCAGCAGGTTCGCGCCGTCCAGCCGCGGGTCGTCCGACCGCACTTGCATGGACCAGTTGCAGTGTTTGCCGCTGCCGTTGATTCCCGCGAATGGCTTCTCGTGCAGGATGGCCTGCAGCCCGTGCCGCAGCGCGACGCGCCGCAGCGTGGACATCACCAGCATGTTGTGATCGCAGGCGACGTCAGTCTCTTCGAACACCGGCGCCATCTCGAACTGGCACGGCGCAACTTCGTTGTGCCGCGTCTTGATCGGCACGCCGAGCTTGTACAGCTCGTACTCGACTTCCGCGATGCAAGCCTGCACGCGCTCCGGGATGCCGCCGAAGTAGTGATCCTCGAGCTGCTGCCCGCGCGCCGGCTGCGCGCCCACCAGCGTGCGGCCCGCCATCACCAGATCAGGACGCAGCGCGAACTGAGTGCGATCAATGAGGAAGTATTCCTGCTCCGGTCCGAGCGTAGTGTACACGCGGTGCACGTCGTCGCCGAGCAGCTCCATCAGCTCGACCGCCTTCTGCGACAGCGCGTCGGAGCTGCGCAGGAGCGGCGTCATCTCGTCGAGCGCCTCGCCGTTGTAGCCGATGAACACCGACGGCACGCACAGCGTGCGCACTCCCGCCCACTCCGCGATGAACACCGGCGACGCCGGGTTCCACGCGGTATAGCCGCGCGCTTCCCATGTGGCGCGCAGCCCGCCGGAAGGGAAGCTCGACGCGTCGGGCTCGCTCTGGATAAGCTGCTCGGCGGAGAACGCCTCGAGCGGATTGTGATCGGCGTCGAACGAGAGAAACGCGTCGTGCTTCTCCGCGGTCAGTCCCGTCTGCGGTTGGAACCAGTGCGTGAAGTGCGTCGCTCCGCGCGAGATCGCCCAGTCCTTCACCACCTGCGCCAGCACCGGCGCCACTTCGGCATCGAGCTTCTTCCCCCAGCGAATCGACTCGTGCAGCTTCTGATAAACCTCCTGCGGCAGCTTGTCGCGCATCTGCCGCGCGCCGAAAGTATTCACTCCGAAATAATCGGAGATTTTGTGCGTGTCGCCGCGGTCGTGGAGCAGCACCGTGCGCGTCGCGAGATCCTGGATGGCGGCGAGACGTGGAGTGGGCATTCTATGCGACGATTGTGGCGAGGGTTGAGAGCGGCCGGGCAGGATTGGCGCGGTGCATCGGGATGAAAGCTACTATTTTGTCCACGTGATTCCACCCGAGCTTTCTCCCGCCCGGACGCCGACGGCGGACGACCTCGCGCTCGTGCAGCGGGTGGCCGGCGGCGACCCGCTGGCTCTGTCCGCGCTGTACGATCGCCAAGCGCAGGCGGTCCATTCGCACGCGTTCCACCTCATGGGCGACATCGCCGAGGCCGAGGACGCTGTGGAGGAGACTTTCTGGCGGGTGTGGCGGCGGGCGGGCGAATACGATCCGGCCATGACCGACGTGGACACCTGGCTGCTCCTGATCTGCCGGCAGCGCTGCACCGAGCGGCTCGGGGTCAAGAAGCGGTCGCTGGACCGGCTGCCGGAAGACACCACCGGTCTCCATTTCGACGTGCCGCCGGGCGGAGCGCCGACCCGCGAAGCAGAACGGATTTCGGCGGCGCTCGCCTCGGTGCCCGCCGACCAACGCACGGTGCTGGAGCTGGCGTTCTTCCGCGGCCTGGGTCCGGCGGACGTGGCGAGCGTCACGAAGCAGTCGCCCGAGACCGCCCGCACGCGGCTGCGCGTGGCAATGCGGAAGCTGCGCGACGCGCTGGCCGCCCCCGCGGCCGGGCCGGACACGCCTGCCGCGGAGACCGCGCCGTGACGCGCGACCTGACCCACCATCAGGCGGCGGAGGAGATCGAAGCCGTCGCCCTCGGGATCGCACCCGAAGAGATGTTGCAGGGAGTGACGGCGCACACCGCCCGCTGCGAGGAGTGCGCCGCCGAGCTGCGCAGCTTTTACCAGGTCGTCGCCTCGCTGTCCACGCTGATCCCCGAGCGGCAGCTCAACCGCGGCCACTCGGCCGGAATAAAATCGCGGCTGTTCGCGCGGACCGGCGGGAAGGACGCGGGCACGGCGCCGGTGGCGGCCTACGCTGCGCCCACGCGGTCACCCGACGTACGTGCCACGGCTGTCCGGCCGTCGAGGGCGGCGGAAGCCGAGTCCGTCCGTGAGCGGCAGGACCGGAGCAGCATGCCGATCTGGATCGCGGTCGTGGCGACGCTAATCGCCCTGGGCTCGATCGCGGCGATGCTGAACGCCAGAGGCGGGAGCGACGCGGCGTCGGGCGTGGGAGCCAGCGATCCCGTGGTGGACGACACGCGCGTGGCCGGGCTGGAGGCGGCGGTGGCCCGGCGCGACACGACGATCGCGGCGCTGAGCGGGCCGGGCGTGCGCATCATCGGCCTGTACAGCCGCGAAGCGCGCGAGCCGCTGGCGCGCATGTTCTGGGACAGGCGCGGCAATCAGTGGACGCTGTTCGTGTACGCTCTGAGGGAGCCGCGTCCCGGGCGGATCTTCCAGGTGTGGCTGGGGACCGACGACGGGCATGTCGCGCTCGGCACCTTCCGGCCGAGCGCCGACGGGACCGGCACGTTCAGCGCGGAGCACCGGATCGCGCTCGCCGCGCTGAATACGGTCTCGATCAGCGAAGAAGACGTGGGCGGAGGCGCCCGGTCCCCGACCGGCCCGGTGGTGCTGGCCGGATCGCTTCGCTGATCCAGCTCCGCTCCCGCGGTCGGGCGCGGTTCCTGCAAAACTTTCATCCGCACATGACACGACGCGAGGGTAGCGAGCGGGCGGCGGCGATCCGGCTGACGTCCGGCATCCACCCCGAGACGGCGCGGCTGGTACTGGAGCGCTGCCTCGCGGGCGACTTGCCGCCGTCGTCCGCGCTGCGCGAGCTGCTCGAGATGACGGAGGAGCCGGAGCGGGTGCGGTCGCTCGTGGATCAGGTGACAGACCGCGCGGCCGCGCTGTCGCGCGCCGGCGACCGGTTACTGCAGGACCGCGTGGACGAGCTGACGCAGCTCGTGGTCGAACCCGAGAAGCATCACTGATCATCCCTGCGGTCGGCGTGCCTCCGGTCGCCGCGCCGCGGCCGGTACCAGCGGACCGTGAAGAAGAACGCGAGCGCGCCCAGGATCCAGTAGCCTGGAACCAGTAGATCGCGGGCGGCCGGCATCGTCCGGCCGAGCCAGTACAAGCCCGCGGCGATGAGCAGCCCCGCGAGCCAGAAGCGGATCAGCCCCCCTGTTCGCCGGCTGGTTACGGTGCGTTTTCTCATGGGATCATGGCCGGAAGGAGAATTTGGGGACCGTATCGCCCGTTGGGGTATAACAATCAAGTTGGGCAGGGGAAAGTGAATCGATTATCCGGGCATGAATAGGATTGCCGGTCCATTTGCTTTGGCTCGGCAGACTCCTAGCTTCCGCATCACCAGGCGCTCACGCACGAGATCCGGCCAATCATATGGCATCACGCAGCGGTATTCATTCCGGCGGGAGACTGCTCCTCGCCTCGGCGTTCGCGGCCTTTACGGTGGCGTGCGGCGGAGGGGGCGACGATCCGATCGACCCGACTCCCAAGGTCGCGTCCATCGATCTCACTCCCGCCGGCAATATCCGCCTGTTCAACCTCGGCGAGACGGTGCAGCTCACGGCCACGCTCAAGGACGCGTCCGGCAACCCGGTCTCCGCGACCGTCACCTGGACGTCGTTGGCGCAGAGCGTAGCGCAGGTCAGCAGCGCCGGGCTGGTGACGGCGACGGGGTTCGGGACGGCGACCATTCGCGCCACGGCGGGCGGAATCTCGAAGGAGACGTCGGTGCTGGTGCAGGCGCCGACCAACACAGTCTCCTTCAACGTGAACGCGGACCGGGCGTGCGACTCCCCGCAAATGGCGTCCGCCACTCTCGAAGCAACTTCCGCCCACCTGCTCGTCTACGCCGACGTGGACAATCCGCCGAACGGGTTCACCACATCGGATTACGAGGCGTTCGCGGCGACCTTCGAGAGTCTCATCTGGCCGGTCCTCACGGAGAACTTCGGCGTACCTACCGACATAGACAACAGCGGCCGGGTTATCGCGCTGTTTACCAGGGCGGTGAACGAGCTGACGCCGGCAGGCAGCCAGGGTGTGGTCGGCGGGTTCTTCTTCGGGCGCGATCTCTTCCCGAAGACGACCTCCGGCGGCCTTCAAGGATGCCCGGGTAGCAACTTCGCCGAGATGTTCTATTTGCTCGTGCCGGATCCCACCGGCTCGATCAAGGGCAATACGCGAACCGTGGAGACTGTGCGGCGGATTACGACGGGAGTCATCGGGCATGAGATGCAGCACCTGATCAACTCCTCGCGCCGGTTGTACGTGAACGCGCCACCGATCATGTGGCCCGAGACGATATACATGGAGGAGGGGCTGTCGCACATCGCCGAGGAGATGTTGTTCTACGAGGCGAGCGGCGACGCGTCGCCGCGGACGAACCTCGGGGTGGCCGAGATCAAACAGTCACAGCCGCGACTCGACGCGTTCAATTCGTACATGCTCTCCAACTCCGGGCGCATGAGACTCTACCTCATGTCTCCGCACGACAACGCGCCGTACAAGAAGGCCGACAACCTGGAGACCCGTGGGGCGGCCTGGTCGTTCCTGCGCTATCTCGCGGACCGCGGCGCGCCGGGGACCCCGGTCTCACCCTCCGAGCTGGTATGTGGCGCGCCGGTCTCGCTCTCCGTGGGGCAGCGGTGCCGGGTGGATGGGGCCTCTGCGGCGCAGTTCAATGTCGCCGCCGCCGGCACCGTGCAGGAGTTCACGATCGTCGCCTTCGCGGCCAACTTGCCGTCAACGCAAGTGGGAACGGACGCCCAAGGGAAGCCCATCTACGTGGACGGCACGATCGCGACAACAGCGAGCGCGACGTCGGCCATCGCCGTGACCGGCCCGCCCACGCCTGCGGTAACGCCGTCGCCCGCGTTGCTCTCGATGTCGGGAGCGCCGTCGATCGGCCCGGGCGGCGCACGGCTGCAGCTCGATTATTCAGTGCACGACAAGCTTCGCAGGATGGAACGGCGGGATCTTCCACAGCGCGTGCCGGCCGCTCGCGCGGAGTATGCCCGCCTGAATCAGCTTCGACCGCTGATGCACACGGCAGTAGGAACCAATCCGCTGTTCGCCGTGCGGGTGCAGGAAAGTATATGGAGCGAGCTCGTCAACACGCCCGATACGGGGATCGTGAATCTGCGGAACCGGTTCGGGCAGGAAATCACCGATGCCGCGCGCGACTGGGCGGTGGCTCACTACGTGGACGACATCGGGCTTGGGGGGCTCCCCACGCAGTACACGCACAGGAGCTGGAACTTCCGGACGCTGCTGCCGGCGCTAGATCAAAACAACCCCGTGTATCCTCTCGCGGTTCACAGCCTCACCGGTGCCGCCAATTACACCATGACGAACGGTGGGGCGGTGTATTACCGGCTCGGCGTGGCGGCGGGGACGACGAGCACGGTGAGTTTCACGGTCAATGGCGGCACGCCGACTGACAGGCTGAAGCTGACGGTGGTCCGAACGAAGTAGGGAGAGCGCTGAAAGGCATCACCGTGGATAGAATTCGTGGTGATGAAGAGAGCGGCGGGTAATTGGGGAGCGCTGGCGCGTACGGCGGTGCGCGCGGACGGCGCGGCGCGGTGCAGGCGGTGTCTCGGGCTCACGCAGTCGGACTTCGCCGACGCGGTGGGAGTGGGGCGGGTGACGGTTGCGCGGTGGGAGACGGGAGTTATCCGGCCGACCGCGCGGCACGTGGCGGCGATGCTCGATCTGCTCGCTGCTCTGGTAACGGAATCGAGCGTGTGGGGCAGCGAGAACGGCGAGCTGCGCGAGCGGTTCGCTGCGGTGGTGCTGTTCGGCGCGCGCACGCGGCTCGCGCCGGCGGCGTGGCGGGAGCTGCTGGATCTTCCGGCGAGCGCGCTGACCGGAGTGCCGACTTCGGAAGGTCGCGATGGAAAGCCGCTCGCTTCGGGGTACGAGGTGGGACTGTGGCTCGAGCGGAAGCTGAGACGGAAGGGGCCGCGGTTCGCGCTCGACGGTGATGGCGCGCGGGAGATCGGCGAGCGGCGGTTGATGAGCGAGATCGTGTTTCTCGCCGAGGGGCTCAGGGGGAGCAGCCAATAGCCAACAGCTTCCTTCCCGCTATTTTACGTATTCCCCAGTACACGGCGCGGTAGCCAAGTGGTAAGGCAGCGGTCTGCAAAACCGCTATTCGCCGGTTCGATTCCGGCCCGCGCCTCTGGTTGTAACCGCTTAAGCGCCAGTGCGATGGACCACAGGGCGCGATCGTGCTCGGACGTCCTGCCCGGGTCCCCTCTACTGGCACAGGCGGGGATCCACCTGCACTCTGCGGCCCTGTGAATTAAAGGTGTAGCAGCGGCCGCTCGAATCACGGTGGTAGCCGCGCTGTGCCGCGTCCACGGGACTAGCAGTGGTCGTCTTCTCCGGCTTGACCGGGGGGACTGCGACCGCCGCCGGTGTCGCCTGTGGGGCGGCACGGGTCGAGTCGCCCCTGCTCGATGACTGATCACGGCGGACACCAACGCGACAAGTCCTGGTCGCGGCGATGCAACCCTGAGAGCTTGTCGCGGTGAGGCGCGCGATCTGCCGCGCGTACTCCGACTCGGCTGCGCGATCACCGACTGCGGCGGCGGCTTTCATCGCGCCGTGCAGCGACCAGTAGCGATTCGGCTCCCGCTCCTGAGCAGCCCGATACTCCGCCAGAGCTTCGGCAGGACGGTTGAGCCTTATCAGCATGTCACCCAGCAGCTCGCGCGCGGGCGCGAGCGGGCCAGGCGTCACCGCCGCTTTCTCGGTCGCATCCTCACGATCAGCGGTCTCGCGCATCCCTTTCAGCGCCTGTTCGGTGCGTCCGTTCGCGAAATTGACCCATGCCTGCGCTCCGCCGTGCTGAATCGCCACCTGCTCCGCCCAGTAGGCCTCGCCACGCTCCGTCAGCCGCGCGTTCAGCACAGCGAGCGAATCGATCGCCTCACGCGCACCGGCCAGGTCACCCGTGTTCACGCTGCCCAGTGCGCGCGCAAAGTACGTCAGCGCGTCAGTCTGCGGGATTCGATCGCGGGTGAGCTGCAGGGCGGCAGCGTCGCTCCACGCGTGCCGTTCGAGCGCATACCGCGCCGGTATCGCCGCGAGAGCGAAAACGCCTGCCCATCCGGGTGCCGCGCCGGTGACGGCGTTCACGTCGAACTGCGCAGCGATCGTCCGTAGCTGAGCCAGAATCGTTTCCGCTGCGGAGGAGTGCCGCCTCTGCAGATAGGCGTAGACGGCGTAGTCGGCAGCATGCAGCACCTCGGACCAGGAGCCCGCTGTCCTGGCAGCGTCTATGGAGCGCAGGTTCGTGCTGACCGACTCGTCCCACAATCCGACCCGCGTGAAAGTGTGCGACGGCATGTGCAGCGCGTGCGCCGCGGAAGGTGCGATCTCCGCGTATTGACGCGCCGCGGTGGCCGCTTTGCCGGCGAGCACCGGAAAATCGTAACTGTGGATGATGTAGTGGGCCACGCCCGGGTGATCCGGCCGGGCCGCGAAAATGGACTCCAGAATCTCGCCTGCCCGCAGCTGCTTCACGTAGCTCTTGTCCGTGAGCGGAGCGGACGCCGCGACAGACAGGGCGTGAAAGATTCGCGCTTCGATGTCATCCGGGTACTTCGCGACAAGCTCACCCATGGCCGCCTCGTACGCGTCGACGCGTGTCTGCTGGTCGCGCGTTTCGTAGTCGGCAAAGAGCCGCCCGACCGCAGCGATGTAATCGCCCTCGCGCTGCGTAGCTGCGCCGGAGAGCCGCATCCCTGCCTGTGCGGCGGCGCTTCCGCGCTGCAGCAGAATGGTTGCCCGGTTGCCCGGTGCCATGGGATTGTTCCAGTGGCTGAGCGCGAGGCCCCAGTAAGCCATCGCACAGGTCGAGTCGCGAGCGAGCACGTCGTGAAATGCACGAATCGATTCACCGAACTCGAACGAATGCAGCAGGGCAACCGCTCGATTGAAAGCGGGAGCGACTTCCGGCAGACAGGACGTCTCGAAAATGACCGTTCCGAGTCGTTCAGCCGCGGCGTGTGCATGTGCGTCTTCCTGCGCGGCAACCGGCGTGGACAGCGCCATAACCGTCAGAAGTGCGTGGGCGAGTGAGGGTCTGCGTTCCATCGTGGTCTCCAGTAGACAGCTCGACTCTATCGTACACGGAAAAAGTCATTTCTTCAATCATACGCCAGCTTCGTCGCCGCGATCATATGGGGAGCTGCTTAGGCACACCATGGCAGCGGCTAAGGAAACGGTGAGCACGGCGGCTGTACGCAGGCCTCGACAGGACGCTCGTCAGTGTGCCCTCAATGGCTGCATCTCGCTGAGGCTGGGTAAACCCTTGGGCAAATTCCGTTGCAAACCAATGCAAACAAATGCCAAGGGTCACTCATTCTAAGTCAGCGTAGTAGCTCCTTGCCGGGGGCGGTACGCAGGGTGGCAACGATCTGCAAAGCCGAATCATCGTACTGCAAAACCGCTATTCGCCGGTTCGATTCCGGCCCGCGCCTCTCGCACGAAAGACCGTTAATCGTTTGTTCAGTTACGCTCCGCGCTCGACCGCAGCATATTGGCCGCCGTCAGATGAAGGGCTTTGCCCCCTATCACCAGGAGACGGCGTGATGGAACGGTCTAGAGTTGCGCGCGGGATTTTGTGCATCCTCCTTCCCGCCACGATTGCTGCGTGCATGGCACCCGCGCCCGCGTCGGTGAGCAGCGGGTCCGAAGCGACTGTACAAACCCGGGAGAGCCAGGTGCTCTGGGGTCGGCAGCTGGTGATACAACACGGATGCGGCGACTGTCACGGCGGCGGACCTAATCCCGCCGGTTCCGGAACGGGACCGTTTCTCGGTCAGACGCAGTGGCTTGCCGGAGCACCCGGCGACACTCTGCCCATAGGGCAGTTCCGCGCGTGGCCGCGCAACCTGACAGCTGACGAGGAAACGGGGCTGGGCCGCTTCAGCGAGCGCCAGATATTCAACGCCCTGAGATATGGGCTCCGCCCCCGCGCGACGCCGGACGTCGAGATCACCTCGGCCGTCCCGGGGCAGGGCAATCATCCAGCATCACCGAACTACCTCTCGCCGGCAATGCCGTGGCTCGGAATCCGGCACCACTCGGACGCCGAGCTTCGCGCGATCGCCGCATATCTCAAACACGGCGTGAGACCTTTCGCCCGCCGCATACAGGACAGCGAAGCGCCGCCCGATTTCTGGGCGAGCGAAGTCGCTGTCGAGAAAGTCGGCACCCACGTGCTCCCGGCCTTCCCCACCGAAAATGAACAGCTCCACGCGCCTGAGAGGCTGGAGCAGGTGCTGCGCGGTCGCCAGGTGGTCACGCAGTACGGCTGCGGACTGTGCCACGGAGGCGGCGGCCCGGAGCGGGGAGGCTGGCTCGCGGGGCTGCGCGGCGAGCCATCGATCAAGGCTCCCTATGTAATCGAGTTCACGATCGCAGGATTCAAGACCCGGCCGCGGAACCTCACGCCGGATAACAGCAGCGGTCTCGGGCGCTTCAGCGAAAGGCAGATCTTCAACTCGCTGCGGTTCGGTCTCCGTCCCGGCGAGACCCCGGACGTCGAGATCACCTCGACGACTCCCGGGGTCGGCAATTTTCCCGCGAATCCGAAGTACCTTGCCCCTCCGATGCCGTGGCCCGCGTGGCGGCACATGCCCGATGCCGATCTCTGGGCGATCGTCGCTTACCTGAAGCACGGGCTGAAGCCCGTGAGCAACCGGGTAGCGGACAGCGAAGGTCCTCCGGATTTCTGGGCCGGAGCGTACACGCCGGTCGAACACTTCGGGCCTTATCCGGCGCTACCGTTCCCCACGGTCAACGAGCGAGCGCCGTAGAGGCAGCCTACAAAAAAGTCCCTGCCGCCAACTGCGCGGCAGGGACTTTCACCAACCCCTGCTGTCAGGACGCGGCAGCAATAATCCGGGTAACAAGCGCCCGGAGCTGGGCCGCGTCGGCCTCAGACAGCCTGCCGGAGCGCACCATCGTGTCCAGCTCGTGGATGAAGGCCTCGAGTTGGTTCACGGCGGCGCCGGGGTTGCCTCCGCGGAACTGCTGGATCGCCGCGTCCAGCTTCACCTGGAGCGAGTTGGCGTCGCCGGCGTTGATCTTCCCCGCAGCCTGGAGCTGCGCCAGAGCCGCCGACGCGCTGCCGGTCGCTTGACTCCACGACGCGATCGCGGCCGTCGTCGTCACCGTGTCGGCGAGCCCACGAATGTCCGTGACGATCAAGCGAACAGTGAACGTGCCGCCGCTGGCGTACGCGTGCGTGACGTTCACACCCGTGGCGTTGCCGCCATCGCCGAAGCGCCACGCGTACGTCAGCGCGTCGCCGTCGGGATCACTCGACATCTGTCCGCTCATGCTGATGGCTTCACCTTCGATGCCCGTGTAGGGGCCGTCAACCGCCGCGACCGGGGGCGCGGTGTTGCTCTCGACGGCGATCTCGATGTCGTCGCGCAACAGCGCGAGCAGGTCGTAGCCGGTGAGCGCTTCAACCTGGTCCACCGTGCGCATGTACGACTGCCAGGCCACGTTCCGGATGCCTGCCTCGTTCGGCATGATCACCGCGATCACCTCGACGTCGTCGTGGCTGGCCACGTGCTCGATGCCCTGATCCTTCGGCATGATCACCGCGACCTTCCACGTGTGCGTCGGGATCACGATCCTGCCTTCATTCTTGATCGTTCCCTTGTTGCCCGCAGGGCCGGCGATGATGTACACCTCTTTGTTCTGGAAACGCGCGAGATCGCCAAGGTAGTTCTCCATCTGCGCCCACGGCCCCTGATTGTTGTCGGCGGCTTGCGGGATGATGTTGCTGAAGTAGTACGTGTAGGCGTTGTCCAGGCTTCCCGCGGTGCGGTCGAACGAACGGGCGAGGTGGCCGCGATCAATGCCGTAGCCGTGGAACGCGCCGGCGCCGGTGTAGTCGGCTGTGGTGTACTTCGCAGCCGCTGGCAGCTCGGGGTCGTACGTAAAGCAGTCACACCGGTCCTGCGGGCCGAAGTGCGACGCGTCTATCTCGTACGCCACCCAGTTCGGCGTGCCGTTGTTCGGGTTGAACGAAGTGATGAGCTGGTTGCGGCGGATGATGAACTCATCGGCGGAAGTGTCGTCTTCCGGCTCGCCGAACTCAGCGTTGCCATCGTAGTCGGCGCTCGCGCTCGCCGTCGCCACGTGCGTCGGGAGTGAGTACCGGCGCGTCGTGCCGTCCTCGGCGGTCGCCCGCACGACGGCCGTGCCAGCCGACAGCGCGCGCATGACGCCGTTCTGATCTACGCTGGCGATCGTCGGAGTCTCCGACGTCCATGTGAAGGTCGTCGCGACGACGGTGCCGGATCCGTCGCGCATGGTCGCGAAGAGCTGGTCCTCGAACCCTACCGGAAGCGGCGGGTCAGCTGGAACGCGGCCGGAGAACGAGATGCTGTTGGGGAACGGCGGCGGCGTCACGCCCGTGCCGTTGCACACGCCGAAGCTGTGCGCGGCCGCGGACCACACTGCGCCGTTGCTGCTGCGCTGGAGCGACTGTCCGATCGGCGCCGAGGTCTGCGACGCCGGGCCGCGCCGCGACGCAGCCGGCGATCACTCCGCCGGTCGCGAGCACGACGAGCGTAACGGCGACGATGGTGCGGGTGGACGAGTGCGTTTGGGGCAGTCCGGTATTTATGGCAGCGGCTCCTGGGATCGTGAACTGTACCCGAAAGCGGACGGCCCGCGCTTGCCCGCGCGTGACGGCTTGGGACGTGAGTGACTAGCAGCCAGCAGCTATCGACGGTTACTCGATTATGGTTGTTGGTCACGAACCATGCACGAGGAACCGTCTTGCGTCCCAGCAGGAGTGAATATGGCGCGCTAGTCTCGCTCGCCCTGCCGATCGTCATCGTCCAGGTCGGACTGATGACGATGGGCGTCGTGGACGCGATCATGGCGGGACGGTTCTCCGCGGAAGCGCTCGCCGCCACCGCGATCGGGAACTTCTACTTCTTCGTAGTCGCGGTATTCGGCATGGGCGTGCTGCTCGTGCTCGATCCGCTCATCGCGCAAGCGGTGGGCGCGGACGACGAGACGGGAATTGCGCTGGCGGTACAACGCGGGCTGCTGCTCGCGCTCGCGCTCAGCGTGGTGCTGGGCGCGCTCCTGCTACCGGCGGAAGCGGTGCTGCGGGCGCTCCGGCAACCGGACGAGCTGGTGCCGCTGGCCGCGCGGTACGTGCTGATCTGTCTGCCCAGCCTGCTTCCCTTCACCGCGTTTCTCGTCTTCCGCCAGCTGCTGCAGGCGCTCGGTCTCACGCGCGCGATCGTCGCGACGATCGTGCTGTGCAACCTGGCGAACGTCGCGCTCAACTGGGCGCTCATCTTCGGGAACCTCGGGCTCCCGCGACTTGGCGTGACCGGCGCCGCGCTCGCGACATCCATCTCCCGGACGCTGCTCGTACTGATCCTCGTGGCTCTCGCCTGGCACCGGCTGCGGCCGTATGTGCGGCCGTTGCGGCGCCAGGCGCTCGAGCGCGCGCCGCTCGCGCGGATGCTGCGCCTCGGTCTTCCGATCGGAGCCCAGCACGAGCTGGAAGTCTCCTACTTCGGCGGACTGATCGTGCTCATGGGCCTGCTCGGCACGATCTCGGTCGCCGCGCATCAGACGGCGATAAACCTCGCGTCCCTGACGTTCATGGTGCCGGTGGGAGTGGGCTCCGCGACGGCGGTGTTCGTCGGGCGGGCGGTGGGCGCGCGCGACGAGCCGGCAGTGCGACGTTTTGCCATCGCCGGACTGGTGTGCGGTGTGGGATTCATGTGCGTCGCCGCGGCGGTGTTCCTGGTCCTCCCGCTCTGGCTCGCGGAGCTCTACTCGCGCGACCAGGAAGTAGTCGCCCTCGCCGCGGGGCTGATACCGATCGCGGGGCTGTTCCAGGTGTTCGACGGAACGCAGGTGGTCTCCGCCGGGATCCTGCGTGGCATCGGCGACACCCGCTTTCCGATGATCGCGGCCGCACTCGGCTTCTGGCTCGTGGGCCTGCCGCTCAGCCTGCTGCTCGGGTTCAACGCGCGGCTCGGCGCGGAGGGTCTGTGGTGGGGCTCGCTCGCCGCGCTGATGATGGTGGCGGCGCTGCTGCTCTATCGCGTGCGCGCGCGGCTGCGGCGCGCTATGGAGCGAGTGATGATAGACGACAGCTAGCAGCTAGCTGCTATTCGCTCAACCCGGCGACCATCTGGCTGGCCGCGGTGCGCGAGTAGCGGAGGACCTTGTTCGGATACGTGTGGCAGTTGGGTGTGTTCGTACCGCGCACACAGCCGTTGTATCGCAGCAGCGCTTTCTCGACCGTCTTCGTCCTGCCCATGTACTCGGCGAGAATCGCGACGCCGTGGCAGATGTTCGCCTCGACGTTGTACAGGTCCGGCGACGCGCAGCCGTACTTGCCGCTGTGGAACGGCATGATCTGCATCAGCCCGCGCGCGCCGACGCTGCTGCGCGCGTGGACGTCGAGCGTCGCGTCCTCCGTCAGCAGCACGCCGATCAGCAGCGCGGGGTCTATGTCCTTCTTGCCGCCCTCGATCACGAACGCGCGCGCTATCCTGTCGGCGAGCAGCGTGTCCTTGGTGTGCAGCCGGAGGACGCGGGAGACGCGGTAGATCTCCTCCGCCTGCGAATTCGGCTGTACCACCGCGACCGGCAGGCTCAGCAGCCCGCCGGGCTTGGCGAAGTGCAGCGGCTGCCGGCTGATCGCGAAGACGGTTCCGGCAGTAAGCAGCGCGACGGCGCCGAGTACCTGCCCGGCCATGCGGACGACGCGGCGGCAGTACCAAGCGAGACACTCTCGCTTTGCAGGAGCGCCGGGTTTGTCGGTCTTCCGGGTGTGGGGCGCGAGAAACGCGGGCGGTGGAGCCGCGTTGCGCCGGTCGTTTACGGAGTCGCCCGTCATGCCCGGATAGCTCGCAGGGGCTATGCCACTTATAGAGGGGCGCTTGGGGCCGCATTGCGCATTCTGCCACGCTAAAATATTATTTAGGATACACTAAAGCAGGGGCTATGTCGGATCGGGACGATCGAGTGAAAGAGAATGAGCCCGCCGGGCCGGCGATGAGCCGGCGGCTGGCCATGAAGTGGGGGGCGCTTGGCACCGTTGGCTTGGCGGCGGCGGGGACCGCGTGCGTCCAACGCGGAGGCCCGCTCGCCGCCGGCGACACGTTGAAAGGCGGGTTGGCTCCCGGGCACGGGTCCCACCACGACATGATGGCGGTGGGGGAGCTGCGGGGGGATTCGTTCGATCCGACGGCTTTCCTCACGCACTTCGACTACGGTCGCGTCTCCACTCTTCCGTCCGGCCAGACGCTGCGGGAATACGACTTCGAAGCCACGGAATTCGAGCTGGAGGTCGCGCCCGGAGTTTTCTTCCCGGCGTGGGGCTACAACGGCCAGGTTCCCGGGCCGACGATTCGCTGCACCGAAGGCGACCGCCTCCGCGTCCACTTCACCAATTCCGGGACGCATCCCCACACGATCCACTTCCACGGGTTTCACCCGGCGAACATGGACGGCGCGTTCGAAGTCGTAGCGCCGGGGCGAAGCTACACGTACGAGTTCGACGCCGCGCCGTTCGGACTGCACCTGTACCACTGCCACACGGTCCCGCTCAAGCGGCACATCCACAAGGGACTGTACGGCGCATTCATCATCGATCCGAAGGAAGGCCGCCCGCCGGCGCGTGAGCTGGTGATGGTGATGAACGCCTTCGACACGAACTTCGACGGCGAGAACGAGGTCTACGCGGTCAATTCCGTCGCGTTCCATTATCAGAAGTATCCGATCGAGCTCGGGCTGGGCGAGCCGGTGCGCGCCTACGTGGTGAACCTTACCGAGTTCGACCCGATCAACTCCTTTCACCTCCACGGGAACTTCTACCGGCTGTACCGGACCGGTACGAATCTCACGCACCACGAATTCACCGACAACGTGATGCTCTGCCAGGGCGAGCGCGCGATTCTCGAGTTCACCTACGACCACGAAGGACCGTTTCTCTTCCACGCCCACCAGAGCGAATTCGCCGAGCTGGGATGGACGGGGATGTTCGTGGTGCGGGGTCCGACCGTTGGGTGACGCCGCGGGGGTATCCGGCAGGAGCCGCACGCGCACCTGGCTCGCGGCGGGGCTGCCGCTCGTGGCGCTGCTCGTTTTTCTCCTGTTGTTCCTGCGCTTCGGTCCCGCCGGCGTCTTCACCGGATCGTTTCCTCCGGTGGAGGAGCTCACCATCACGAGGGTGACGCTGCCTGACCGCGGCGTGCTGCGCGTGCACGCGGTGAATGGGGGGCCGGCGCCCGTCACGGTCGCGCAGGTGCTCGTGGACGACGCGTCGTGGGTACACACGATAGACGGGCCGCGGACCATCGGCCGGCTGGAGTCGCGCGAGATCACCATTCCGTATCCGTGGGTGGAGGGTGAGCCTGTCGTCGTGCGGCTGGTGACGAGCACCGGGCTCACCTTCGACAAGGAAGTCCCGGTCGCGGTGCGCACGCCCACTCCCGACGCGCGCTATCTCTCGACCTTCGCGCTGCTCGGGTTGTACGCCGGCGTGGTGCCGGTGTTCATCGGGCTGCTCTGGTTTCCGTTTCTGCGAAATCTCTCGCGCAGGTGGATCGAGTTTCTGCTGAGCCTGACTGCAGGGCTGCTCCTCTTCCTGGGCGTGGACGCGCTGGCCGAAGCCGTCGAGCTGTCGGCGGCGGTTCCCACCGCGTTTCAGGGGCTGGGCCTCGTTCTTCTGGGGTTCGTCGGCACGCCACTGGTGCTCGCAGCGATCGGACGCCGGCGCGGTGCCGGTGGCGCGGCTTCGCCCGTGTACGTCGCCATGCTCGTCGCGCTGGCGATCGGACTGCACAACCTCGGTGAAGGGCTCGCGATCGGAGCGGCGTACGCGAGCGGAGAGATCGCGCTCGGCAGCTTTCTCGTGATCGGATTCCTGCTGCACAACACTACGGAAGGCCTCGCCATTCTCGCGCCGCTGGCGAAGAGCAGGGTGACGCTCGGGCTGCTCGTGCTGCTCGGTCTGGTCGCCGGCGTCCCTACGATTGTCGGCGCATGGATCGGAGGATTTACCTACAGCCCGGGTTGGACCGCGCTGTTCTTCGCCATCGGTGCCGGCGCGATCGTGCAGGTGTTGATCCAGCTGGCGCGCCTCTTCCCGGGTGGCGAGAAGGGAAGCATCGCCTCTCCGCTCAACGTCGCCGGCTTCCTCGCCGGCATGCTCATCATGTACCTCACCGGACTTCTGGTAACTGCGTAATGCGATTCCTGCCATTGCTCGTGTGCCTCGTGTTCCTGCCGTCCATCGCGGACTCGCAGGGCCCGCCGCCCATCCGCGACAACAGCTTCCTCATCGAGGAGGCGTACAACCAGGAGCCGGGCGTCGTGCAGCACATCCTGCTGTTCGCTCGCGATCGTGCCACACGCGATTGGGAGCTGGGGTTCACGCAGGAGTGGCCGTTCCTGAGCCAGGATCATCAGCTGAGCTACTCAGTCCCGCTCGTGAGCTCTGCCGGCAGCTCCGGCATCGGCGACGTCGCGCTGAACTACAGGTATCGCTGGCTCGCCCGACCGCGCAGCGAATCCGTCATCCGGATCAGCGCGCTGCTTCCCACCGGCAGCGCCGAGCGCGGGAGGGGCGTGGGCGGAGCGGGAGTAGAGCTCAACCTGCCCGTCTCGCTGGAGATAGGTCGTACGCTGGCGGCGCACTGGAACGTGGGTGGATCTGTGATTCCATCCGCTCGCGCCGAAGACGGGACGCGTCGCACGGCGAACGAGCTGTTCGCTGGAGCAAGCTTCATCTGGCTGCTGCATCCCACGTTGAATATGCTGGTCGAATCTGTATGGTCACGAGCGGAAACACCCGGCATCGGCGGGACTCGAACTTCAGAGACGTCGCTCACCCTGGTCCCCGCAGTCCGCGGCGCGATCAACCTCCGCCCGGGCGCTCAAATCGTCCCCGGCGCCGGCCTGACCCTCGACGCGCGCGACGGGATGCGTGTATCTGGTTTGCTGTTGTACCTAAGCTTCGAGCACGGCTTCTGAGCCACGTCGTTACTAGTCACTAATCACTAATCACTAATCACTAATCACCAGTCACGTCTTCTCAATCAGCCCCTCCGCTTCGATCTCGACCAACATGTCCGGATCGATGAGCCGCGCCACCTGTACCATGCTCGTCGCCGGGCGAATCTCGCCGAAGAAGGAGCAGTGCGCGCGGCCGATCTCCTCCCACTGGTCGATGTCGGTCACGTAGATCCGCGTCCGCACGACGTCGCTCAGCCGCGCGCCGGCGCGGTGCAGCGCGGCCTCGATGTTGGTCAGCGTCTGGATGGCCTGGGCGTGAGGATCGCCCTTTCCCACGAGCTGGCCGCCGTCGCCCGTGGCCGTCGTCCCGGACACGTAGATGTGCGAGCCCACGCGGACGACCCGCGAATACCCCACCACCGGCTCCCATATGCTGTCGGTCGAGATGTTAACGCGCGTCAGAACGCCTCCGTGTGGGGTCGAGGATACGGTGCTTTCGACTTCGGATTGAGGACCTTTGCGGCCTCAGCAGTTGTCTTAAAAGTCAAGAGGTGGCAGTCGCGATCTGAGCCTGCCACCGCGTGTTCGTTTTCATCATGGCGTTGAGCACTACGAGGAGCTTCCTCATGCATGCGACCAACGCCAGCTTTTTCGGCTTCCCGGCGGCGAGTAGCCTCTGATACCAGGCTTTAACGACGGGGTTGTGCCGCGTAGCTACCAGGGTCGCCATGTAGAGCACAGCTCTCACGCTGGCCCGGCCGCCGCCGATGCGGCGCTTGCCGCGGAACTTTCCGCTGTCACGGTTGAACGGAGCCACACCGATAAGCTTTCCGATCTGGCCGGCGGTTAGAGCGCCTAGCTCAGGCACGAGCCCAAGTAGTGTGCGGGCCGTCTGTTTTCCGACCCCGGGCACGCTCTGGAGAAGATCGTCTTTCTCCTTCCACATCGAGCTCTTCTTAAGCGTGTCATCAAGGTCCGAGTCTAGAAGCTCGATCTCACGCTCGAGGAATCTGATATGGCTCTTGATCTTCTTCCGAAGCACGTGGCGACTGGCACCTTGAGCCTGCAGAAGGCGACTCTTCTCAGCGCCTATCATCTGAACCAGTTGCTCATGCCGTACGAGAAAATCACGAAG
This sequence comes from Gemmatimonadaceae bacterium, assembly GCA_051305945.1. Taxonomy (GTDB): domain Bacteria; phylum Gemmatimonadota; class Gemmatimonadetes; order Gemmatimonadales; family Gemmatimonadaceae; genus JACDCY01. The sequence goes on from JBPPMH010000144.1 coordinate 21,651, forward strand.
CTCTTCCTGCTCCTCGCTGGCCAGCGCCTTTAGCGCCGGCTTCACCCGAGCTCCGAAATCAGCCAGCACATGAGCGTCGATCTTGTCAGTCTTTGCGAGCTGCCCTGTCGCCTTGGCAAAGTCTCGCACCTGGCGGGGATTAACCACCACCACTGGAAGGCCTCGAGATCCTAAAGCGGTCACCAGCCTCCGCTCATATCCACCGGTCGATTCCACGACGATGAGATCGGCCGGAGCGCCATCGCGCTCAAGATCTCTGATCAGATCCCGGTGGCCGCGATCGGAGTTAGGGTAACTCTTGACTCCTGGCTCTCCTTCTCGAGCAGCAACAGCATCCGCCTTCGACACATCGATTCCGATGAACCCGCTCATGGAGAATCTCCCCGGGAGGGTCCGTGCACTCACTCGGTCTTGTATTCGAGGTCGCGGAGACCTTCTCTTCTGACCCCGCGCCTCAGGCAGTTGTTCGAGCTCTGGCACCGGACGTGAACGAGGGGGCCTCATGCTGAGGCTCGAGCTTACCGCTCCAGGACTACTCGAGGTCACCCCTCGCCCACGATTCTCGCGCTCTTTCCTCATATCCGGTAGATACAAGGACTAACTACAATCGACGATCGACGACTAAGTGAGGAATGCGGAGAGAGGCATCCCGCGATCCTCCGTCCTCGATTAATCGTCGATCCGCGATGGCCGTTAGTCCTGAGGCTGCAAGGGTTCGAAATCCTCAGTCCGAAGTCGCAAGACCAGGTGACAATCCGACCCCCTTGGACTGCGCGGACGATAGCGGATGTCTCGCGCCGTCAATAGCTTAACCACATCATGTCATGGTGGAGTCGCCTCACCGGCGGAGGCTCGAAAAGCCGGGGAAAAGCGCAGCGCGTAGACTATCTGGGCGAAGCGCTGGCCCTCGAACGTCAGGGCGATTTCGACGCCGCGCTGACGTCGTACCGGCTCGCCCTGCGCGATCAGCCCAACAACTATCGCGCGCTCCAGAACATGGCGATCGTTTTTTCCAAGACCGGGCAGCAGGAAGAGGCGATCCGCGCGTACAAGCGCGCGCTCGAGATCCAGCCGACGCTGTCGGGGTCGCACTACGGGCTCGCCTTCCTGTTGCTCAAGCGCTGCTCCGTCGCGGACGCCGCGTACCATCTCGAAGCCTTCCTCATGGATCCGCCCACCGGGCCGGACGCCGAGCGCTGGATCGCGCACGCGCGCGCCACCCTGGACAAACTCAACGCGTCCGGCGGCCACGCCGCGGACGGAGATGAGCACGACGTCCCGCCAGCAGATCCAGAGGAATAGGTGGGTTACGTTCTATCCGTCGTCAGCCAGAAGGGCGGCGTAGGCAAGACCACCACCGCGGTGAATCTCGCGGCCGCGTTCGCCAAGCGCGGCATGAAGACGCTCATCATCGACGTGGACCCGCAGGGCTCCGTGCGCTACGGCGTCGGCCTCCGCCGCGGCCACCCCACCGTCGGCTTCGCTGATTATCTCAACGGCGCCCGCCCGCTCCGCGACGTGATCCTTCCCACGGCACTGCCTTGGCTGCGCGTGATGCTCGCCGGCACCGTCACCGACGAAGTGGATCACGTCATGTACCAGCAGCTCGTCTCCGACACGAGTGTGCTCCCCGATCTGCTGGAAACGTCCAAGCAGCGCTGCGAGGTCGTCGTCGTGGACAGTCCGCCCGGGCTCGGCCCGGTCACGCGCCGCGTGCTGGAAGGCAGCGACCACGTGATCGTGCCGCTCCAGTGCGAGCCGCTCGCGCTCCAGACCACGCCGCAGATACTGCGCGCGATCCAGGAAATCGTGCAGTCCAACGAGAAGCTGACGCTCGACGGTCTGCTGCTCACCATGCACGAGCGCGATAATCCCGCGAGCGAGCGAGTGGTGGATTACGTGCGGCGGCACCTCCCGGCCAATCTCGTGTTCGACGTCACGATCCCGCGCACCGCGGCGGCCGCCGATGCGTTCGCGGCGGGCCAGCCGGTGGTGCTGCGTACGCCCGCGGACCCCGCCGCGCTCGCGTACACGCACCTCGCGTCCCTTCTCGTGGAGCGGTTCGAGTGAGACCGGCGGGCGCGATCGTCGCTCTGGCGCTGCTCGCCGCGGCGTGCACCGACATCGACACCGGCCCGAACGTCGCCGCGTCCATCGAGTTCACCGCGCTCCCCTTCCCGGCCGTCGTCGCCGGCGACACGCTGCGCGACACGAGCGGAGTCGCGGCCCAGCTCCGCGCCGCCGTGTTCAACACGGGCAATGATGAGATCGTGGACGCGCCCGTCCGGTACGCCGCGCTGGAAACGGTCGTCACCGTGGACAGCGTCACGGGCGTCGTGGTCGCCGGCGCGAACGCTGACACGACGGCGCGACTCCTCGCCTACGTCGGATCGCTGCAGGCCGCTCCGCTCCGGCTGAGCGTGGTGCCGCGGCCGGATTCGGTCGAGCCTTCCGGCGCGATCGACACGCTGCGGTACTCGGTGATCGACACCACGCGGAACCTCTCGGCCGACCTTGCCGTGCGGGTCTTGCACCACGGGCCCACGAACGACGTGCCGGTCCGCGACTGGATCGTGACGTTCGCTCTCGCGAACGCGGCCGACTCCGTTCGCGCGCGCGTCGTGGGAGACAACGGGCGCCCCTCGGCCCTCGACACGACCTCGACGGCTGGAATCGCGGCGCGGAAGGTGCGACTCTTCCCCGCCGGGCTGACGAGCCCGCGCGATTCCATCATCGTGCTCGCGCGCGTACGCTACCGTGGCATGCACGTAGCGGGGAGTCCGCTGCGGCTGGTGCTGCCCGTGGTACCGCGGGTTCCCTAGGAATACGAGCTGACATGAGCCCAGAGACGCTGGCACGTGGTGGTCCCGCGCCCAAGCCCGGGACGCTGAACGAGCTGTTCTTCACCGCGCTCGAGCGCGATCTGCCGGACGCGCTGCGGTTCAAGCGCGACGGCTCCTGGGTTCCGATCTCCCACCACGAGCTCGGCGAGCGCGTGCGCCACGTCGCGCGCGGACTCGAGACGCTCGGCGCGAAGCCGGGAGATCGCGTGGGTCTGCTGTCGGAAAACCGCCCCGAGTGGGCAATCGCCGATTATGCGTGCCTGACCGGGCGCTTCGTGGACGTCCCTGTGTACCCGACGCTGCCGGCGGATCAGGTCGTGCACGTGCTGCGCGACTCCGGCGCGATCGCGATCTTCGTCTCGACTACCGCGCAGGCTCGCAAGATCGAGTCTATCCGACACGAGCTGCCGGTGCTCAAGACGGTGATCAGCTTCGTCCCGACCGGCGGACACGCCGACATGACGCTGGCCGAGCTGGAGGTGCGCGGCCGGCAGGGGGAGACGGACGAGAGCATCGCGGCGTACCGGGCGAACGCCCTCCAGGCGCGCCCCGAAGATCTCGCGACGATCATCTACACGGCGGGTACGACCGGTATCCCCAAGGGAGTGGTGCTGACCCACGACAACCTGCACTCGAACGTGCTCGCGTCCGCGTCGGTGCTGCCGTTCGTCGGCGAGGACACTTGCCTCAGCCTGCTGCCGCTGTCGCACGTTTTCGAGCGCATGGCGGGCCACTACATGATGTTCTCGCTCGGCATCCGCATCGCGTACGCGGAGTCCATCGAAGCCCTGCGCGGCAACATGCTCGAGGTGAGGCCGACGCTGCTGCTGGCGGTGCCGCGGCTGTACGAGAAGATCGTCGCGTCCGTGCGGGACAAGGCGATGACCGGCAGCGCGCTGAAGCGGCGAATCTTTCTCTGGGCCAGCGCGGTGGGCGGAGAGTGGGCTGACGAAGTGCTCGCCGGCCGCGAGCCCGGCGGCATGCTCCTGTTCAAGTACCGGCTGGCGCACAAGCTGGTCTTTTCCAAGCTGCACTCCGCCGTCGGCGGGCGCATCAGGTTCTTCGTTTCCGGCGCCGCGCCGCTCAACCCCGACATCAACAAGTTCTTCTTTTCCGCGGGGCTGCCGGTCCTCGAAGGCTACGGCCTCACGGAGACGTCGCCGGTGATCTCGGTGAACGCGCCCGGCAGGATTCGCATCGGGACAGTCGGCCAGCCGATCGATGGTGTGGAGGTGCGCATCGCCGAGGACGAGGAGATCCTGTCACGCGGCCCCAACGTCATGCAGGGCTACTACAACAGGCCGGAAGAAACGGCCGCCGCGATCACCGAAGACGGCTGGTTCCACACGGGCGACCTCGGCAAGCTCGAGGACGGCTTCCTCACGATCACCGGGCGCAAGAAGGACATCATCGTCACCGCGGGCGGCAAGAACATCGCGCCGGCTCCCATCGAGCACCGGATGAAGTCCAGCAAGTACGTCGCGCAGGCGGTCATGCTCGGCGACAAGCGCAAGTTCCCGATCATGCTCGTCGTGCCGAACTACGAGACGCTCGCGCGCTGGGCGCGCGAGCAGGGGCTGACGTCCATCGAGCCGGCGGCGCTGATCGCCGAGCGGCGCGTGCAGCAGCTGTACGAGCGGGAGATGAACACGGCGCTCGCGGGGCTCGCGCGCTACGAGACTCCGAAGAAGCTCGTCCTCATCGAGCAGGATTTCTCGATAGCCGGCGGCGAGCTCACGCCCAAGATGAGTATCCGGCGGAACGTGGTGGAGGAGAAGAACAAGGCGGCGATCGACGCGGTATACGCGGGGCCGGCACCTACCGAAGGGTAGTAAGGGCTTACCGTCGCGCGATCTGCACCGGCGCGCTCGCACTGCCTCCCTCGCGCGCCGCTACCCAGTAACTCCCGTCGCGCGCGAGCTCGACCAACCCGTCGGGCACCGCGGCGCCTGCCGGCGCCACCATCCTCGCCCCGTTCTTCAGCGCCCGCGCTCCGCTCTCGACGAACTCTGACGCCGCCGAGTCCAGCGCGATACCATCCAAACACTCCCGCGCCAGCGGCACGATGGTATCGCAATGCACGCGCGACGCGCGCGGGGCACTGGCAGCCGCCGAGTTGAACGCGATGACGGTGTTCCCTAGTCCGGTGATTGGGTCCGCCGCGTCCGCCCATGCCCCGCCAAGCAGCACGACGCCCGGCTCCACCAGATTGAGGTACGCGGCCACCCGCATGCCGTCGCCCCCTGGCGCTGCCGCGTGCTGACCGGCCGTGTCCGGCTCCACGTCGAACCAGGCAACGCCGTTGGTGATGGGATAGCGCGCGTCGCATACCGGGCAGCTCAGCAGCCCCTCGATCACGTCCCGCTCGCGCAGCTCACTGAACGCGGCCACCAGCCAGCTGTCCTCGTGCGGCCGCGTACACCGCAGCAGGTCTATCAGCTCGATGAACATCGCACCCGGCGTCTATGACCGCGTGAGGCGGAGCTCGTCTATGTTGGTTCCGGCATCCCGCGTCACAGCGTACAACACCGCGTCCGCCACCGCCTCCGCCGGAAGCATGGCGGACCGCGGCGGGAAATCGCCCTCGCCTGCGTCGTCCCAGAGGGACGTATCCGTGGATCCGGGCGAGACCAGCGTAGCGCGGATCCCGCTCCCCTTCAGCTCGGCGCGCAGTACCTCGTGCATCGCGCGCGCTCCGAACTTGGTGGCCGAGTACAGGGCGTTCCCCTCGAAGATCTTCCGGTCGGCGATGGAGCCGATCGTGACTACGTGGCCGCTCTTCCGCTCGCGCATCCCGGGCAGGAACGCGCGGACGATCAACAGCGGAGCCGTGAGGTTCAACGCGATGGAGTCCTGGATGCTCTCGTTCGCCAGCTCCTCGATCGGCGCGACGCGAAACACGCCCGCGTTGTTCAGCACGATGTCCGGCGCGGCTCCGAGCCGGTCGAGCACCGCCTCGACCCCCGCCTGCAGCGCCGCCGGGTCGCGCAGGTCGCATTGCACGGCGATCCCGCCGGTTTCCGCCGCCAGGGCGTCGAGCTGCGCGCCAGTGCGGGCCATGAGCGCGACGCGCGCGCCCGCTTTCGCCAGCGCCCTCGCCGTCGCGGCGCCGATCCCGCGCGACGCGCCGGTGACTACCGCCGTCCGGCCCGCGAGCTGCTGCTGCATGCTAGCCGCCGTTGCTGTGGGCCAGCCGGAGGAACTCGTCGCGCGTCTTGTAGTCGTCGCGGAAGGCGCCGTGCATCGCCGACGTAATCGTCTTCGAGTTCTGCTTCTGCACACCGCGCATCATCATGCACAGGTGCAGCGCCTCGATCACCACGCCGACTCGGCGCGGCTGGAGGATGTCCGTGAGCGCCTGCGCGATCTCCTCGGTCATGCGCTCCTGCACCTGCAGCCGCCGGGCGAACACATCCACGATGCGTGGAAGTTTGGACAGCCCGATGATGCGGCCGTTCGGGATGTACGCGACGTGTGCCTTGCCGAAGAAGGGCAGCATGTGGTGCTCGCACAGCGAGTACACCTCGATGTCGCGCACCATGATCATGTTGTCGTGCTTCTCCTCGAAGATCGCGTCGCCGACCACATCCGCCACGTCCGTTTCATAGCCGCGCGTGAGCCACTTGAGCGAGCTGGCGACGCGCGCGGGCGTCTTGTGCAACCCTTCGCGCGCCGGATCCTCGCCTATCAGCTCGAGCTGCCGCCGCACGAGGTTGGCGAGCTCTATTTCGCCGGCCGCGAGCTCCGGGTCCGCCGGCCACGGCTTCTTCGCTTTCTCAGCCACCGGTATACTCGACATAGTTGTTCTCCGTCTCCCACAGCACCAGCCGGACCAGCCGCGCGGGCTTGACGCGGTCCACGAGCAGGCGCCAGAAGGCGACAATGATGTTCTCCGACGTCGGAATCACGTCCCGCATGAACTCGACGTCGAGGTTGAAGTTGCGGTGATCCACCTTGTCCACGATCTCCCGGCGGACCAGCTCCTTGACGGCGCTGAGATCCATGACGTACCCGGTCCGCTCGTCTATTTCCCCCTCGACCGACACGTCCAGGGTATAGTTGTGTCCATGCCAGTTCGGGTTGTTGCACTTCCCGAAGATGGCGACGTTCTCCTCGTCGGAGAGCGCCGGATTGTGGACTCGATGCGCCGCATTGAACCGTAGGCGGCGGGTGACTGTCACGCGAGGCATGTTGGTCGTAGTATATCAGCGCAAAAGAAACTCCGCCGGACGCGGGAAGCGCCGGCGGAGCTGAAGAACTGGGAACGAAGAGGTTTTTTGAAGCCCAATCGAATGTATGAGGTCCTCACCATGCCTTCCGTCTTCCCCGCACTGGGGCGTGGCGTCAACACAGCTTGTCGAACCCACTCTATGGACTTATCGGCTCAAAAAGTGAGCTCTCCGTCCCTACTGCAAACCCTGATTCTACCATGAAAGCTACGGATTCGGACCGCGCAGGTCAAACGAAATCTCGCGCAATTCCGGTATTGATTTTGGCCGTTCTGCTGCTCGTGA
>JBPPMH010000145.1:0-16046 GCA_051305945.1 Gemmatimonadaceae bacterium
GCACCAAGGTTGAGGTGGCCGACCTCGCTGTTGCCCATCTGTCCGCGCGGGAGTCCTACCCGCAGACCCGAAGCCTCCAGCAGCGCTTTCGACGGCAGCGACCAGAGCGCGTCCCAAGCGGGCGTGTTCGCGAGGGCGATCGCGTTGCCCTCACGGGCCTCGCGGAAGCCCCAGCCATCGAGGACGACGAGCGCGACAGGGCGGTTCAAAGTGATATTGGCGGGGTATGATGACGGTGATATGTTCGACCGCCCGTGAGTTGCTCAATCTAACCCGGATTCAACTGCCCTCTCCAGCGATTCTGCTCTCTGTCGTGGTGCTCGCCTTCGCCGGCGTTCTTCCGGCCCAGGACGCGCCCGCGCCGCCCGTTCCGCAAGCGGTGGTTCCCGCCCGCCCGGCCGTGGTGCGCACCTCGCCGGACGGGACGCCCATCGCGCGCGTGGATTCGACCGCGCGGCTCGAGGTCCTCGCGCGCGACCGCAACTGGCTCCGCGTACGCGTGGAGGGATGGGTGCTCGCGACCGACATGCTGCCGGCGGATTCCGGCGCGCTCACTCGAATGAGCGCCGCCGACCTGCGCGCGGATTCAGCTGGAAGCAGGGGGATGCTGGTCCGGTGGGACGTCGAGTTCGTTGCGTTGCACACGGCGGATCCGCTCCGCAGGGGGTTGGTGGACGGCGAGCCGTACATTCTCGCCCAGGGTCCCGGTGAGGAGCGCTCGCTGCTCTACATCGCCGTTCCGCCCTCGCTACTCGGCATGGCACGTGCGATTCCGCCGCTCGCACGGCTTACCATCGTGGCCCGCGTCCGTTTCGGTCGCAGCGACCCGGTCGGCGTTCCGGTGCTCGACCTTCAGGCCCTCAGCCGCACTCAATGACAGATTCCGATTCCGACCGCAGAGCCGGTGAATTTCGCAGCGACCGCCGGCGCGCCGGCTGGCGCGACTTCAGGCGCGGCTATCCGGGGTTCATCTTCACGATGATGCTCGGCGTCGCGGCGCTCATCGCCATCGACGGCTGGCTCGTGTACAAGCGATTCGCCTATACGAACGAAGTCGAGCGGCTGCGCGAGAGCATGAGCTCGGCGGAGCGGCAGAAGACGGACCTCATCATCTCCGCGGAGAAGGACAAGCTGCGCATGGCGGTCGAGCTCGCGCGCAGGCAGGCGCAGCTCGACAAGCGCATCCACCTGTCGATCCCCGTGGACAGCGGCCGGATTTATCTCGAGCGCGAAGGGGCCATCCTCAGGGAGATGCCCGCGCAGGTCGGACCCGAGCGCACCGTTGGAGCTCCGCCGGACACGCTTCACATGGCCATTCCGCGCGGTGAGCGCACCGTCGTCGAGGTGCTGCGGAAGGGAGCGTGGAACGTCCCCGCGTGGGTGTACGCCGACAGGAAGCTCGCGGGATCCGGCGGGAGTATGACCGGCGCGCTCGGTCCGATCGCGCTGCTGCTCGACGGCGGCACGGTGATCTACTCGCTGCCCAAGTCCGGCCCGCTCGCGGATTCCGCGTATGTGCTGCCCGGGAGCGTGCGCGCGAGCGAAGCGGATCTCGAAGCGATCGTCGAGAATCTTTCCGCAGGTACGAAGGTATACTTCTACTAACATGGCCTTCGTAGACGCGATTCGATTCGGCGGGCGCACCGCATGGCTTTTGCTCGCGGGCTTTACCGCCGCCGCCGCGCTCAGCGCCGTGCTGGTGACGCGCACCGCGGAGCTCCGGTACGAGCGTGACGTCAACCGCATGGTCTTCAACGACAACCTCGGCGTGCTCGAGGAAGTCAGGGCGAAGATCGGCACGACCACCGACAGCCTGAAGAACCTGCTCGCCGCGGCGCCCGTCGCGGCCGCCGACCAGCCGTACGTCGTGATCAGCATCGCCGAGCGAAAGCTCTGGTTCAAGCGCGGTCCGGAGACACTGTTCCAGGCGCCGGTCGCGACGGGAAGCGGAAAGGAGCTCGTCAGCGGCACCAACCGGTTTCGGTTCGAGACTCCGCGCGGACGGCTCGTCGTGCGGCTGAAGGAGGTAAATCCCGCGTGGGTACCGCCCGACTGGCACTACATCGAGCAGGCGCGGAAGCGCGGGCTGGGCGTGGTGAAGCTCGCCCGCAACGAGAGCGTCCCGACTGGCGACGGCGGGATGATCTACGCCTCCGGCTCGGAGCTGGTGAAGCGCACCGCCAGTGGCAGCGTCGTGTCGCTCGGAGGAGGGCGGGAGGACCGCGAGGTCGTAGCCGGCGGGAACATCATCATCCCGCCGTTTGGGACGAACGCGCGCCGCTACGAGGGCGTGCTCGGAACGCGGCGGCTCAACCTGGGCGACGGCTACGGTATCCACGGCACGAACAAGCCGGAGACGGTGGGCCGGGCGGTAAGCCACGGCTGCGTTCGCATGCGGAACGAGGACATCGAGCGGCTGTTCGAGATGGTCCCCGTGGGGACTCCCGTCTACATCTACTAACGGCCGTAACTGCCACATAGAACGGATAAGCTGGCAGCTTGGCCGTTCTAAGTGGCAGTTAGCAGTCTTAATCGTCTTTTGTTTACCCCCCACGATCCTAACCGACTATTTTTACTAGGATGTCTTTGAAAACGCCCGAACGGCGCAGTATGCCCAGTCGCGCGGCCAGACGGCCGCGCTCAAATGCCAGGGAGAGCATCATTTCGCTCGTCCTGTTCGTCGTGGCCTCCGTCGGGGTCATTCAGCTCTATGCCGGGCGCAGCGTCGCGACGTCGCCGTTCGCCGGGTTCCTGAAGCCGCAGCCGACGATCGTCGCGAGCCCCTCGATGGACGCGTACGGCGCCAGCGGGGAAGTGAAGGTCAGGTTCGTGATGCCGGGCGAGACGTTGGAGTATCCACTTCAGATCCAGGGCGATCCGACTGGACTCACGTACACGTGGGTGAGACTCGGCGACAGCGTCGCCGTTGCTCCCCCGAAGCCGCTCGCCGGCGCGATCCTGGACGGACCGCCGAAGCCGGGCTTTTATCGCGTGGTGCTGGTCCGGGGTAAGGAGCAGCGCGTGATCGAAGGCCTCGCGGTAGCGGTGCTGATGCCTTTTGAGGAAAAAGTCGGCGGCATCCTGAACGGCTACCGGATCGGTACTTATCTAAGCGAGAAGGTCGGCGGCAATCGTCCGCCGCCCGAAGGATTCATGGAGATCCTGCCGGGCGACCTCGGTCTGGCCATCACCAAGCATCTGCGCGTGCGGGACTTCGTGACGCACGACAACCAGAAGTCGTGGCCCCGGTACGCGGCCGTGAGCCCCCGCCTGCTCGACAAGCTCGAGCTGGTCGTGGGTGAGATTCAGCGCTGGCACGGCGGTGAAGTCGAGCTGGCGCTGGACGTGAAGTCCGGCTTCCGCTCGCCCGATCACAACCGCACGATCCGCCGCGCCGCGCGCGACAGCCACCACCAGTACGGCGACGCCGCCGACGTCGCGATAGACGTGAACGGCGACGGAAAGTTCACCGCGTCGGACAACCAGATGCTCGGTCTGGCCGTGGAGATCGTGGAGCTGAAGCATCCGCATCTCGCGGGCGGACTTGGCCTGTACTCGCGCGCCAGAACGCCGTACGTGCATATCGACACGCGCGGAAAGAAGACTCGCTGGCGGGGCTGAGACCACCCGGGAATGAACGACATCATGCGCGAGCGGATCGTCAGAAAGCTCGAGTCGCTGCCTGACGAGCGCGTGTACGAGATCCTCGACTACATCGATTTTCTCGAGTCCAAGTACGCCCGCCGCGCCGCGCCGGCCTCGAACCCCATCCAGCGGCTGGCCGAGAACGTGGAAGACACCCTCCGGGCCGGCAAAGTGTCGGCCGGCGCCATCGCTGGAACGATGAACGTCCTCAGCAAGGCGGCCGGCGTGATCAACGGCGTCGCGAACGTTGGCAAGTCTGTTGCAACGGACGTGGTCAACGTGGTGACGAAGCCCTCGTCGCCGCCGCCGCCAGCGCAGTCGCCGCCGTCAGGCAGCGAGTAGCGCATTACGCGGCGTACCGACTACCCCCGGAGAGCGCCGTGAGCACGCAAGCAGAGAGAGCAGCAGCCCGCAGGACCCGGCAGAAGCGCGCGGCGGGCAAGGCGGCCCGTGGCGACGAGCAGCGCCCGCGCACCGGCGCCAAGCGCGCCGTGTCCGACACCATCGCGCAGCTCCCGAACTTCCTCCGCCTGCTGTACGGGCTGATCACCGATCCCCGCGTGAACGGCGTGGACAAGCTGCTCGTGGGAGCGGCCGTCGCGTACATCCTCATGCCGCTGGACATGATGCCGGACTTCATCCCGTTCTTCGGGGAAGTGGACGACGTGTTCGTCCTGGTCATGTCGCTCAAGCGGCTGATCGCGAACGCGGGGCGGGCGGTCGTGCTGGACCACTGGAACGGCGACGCGGCTTCGCTGGATTCGATGAACCTGCAGCACGTGCTCATGGCGGCGGCGTTCTTCCTGCCTCGGCGGGTGCGCCGTCGGTTGCGGGCTATTGGGAGGCCGCTTTAGGTCCGATAGGCTGATCGGGGACGCAAGTGAGTGAGTTACCAGTTGAGCCAGCAGGCCAGTAGGGAGTGATAACTGGCTGGCTGGCGCGCTGGCTAACTGGATGCTCATCAACTTGGATTCCCCATAGCCTCGCCAGGAGCTAGGAGGCGCCCATATCTAGCAGTACGCGGTGAAATGCCCTACTTTTGGCTATGGCACCCCAGACTCGTCACACAAAACGACCCGCGGCTCAGGCACCCCCGGCGCGCGGGTCTTCGCGCATAGAAGCCCCGGAGCCCGACCAGGTCGAGACCCTCCACGGGCGCGTCCGCGCCCGCGTGGCGCTCACCTTCGACGATGTGCTCCTCACCCCGGGCCACTCCCAGGTCCACCCGCGCGACGTCTCCACGACCTCGCGCGTCACCCGCGGCATCACGCTCAACATCCCGCTGCTGTCGGCGGCGATGGACACGGTCTCCGAGTCCGAGATGGCGATCGCGATGGCGCGCGCCGGCGGCATGGGAGTGATCCACAAGAATATGTCGATCGACCGCCAGGCGGCCGAAGTGGACAGGGTGAAGCGGTCCGAGAGCGGGATGATCCTCAATCCGATCACGCTGCCGCCGGAAGGAACGCTCCGCGAGGCGGTCGGCATGATGAACCGGTTCAAGATCTCCGGCGTCCCGATCGTGGATATCTCGGGCCAGCTCGTCGGCATCATCACCAATCGCGACCTTCAGTTCCAGCGCAATCTCGACCGCCCGCTGAGCGAGGCGATGACCGCCGAGGGACTCATCACGGCGCCGCTCGGCACAACGCTGGACGAAGCGGAGCGAATCCTCGGCGAGCACCGGATCGAGAAGCTGCCCGTGGTGGATAAGGACGGCAGGCTCAAGGGGCTCATCACGGTCAAGGACATTCACAAGCGGCGCCAGTTCCCCAACGCCAGCAAGGACAGCCACGGCCGCCTGCGCGCCGCGGCCGCGATCGGCGCGACGGACTTTCGCGATCGGGCGCGCGCGCTGGTGGACGCGGGCGTGGACGTGCTCGTGATAGACACGGCGCACGGCCACAGCGAGGGCGTGCTGCGCGCTACGTCGGACGTGCGGGAGATGTTCCCCGACGTGCAGCTCGTCGTCGGCAACATCGCCACGCGGGAAGGGGCGGCCGCGCTCGTCGAGCGCGGCGTGGACGCAGTGAAAGTCGGAGTGGGCCCGGGATCCATCTGCACGACGCGCGTCGTCACCGGCGTCGGCGTGCCGCAGCTCACCGCGATCTTCGACGCGGTCGAGGGCGCCGGCGACGTACCGGTCATCGCCGACGGCGGGATCAAGTATTCCGGCGACATCGTCAAGGCGCTCGCGGCGGGCGCGTCCACCGTGATGATGGGTTCGATGCTCGCGGGCACCGAGGAGAGCCCGGGCGAATCGATCCTGATGGAAGGGCGCCGCTTCAAGATGATCCGCGGCATGGGGAGCCTCGGCGCGATGCAGGACGGAAGCGCCGACCGCTACTTCCAGGAAGGCGAGATGTCGGCGAAGAAGCTCGTGCCCGAGGGCATCGAAGGGCGCGTACCGTACAAGGGCCCAGTGGGCGACGTCATCTTCCAGATGGTCGGCGGGCTGCGGAGCGGCATGGGGTACGTCGGCGCGCGGACGATCGAGTTCCTGCGGACCGAATCGAGATTCGTACGCGTGACGGCGGCCGGGCTGCGCGAATCGCACCCGCACGACGTCACCATTACCCGGGAAGCGCCGAACTACTCGACCACATGAGCCTGTGGACCCGGAAGTCCATCGGGTTGCTGCAGGCCGAGGCCGCCGGGGAGGGAATCGAGGAAGGTCAGCGGCTGCGCCGCGCGCTCGGTCCGCTGAATCTGACCACGCTCGGCATCGGCGCGATCATCGGCGCCGGGATCTTCGTGCTCACCGGGACGGCGGCGGCGCAATACGCGGGACCCGGGATCGTGTACTCGTTTCTGCTGGCCGGCACCGGCTGCCTGTTCGCGGCGCTGTGCTACGCCGAGTTCGCGGCGATGATTCCAGTCGCGGGGAGCGCATACACGTACGGTTACGCGACCCTCGGCGAGTTTCTCGCGTGGATCATCGGCTGGGACCTCATCCTCGAGTACCTGTTCGGCGCGGCGACGGTGGCGGTGGGATGGTCGGCCTATTTCGGCACGTTCCTACGCGACGCGGGAGTGGATCTTCCGGCCGGGCTCGCGAGCTCCCCGCTGGCGTACGCCGACGGCGCACTCACCCGCACCGGCGCGATCGTGAATCTTCCCGCCGTGTTGATCATAGCGATCATGACGGCGGTGCTGGTCGTCGGCATTCGCGAGTCCGCCCGGTTCAACAATCTCATGGTCATGGTCAAGGTCGTGATCGTGCTGCTGGTCATCGGCTTCGGGTTCATGTACGTGAATCAGGCCAACTGGCACCCGTTCGTGCCGCCGAACACGGGCGAGTTCGGTGAGTTCGGCTGGAGCGGTGTGGTGCGCGGCGCGGGTGTCATCTTCTTCGCGTACATCGGCTTCGACGCGGTGTCCACCGCCGCGCAGGAAGCGCGAAATCCGCGGCGCGACATGCCCATCGCAATACTTGGCTCGCTAGCGATCGTCACTCTGCTGTACGTCCTCATGGCGCTGGTGCTCACGGGGCTCGCCAGCTACACGCTGCTGAACGTGCCGCACCCGGTGTTCGTCGCGATCGAGCGCGCCGGGCCGAGCCTGGCCTGGCTCCGTCCAGTAGTGAGCGCGGGGGCCGTCATCGGGCTCGCCTCGGTCGTACTCGTGCTGCTGATGGCGCAGCCGCGCATCTTTTACGCGATGGCGCGCGACGGCTTGCTTCCACTGGTGTTCGGCACGGTGCATCCGCGCTTCCGCACGCCGTACGTCACCACGATCCTGACCGGCACGGTCGCGGCGGTCTTCGCCGGCATCTTTCCCATCGGAGTCCTTGGCGAGCTCGTCTCCATCGGGACGCTGCTGGCCTTCGTCATCGTCAGCGCCGGGATTCTCGTGCTACGCTACCGCCAGCCGAATCTGCCGCGGCCGTTCCGCGCGCCATTGGTGCCGCTCGTCCCGATCCTGTCGATTCTGATCTGCGGCTACATGATGGTGAGCCTGCCGCTCGACACGTGGCTCCGCCTGCTGGGGTGGATGGCGCTCGGGCTGGTCGTTTATTTCGCGTATGGCAAATCGCACTCGAAGCTCGGGCGGATCGATGCGGCACTCTGACCTGCTGGCCATTCCCGACGCGCGTCGCTCGGCGATCGAGCGGCTCGGGCAGGAGCTTCGCGCCGGCCGATCCGTCGCGCTTTCGACGCACATCAACTCGGACGGCGACGGCTGCGGCTCGGAAGTGGCGCTCGCCCGCCTGCTGAGCCAGCTCGGCATCGAGGCCCGCATCGCGAACCCCACGCCCTGGCCCGCGATGTTCGACTTCCTGCTCGGCGCCGACGTGCGCAACGAGTCGGACGACGCCGAGCGGGCGATCCGGAAATCCGATTTGATCGTCGTGCTCGACATCAGCGAGCTGCGGCGGCTCGGCCAGCTCGGTCCAGTGGTGCGCGCGTCGCAGGCGACAAAGATCGTGATCGATCACCACATTCCGTCCGACGCGGCGATCACCGAGCTGGCGCTGTGCGACACGGCCGCGTGCGCGACCGGCGAGCTGATCTACGATCTCGCCATGGTGCTCGACCTCGAGTTGACCGCGCCGGTTGCAGAGGCTTTGTATGTGGCGCTGCTGACGGACACGGGCGGCTTCAGGTTCAGCAACACCAGCGCGCGCTGCCACGCGATTGCCGGCGCGTTGCTGGCGGCGGGGGTGGATCCCGAAGCGATGTACCGCAGGATTTACGCGTCGGTGCCGATCGGCCGGCTGCATCTGCTGCGCGACGCGCTCGCCACGCTCGAGGTTGACCCCGAGTACGGCATTGCCTGGATATCGGTCGAAGCCGGCGCGCCCGAGACGCACGGGCTCAAGTCGGAGGACCTCGACGGGATCGCCGAGCATCCCCGGTCCGTCGCGGGGACGAAGCTGGCGATTTTCTTCCGCGATCTCGGGCACGGCAAGGTGAAGGTCTCGTTCCGCAGCGCTGGAGAGGTGGATGTGAACGCGTTCGCGAGGGAATTCGGCGGCGGCGGGCACGCGAAAGCATCGGGCGCGCTGATCGCTGGAACGTTGGAAGAGGTGCGGCACGACGTAATCGCCGCGGCGCGGGTGTTCCTGGAGAAGCACGGAGCCGCAGGCTCCTAGCTAAGTTCCGGTATGCCCTTCAGACGCGCGAAGAAGGCCGCCACGATCGAGCGGAAAATCCAGAGCGAGATCGAGTCCCTGGCCCCCATGCTCAAGCTCGATTCCTCCGCGCTCCGGCTCGAGCGCTTCGACGCCACCGAGAAAGTCGTGTATCTCGAGATCAGCGGTGACTGTCCGGACTGCGACATGAAGGCGGCGACGTTCGTGGAGGGGATCGAGGCGCACCTTCGCCGGCGGATCCCCGGGATCGCGGGCGTTCGAGCTTCGGCCCGGCCGCGCTAGGTGGCGGCCCAGTCTCTCCAGGAGCGCATCGCGGGCGCGCTCGTGCGCGTGCGCAACGCCCGGCTCGGCAGTGACATCGTCTCCGCCGAGCAGGTGCGCGACGTCGCGACCACCACCGATGGGCGCGTACGACTCACGCTCCTGCTCGACCCCGCCGACGACGCGGGACTGGTCGGCGAGGTGCGCTCGGCCGTCGCTGGCATCGAAGGCGTTCGCGACGTGCGTGTGGACGTGAAGGACTCTTCCGCCGCCGGCGCCGCGCCGCCGGAGAAGAAGGCGCCGGGCGCCGGACGGTCTCTCCCGGTCATGGGGCAGGAGCCCAAATCGCAGCGCGCCGCGGTGCCCGCTCCGACGCCGGTCGCGTATCCCAACCTCGGCCACATCATCGCGGTGTCGAGCGGCAAGGGCGGGGTGGGGAAGTCCACCGTCGCCGCCAATGTCGCGGTTGCGCTCGCCCAGTCGGGCGCGCGCGTCGGCCTGATGGACGCCGACATCTACGGCCCCAACATCCCGGCGATGCTCGGCGTGAACGAGCAGCCGGAGGTGACGGGCGAGAAGATCATCCCGCTCGAGGCGCACGGCGTGAAGGTCATGAGCCTGGGCTTTCTGGTGGAGCGCGACCAGCCGGCGATCTGGCGCGGCCCCATCATCATGAAGATCATCACGCAGTTTCTCCGCGACGTCATGTGGGGCGAGCTCGACTACTTCATCGTCGATCTCCCGCCGGGCACCGGCGACGCGCAGCTCTCACTGGTGCAGGCTACGCACGTGGAGGGCTCGCTGATCGTCACGACGCCGCAGGAAGTCTCCACCGGCGATGCGCTCCGCGGCGCGAAGATGTTTCAGCGCGTCGGTGTGCCGGTCCTTGGCATCATCGAGAACATGAGCTACTTCGAGTGCCCGCACTGCAACGCGCAGACGACGATCTTCGGCTCCGGCGGAGGCGAGCGCCTCGCCAACGAGCTGGGCCTGCCGTTGCTTGCGCGGATCCCGCTGTACGGCCGCGTGCTCGAGGGCGGCGACACGGGCAAGCCAATAGTGGTCGCCGAGCCCGACTCGGTCGCGGGGAAGGCGCTACTGGACCTTGGCCGAAGGGTCGTCGATCTGATCGGCTAGCGAGCTTTCGCCGGGCGCTTGGCCGCGACAACCCCGCCGACGGGCGTTGGCGTCTGCCACGCGATCTCTTCCCGCGTGTGCGCCGCGGGAGGCACGTGTGCGGCTGTGCGAATGGGCTTATGGGCTCGCACGACGGCGCCGAGGCCGGCCGTCACGGCCACGAAGGTTACAGTCACCGCGATGCCGCGGAGGATGAGCGCCGGCGTGCTGCTCCATGTCATAGCTGCCGCGGCCACCCAGGGCAGCAGGAACATCAGCAGGCCCGTTATCAGGCCGCCGAGCGCGGCGCCGCGCTGCGACATCGTGCGTTGCTTCGGTCCCATCGCCGCCATGCCGGTAACCTGCGCGACGGCGAAAAAGCCGAGGGCGGCGATTCCCATCCACATCAGGAGGAACGCAACGATCGCGAATGGGATCAACAGGATGCCGAGCAACGTCACGGTCAGGAGTATGAGCAGAACGATCAGCGCCGGGATCGTTGCGAGGTCTACGAGCAGCCCCGTCACTAGCGCGTGTACCGGATCGTCGCCGAGCGTATCGGTGATCCGCCGGAGCTTGTCCGGCGCGAACACGAGCACGCCGAGCCCCAGCAGGATGAGGATCGCGGACCAGGCCAGCGTGAGCTTCAGTGCTCGCACCGTCGCCATTCCGGGCGGGAGCGGCGGCGCGTTACCCCAGCTGCGCGCTTCAGCTACCGCCTCACGGAGTCCCGCGAATAGGAACGATCCAGTGAACGGGAAAGACGGAGCGACGCACGCCGAATCAGCCGCGGTACGAGTCGCCCCCGGCGGCTGCGTCGCTGTTTGAACGGGAGCCTGTTGCTGCTGCGCGACCCCGGCGGCCGCGTCCTGCGCGTCAGTACGCGAGGCGCCGCCCGCGAGCGTGAGCAGCGCGAGCGAGCATGCTATCGCGACGGCCCTCACGACCGGCTCTGCGCCGCTATGAGCCGGGAAGCGCGGCGGATGCCGATGATGCTGGCGATCGCCGCGACTGTCATGACCGACGCGAGCGTGATCACCATCGGTGTCCCGCCCGCCTGCAAAGTCTCGACGGCACGCGGTCCCACGATCGCAGTCAGTGCGCCCAGGGCGGCCGCGGCAGCGCTCTCGTACACCATGCCAGCGAGCAGCATCGCGGAGTCGAAACGGGAGGCGATCCACAACGCCATCGTCGTCAGCGTGAAGCAGCTCGTCAAGGCCGCGGCGCCGAGCGCGATGCGCACCGGGCGCTGACGCGGCACGAGCGCGCGGATCGTATTGGCGGCGGCGACGTGCCAGGGCTCGAAGACGTTCACCTGCGCCATCACCTTCTCCGCGAACAGCGGCGAAGGTGAGAGATGGGCCAGGCTCTCGACCCGGGACATGACCGTGCGCGCCGAATCGAGCTCGATCCGGCACTTATCGCACTCCCTCACGTGAGCCTGGAGCTCGGGAACTCCAAATCCAATTTCCTCGTCTACGAGGAGATCGAATTCATCGGGCAGTAGGTGTCTGTTCATTGGGATATCCACTTGGTCATACGGGGGGCCTGCGGCGCTGGTTTCAAGGGGTGCGTTTGGCTAACAGCCAATAGCCAATAGCCAATAGCTCTGTTTATCATCGGACGTCCTCCAGGGCCTTTCTGAGCTCGTGCCGGGCCCGGTGGATGTAGGTTTTTACCGTACCAAGGGGCAGGTCCAGGGTTGCCGCGATCTCCTCATAGGACCGGTCCTCCACGTGCCTCAGGAGGATGCAGGCCCGGTATTCGGGGCGCAGGGCCGCCACGGCCTGTTCTATGGCCCCGCCGAGCTCCCTGGACTCCATCTCTTCCAGGGCCGACTGGTCCTTGGAGGCCACCGGGATCGCGGTGGATTCGGCCTCCGCGGTCGTCGTGGCGTAGCGGGAGCCCTCCAGGCTGACCGTGTCCACGGTCCGCTTCCGGAGGTGATCGATCGCCACGTTATTGGCGATCTTGAACAGCCAGCTGGAGAATTTGAACTCCGGCCGGTACCGGTCGATGTTGTTGAGCACCTTGATGAAGCTTTCCTGCGCCAGATCCTCGGCCGTGTCGCGGTCGCGGACCATGCGGAACACGAGCGAGAAGACCGGGCGCTCGTAACGTCTCAGCAGCTCGCGGAAGGCGGAGTCCCGGCCCTGTTGCGCGAGCAGGACGACGTCGGCATCCGGCAGGTTCGCGAGATCGGGAAGTGGGGGCATGTGGTGCTGCGCGGAAGGTTGCACGCCCCCGCACGGTCAGTCAACTTTCTCACGCCATGCAGACAACCGACGCCGAGAGAGCGGCAGCGCGCCAGGGCGCGTCCGGACCGCTGAACGGCGACGGGAACGGCGGGAAGCGCGAGTACGTGCGGCGAATGTTCTCCGACATCGCGCCGCGGTACGACATGCTCAACCACATTCTCGCGCTGAACGTGGACCGCGGCTGGCGGAAGCGCGCGATCCGGGCGCTTCATATCGAGCTCGCCCCTGACGGCGTGTACCTCGACCTGTGCGCGGGCACGCTCGACATCGCGGCGCACATCGCGCGGCAGCCCGGCTTCCGCGGCCGCGTGGTGGGCGCCGATTTCGCGGAGCCGATGTTGCGCGCGGGGCTGCGGAAGGCGGGTCCCACGGTTCATCCCGTCGCGGCCGACGCGGTGCGGCTGCCGCTCGCGGGCGACAGCGTGGCAGGCGCGATCGTCGCGTTCGGAATCCGCAACGTCGCCGGTCTGGACGATTGCCTCGCGGAAGCGCACCGCGTGCTGCTGCCGGGCGGCCGGTTCGTGATACTGGAGTTCTCGACGCCGCGGGCGCCGGTGTTCGCCGGGCTGTACCGCTTCTACTTCCATCGCATCCTGCCGAAGATCGGGGGCGCGCTGAGCGGTCACCCCACTGCGTACAGCTATCTTCCGGAGTCGGTGGACGCGTTCCCCGAGGAGGCCGAGCTGGCGCGGCGAATGCGCGCGTGCGGCTTCGTGGACACGAGCTGGACGAGCCTCACGTTCGGCATTGTGGCAATCCACGTGGGACTCAAGCCCGTCGCGAAATCCGCGCCCGAGGTGATTCGAATGACCGGCTCAAACGCAGGGAGCTTCTAGTATGGCGCTCGACACGCTGGGCGAGTTCATAGACGCTCTTGAATCCGCGGGCGAGCTCGTGCGCGTGCGCGAGCCGGTCAGGGCGAAGCTCGAGCTGTGCGAGATCGCGGATCGCGCGATGAAAATGCCCGGGGGCGGCCCGGCGTTGCTGTTCGAGAACGTCCTGCTCGACAACGGCGCCGTTTCCGAGTATCCGGTCGCGATCAACCTGTTCGGCTCTATGCGGCGGATGCAGATCGCACTCGGCGTGGAGAGCCTGGACGAGATCGGCGCGCGGATATCGGAGCTGCTGGAGATGAAGGTGCCTGAGGGGCTGCTCGCCAAGCTCGCGTTGCTCCCGCGGCTGCTGGAGGTCGGGAAGTTCCCACCGCGCGTGAAGAGCGGGACTCCGTCGTGCCAAGCGATCGTTTGGAAGGGCGACGAGGTGGATCTCGACAAGCTTCCGATCATCACGTGCTGGCCCGAAGACGGCGGGCCGTACATCACGCTGCCGATGGTGATCTCCAAGGATCCCAAGCGCGGAATCCGGAACGTCGGCATGTACCGCGTGCAGAAACTCGGCAAGAACACGCTCGCGATGCACTGGCAGCGGCACAAGGTCGGCGCAGCCCACTGGCGGGAGATGGCGGAGCGCGGCGAGCGGATGAGCGTGGTGATCGCCGTGGGCGGCGATCCCGCCTCGGTGTACTCGGCGTCGGCTCCGCTGCCGCCGACCGTGGACGAATTCCTGTTCGCCGGTTTCCTGCGGTCGTCGCCGGTGCATCTCGCGAAGGCGGTGACGTGCGATCTGGAGGTCCCGGCGGACGCCGAGTTCGTGATAGAGGGATACATAGATCCCGCCGAGCCGCTGGTGACCGAGGGACCGTTCGGGGATCACACCGGCTTCTACTCGGAGGCGGATCTGTATCCGCTGGTGCACGTGACCGCGATCACTATGCGGAAGTCACCGGTGTACGCGACGACGATCGTCGGCCGCCCACCGATGGAGGACTTTTATCTGGGGCACGCGACCGAGCGGATCTTCCTGCCGCTGCTGCGGCTGACGTTGCCGGAGGTCGTGGATTATCACATGCCCGCCGAGGGAATCTTTCACAACCTCGTGTTTGTCTCGATCGACAAGCAGTTCCCGGGGCACGCGCACAAGGTGATGAACGCGATGTGGGGGCAGGGTCTCATGGCGCTCGCCAAGGTGATCATCGTCGTGGACAAGGAAGTGAACGTGCGCGATCCCAAGGAGGCGTGGTGGATCGCGCTCAACAACATCGATCCGGAGCGCGACACGCGGTTCACGATGGGTCCGATCGACGTGCTGGATCACTCGTCGCGGGCGTTCACGTACGGCTCGAAGATGGGGATTGATGCGACGCGGAAGTGGCCGGAGGAGGGATTCACGCGGAACTGGCCGGCGCTGATCGAGATGGACGATGCGACGAAGGCTCGCGTGGACGCCATGTGGCCGCGGCTCGGCATTCGCGGATGACGGCCGTGCGGGAGGGGCAGACGTTCGACGGGCGGTCGCTGCTCGTGCGGTACGTGAACTTCGTGAAGCTCCCGCATACGGTTTTTGCGCTGCCGTTCGCGCTGGTGGGCGCGACGCTGGCGAGCTACGTGAGTCCGGTCACGCCGGCATTGCTGGGTTGGATCGTGCTCGCATTCACCGCCGCGCGGTTCGCGGCGATGGGATTCAACCGGATTGCGGACCGCGAGATCGACGCCGCGAACCCGCGGACCGCGACGCGCGAGATTCCTTCGGGTGCATTGAGCGTGAGTGCCGCGGCTGTCGCGGTGGTGGTGGCTTCGGCGCTGTTTCTATATGCGTCGTACAGAATCAATCAGCTCTGCTTCATGCTGGCGCCGCTCGCGCTCGGCTGGGTTCTCCTGTACAGCTACACCAAGCGGTTCACGCGGCTGTCGCACGTGGTGCTCGGGATCGGGCTCGCGATCGCGCCGGTGGGCGGCTATCTCGCGGTGACCGGGGCGTGGAGCGATCCGTGGTGGCTGCTCGTCGCGCTCGCTACTGCGGTGGCGGCGTGGGTGGCTGGATTCGACATCCTGTATTCGCTGCAGGACGTGGAGTTCGACCGGGCGCAGCGGCTGTACTCGATTCCGGCGGCGGTGGGCGAGTCGCGGGCGCTGGCGTTAGCGAGAGCGTTGCACGTGCTGGCGGTGCTCGCGCTCGTGGCGGCGGGTTTCGCGGCCGGGGCCGGGATTCCGTACTGGGTTGGAGTCGGAGTGGTCGCGCTGCTGCTGGGTTACGAGCACTCGCTCGTGCGGCCAGGTGACCTCTCGAAGCTGGACGCCGCGTTCTTCACGATGAACGGCGTGATCAGCATCGCGTTCTTCGGCTTCGTGCTGCTCGAGCGCGTGCTGGCGTGAGCCCGTCCGCCGCCGCGCCGCTGATCTTCGCGATAACGGGCGCTTCGGGCGCGCCGTACGCAGTGCGGTTGCTCGAGCAGCTCGTCGCGTCGCGCACGCGGATCTCGCTGATCGTCTCGCGGCACGGCTGGCGGTTGCTCGATACGGAATCGGACATCCCGGATCTCTCGGCGCTGCGCGGAGCGGTCGGGGGAGATGCGGCCGCGTGGGACGCGTCGGTGACCGTGTTCGACGATGACGACCGCGGAGCCGCGCCGGCGTCGGGCTCGGCGCTCAGCCGCGGGATGGTGATCTGCCCGTGCTCGATGGGGACGCTGTCGGCGGTAGCGATGGGATCCTCGCGCTCGCTGATCGAGCGAGCGGCCGATGTGACGCTGAAGGAGCGGCGCAAGCTGGTGCTCGTCACGCGCGAGACGCCGCTGAGCACGATCCACCTCGGCAACATCTGTCTCTTATACA
>JBPPMH010000146.1:0-3877 GCA_051305945.1 Gemmatimonadaceae bacterium
CCCGCGTAGCTGGTTCCACCGCCGGGTTGCGAGAGGAACTGGAGCGGCGGTTCGTGCTTATCGAGGAAGTGATAACCGTCGGTGATCGCGAGTTCACTATCGTCCGCCCGCGCAGTGCAGAGGACCTCATCAGCGAGGAGGACTTCGCCGATGATGAGCGACTTCCGTACTGGGCTGACATCTGGCCTTCGTCGCTGATTCTGGCGGAGCATGTCCTTGCGAACCCGGGATCGGGCGCGGCTGTCGAGCTTGGCTGCGGCGTGGGCCTGGTCACCTGCGCAGCGCTGCTTTCGGGTTTCGACGTGGAGGCGACCGACTACTACACCGACGCGCTCGCGTTCACAAAGCTGAACTCGCGTGTGAATACCGGGCGGGAGCCAGCTGTACGGCACCTCGACTGGCGGCGGCTCCCGGACGACGCTCGGGAGGTGCCGTTGATCTTCGCTTCGGACGTGCTGTATGAGCAGCCGTATGCCGCGGCTGTCGCGGAAGTGCTGAAGCGGCTGCTGTCAGAGGACGGCCGTGCCGTCGTCGCGGACCCGGGGCGGATGGCGGTCACCGATTTCCTCGCGGAGTGCGCCGCGCGCGGTCTCGAGCTGCGGCACGCTGAACCGCACGCGTACGTTGCGGGCGAGATCCACCAGACGATAACTCTCTACTCGCTGTCTCCTTCGGCGTCGAGCAACCGCGACTTCACCTCCAGGCCCCAGCGGTAGCCGCCGAGCGTTCCATCTTCGCGAATGACACGATGGCATGGAACGACCACGGCGATGCGGTTCGCGGCACACGCCTGCGCAACGGCGCGCACGGCTTTTGGGTTCCGGATCCGCCGGGCGACGTCGGAGTAGCTGCGCGTCTCACCGGGCGGGATCTCCTGGAGCGCGCGCCATACGCGCCACTGAAAGCTGGTCCCCACTACGTCGAACGGGATCTCCATGTCGCGAGCCGAGCCATCCGGCAGGTGCGTCGCGACTCTGGCGACAAGCTCCTCCAGCCACTCATCGCCGCTGCGGACGCGCTTGATGTCAGCGCGGGAAAACTCCTCGCGCAGCGCCTGTTCCAGCGCCGCTGCATCGTCGCCGAGCTTGACGGCGCACACGCCTCGCTCTGTGACTGCCACAAGAAGACGGCCGAAGGGCGAGCGGACGACCGTGTAACGGATCCTCACCCCCACGGCGCCCCGGCGGTAGGCGGCCGGAGTCATCCCCAGCTCGCGCGCCGCACCCTCATACACCCGGCTGCTCGAGCCGAACCCCGCTTCGTAGGTCGCGCGGCTGACAGTCTGTTCGCTGCGCAGCAGGTCACGGAAGCGGGACTGCCTGAGCGCTCTGGCATACTCACTGGGCGAGACGCCGAACCGCCGCTTGAACTCGCGCTGCAGGTGGAAGGGGCTCATCCCGACGGCGCGTGCAAGTGCGCGGAGCGTGACGCGCTGGCCGGCGTGGGTGTCGAGGTACTTTCGCGCGGCGGTCGTTACCGCAGCTGCGGAGGGCGCGTTGTGGCGACGTTCAGCCTGTCGCTCTGTCATGGCTGGTGCGGTCATGCGCGTAACCCTAGCGGCCGCTGAAGGGCGCGGCTATCCGAAAGTTGCGGGGTCGCCGGCCACCGGGACCAGCTCACATCTGGCGGTAGCGCGGGCCGCTGCCGCCTTCGCGCGGGGTCCAGCGCGGGCCTATCACGTCCGTGGCCTTGCAGTCGATGCAGTTCGCCGGATTCATCACCAGCCGCTCGCCGTCGCGCTCGTACACGCCCGCGGGACACATGTGCGCGTACAGCTCAGCGGCGTCTCCATTCACCTTTTCGCTCACAATGAGATGTGACGGAACGTCGTCGCGCGTGACGTTGCCCGACTTGAACACCGCGTCGTTCTTGCTGAATGTGAGCTTTCCGTCGGGAACGAACGGCTCGTCCGGCTCCACCCGCCGCTCCACGTCCGCATCCCTGTGCGCCTCGATCCGGCCGCCGGGGAACGCGCCGCCGGTGATCATCATCAGCCCGGCCTTGATGCCGCCCGCGTACAGTCCGTTCTGGAAGGCCAGCCGCATGTTGCGGCGTTTGCGGAGGTCGCTCACGATGTAGCTCTCGTCCAGCATCGAATCGTACGCACTCAGCGACTCGCGGGACGTGTCGCCACGCTTGAGCGCGGCGAAGATCGCGCGCGCGGCAAACATCCCGGACTGCATCGCATAGTGTACGCCTTTGAGCGACGCAACTTCGACGAGTCCCGCCGCGTCGCCGATGACGACCGCGCCGCTACCGGTGCGCCGCTCGGGGAGCGAATGGTAGCCTCCTTCGGGGATCGTCTTCGCGCCCCACTCCAGCATCTCGCCGCCTTCCAGATACTCACGGAAGAGCGGGTGCAGCTTCATCTGCTGGAGCAACACGTGCACGTCCACGGCGGTGCTGCGATAATCCATCCCCACAACGAGGCCGAGCGCCACGAGGTTGGGCGCGAGCGGGTACATGAAGCTCCCGCCGAAAGCTTCGCTGGGAAGTGGCCAGCCGAGGGTGTGAATTACCGCGTCGAGCGGACGCTTCGTCTCCCAGATCTCCTTCACGCCCAGGGCGTAAATCTGCGGGTTCGGCGATGCGACGTTCTGCCACTTCAGCCATCCCTGGGTCAGCGCGCCGCGCGTGCCCTCCGACAGTACAGTCACCTGCGCCGTGATGTCTGTCGGTGGCGCGTAGCCGGGCCCCGGTTCGCCCGTCCGCGCGAGCCCGGATGGCGTCGTGCGCACTCCCCGCACGCGGTCTCCATCCACGAGGAGCGACGCTACGGGAAAGCCGGTGAAGACGTTCACCCCGAGCTCTTCAGCGCGCTCTCCCATCCAGCGCACTATCTCGCACAACGACGCCACGTGGTTGCCGTGGTTCTGCATCGTCGGCGGGGTCGGAATCCGCTGAGCGCGCGATCCCGTGAGGAAGTACACGCGTTCCTTCGCGACGGGACCGCGGAACGGAAACGCATCGTCTCCCAGCTCGGGGAACAGCTCCCGTATCGCGCGCGGGTTCACCACGGCACCCGAGAGCGAATGCTCGCCAAGCGCCTGCGCCTTGTCGAGCACGGCGATCTGGAGCTCACCCAGCCCGCCACCGGACTCGGCATCCTTGCGCACGAGCTTCGCCAGCTCGATCGCGCCGGCGAGTCCCGCCGGCCCCGCACCGACGAATAGCACGTCCATCGGCACCGCTTCGGCGTCGGGCGGCTCCGCTTTTATCAGCTCGTTCAGAGGAAGCCCGGGCTGATGAGCGCTGGGGAGGATGCGAGCCATCCCTACCCTTTCCCGCGCGCCTGCTTCACCGCCTCCGTCAGCGCGGGAACGATCTCGAGCGCGTCACCGACGACACCGTAGTCAGCGACCTTGAAGATCGGAGCTTCCTTGTCCTTGTTGATCGCTACGATCGTCTTCGATGCGCGCATTCCCGCAAGGTGCTGAATTGCGCCGCTGATCCCGACCGCTATGTACAGGTCAGGGTTTACCCAGCGCCCGGTCTGCCCGATCTGCTCCGCGTGCGGCCGCCAGCCGTCGTCGCACACGGCCCGCGTTGCGCCGATCGCCGCATTGCCGAAAGCATCGGCGAGTTCCTCCACGAGCCGGAAGTTCTCCTGTGACTTGAGTCCGCGGCCGCCTGCAATGACGACCGGCGCCTCGCCGAGGTCGAGCTTGCTGGACTGTCCCGTCCGCATCTCCTTCACCTTCGTCCGCGACGCCCCCGGATCACCCACAGCTTGCACGGTTTCAACGCGCACCGCGCGCACGTTCTCGGTCGCCGTCACGTTTCCTGGACGAAGCGAGATCACGGCAGGCGTATCAATCCTGATCGTCGCGATGACCTTGCCGATGTTCACGGGATGCTTCACGACGAGTGTGTCGCC
>JBPPMH010000147.1:0-2550 GCA_051305945.1 Gemmatimonadaceae bacterium
TCCGGCGGTCTGTGGCGGTGTCTGGCATGGGCATGACTCCTGGATACGCGCTGCTCTGACTATCGGCGCCTGGTCGCGCGGCCGTGAGCTCATCCGCAAGCTCAGTTGTGGGTTTCTGAGCCTCTTCCTACAATGACCTCATGGTGCGTCGTGACGAAGCAGGTCAAGTATCACCTGCCTTACGCTGTTCGTCTCCAGCGGGTGTAAGTCCCGCCTCGGTAAGCGCCGGAGCGCCGAGTAGCAGACCCCAGGCATTGGGAGAGATCCCCGTGGCCCGAGCGGGGTGTCAAGAGCCTCTTCGGAGGAAGCCAGCACGCGGGCCGCAACATCAAGTGAAGCCTGCAGCCTCGTCACATTTACAACCCGAGAGCCGAGCCGGTCATGTCGCGGCGAAGGCCATGTCTGCCGTACCCCTGTCCGGAGGTGTACGTACGGCAGGTCTCGGCGGGGTATGGGGCGCAGCACGCGTGCAGGGAGGCGAGCGGAACACGAGAGGCCCGTCTGCGCCGCCTGGTCAAGGTAGCGCGACCCGTATAAGCCGATGGTGAAAGCGGGCCGTGCGCAGCGGGCGTCCGAGGGGATCGTAGTAGCGTCGAGCCTCGCGACGAACAACGCGAGGGGAGCGAAGGGTCCCTACGGTGGTCACGTTGGGGGCGCAAGCACGCGCGAGGGCATGACCGGCAGGTCCGGTTCCAATCACCCCGGTGGGCCTCCGCCCATCGACAAAGTGCGCCACTTGCAACGCCAGCTCTGGGTCGCCGCCAAGCGATCCCCGAAGCGACGCTTTCACGCCCTGATGGATCGGATCTGGAGGCCTGACATCCTCTGGGAGGCGTGGCAGCGTGTGAAACGGAACCGCGGGTCGGCCGGGGTCGATCGAGAGACGCTGGTCGAGATCGAGCAGTATGGCGTCGAGCGCCTGTTGTCAGAGCTCGGAGTCCTGCTGCGCGCAGGCACGTATCGTCCGCAGCCGGTTCTGCGGCGATATATCCCGAAGGCCGATGGCCGGCAGCGGCCGCTCGGCATTCCCACGATCCGAGACCGAGTGGTGCAGATGGCCGCCACGCTCGTGCTGGAGCCGATCTTCGAGGCCGACTTTCGGGGCTCGTCGTATGGATTCCGGCCGAAGCGGAGCGCCACGCAGGCCTTGGAAACGCTGCGCGTGCACGGGGCGCGCGGCGGCAACCATGTGCTGGATGCGGATATCCGCGACTACTTCGGCAGCATCGACCACACCAAATTGCTGGTGCTGGTCGGGCAACGCATCTCGGATCGGCGGGTGCTGAAGCTGCTACGGCAGTGGCTTGCGGCGGGTGTGATGGAGGCCGGCCATTGGTCGTCCACGGGCAGCGGTACGCCGCAGGGCGGCGTGATCTCGCCGTTGCTCTCGAACATCTACCTGCATGTCCTCGACCGGGTGTGGGAAGACCGGTGCGCCCATCTGGGGTCACTGATCCGCTACGCCGACGACTTTGTGGTCATGTGTGACACGGAGTCGCAGGTCGAAGAAGCGCGACGACGGGTGAGCGCGGTGCTCACGCGTCTCGGGCTCGAGCTGCATCCGGAGAAGACGAGGACGGTCGACCTCTCGCGCGGACGCGAGGGCTTCGATTTCCTCGGGTGTCACTTGCGCAAGCGCATGAGTGGGCCGCAGTGGGCACGGACGCGTCGCCGCGTCTTCTACCTGCAGCGGTGGCCGTCTCAGCGCGCCATGACGCGAGTGCGCGCCCGGGTGCGGGGGCTGACCGGCCGGTCGCGGTGCCACGAGGACATCCGTCGCGTCATTACGGATGTCAATGCCGTGGTCCGCGGCTGGGGGCAGTACTTTCGCACGGGCAACGCGGCGACCAAATTCATCCATCTGGATCGCTATGTCGAGGACCGGCTCCGCGCCTTGCTCCTGCAACGCGCGGGCGGTCGTCCTCGCGCCGGTCAGGCGGAAGTCTGGCGCCGTCCCTTCTTCGAAGCCTTGGGGCTCTGTCGTTTGCGCGGGACCATTCAGTATCCGGGGAGCGTGTAATGCGGCGATTTGAACGATCACCTGGTAAGCCGTGTGCGGGAAATCCGCATGCACGGTTTGAACGGGGGTCTTACCCACACGCGGCCGGACACTTCCGGCTCGCCAACAAGTAGGATCTACCAATGAAGACCACCCTCATCGCCACCGCCCTTGCCATGGCGTTCGTGCCAGGCGCGTCCGCGCAGCAGTCGCTGCAATGGGAGGTGCTCATTTCGACGTTGCCGCCCGCGGATCTGGCAAAGCAGCTGGCGTCGGCGACCGGCACGATCGAGCACAGATCGGAAGTCGCGCGCGGCGGACCCGTGGCTGCCGTCGTGCGCACGACGGGCTGCTCGAAGGAGGATGCGGGTGGCTGCACCGTCAACGTCGTCGTTTACGCGCCGGATGGCTCGGTGCTGCAGGAAGTCAAGGATCTCGCGCTGCCCACGGGCCGCGCCAGCGTGCCGCTCGAAATCGACGCGGACAGCGCAACGGGCGTCTATAAAGTCGCCATCAGGGTTCGCGATCTGACGGCACGCCGCTTTGGCACC
>JBPPMH010000148.1:0-3582 GCA_051305945.1 Gemmatimonadaceae bacterium
CTGGACTACCAGTGCGCCCGCTGTTGAAGCGCCCGACGGTGGAGAAACCGGTGCTCAAGGGCCAGATCACGCTCACGTCCAATCTCCTTGGTTTGAGGAATTCCGCCCTGCGTGATACTACGAGGCGAAACGAAAACGCGCGGCGTGCGCACTCACGATGCCGCCTCCACTACGAGCGGCGTACGATGAAACCGGTGGACGTGAGCACGTCCATCGTGTAGCAATTTGTGAATATGCATCATGTGTCCAATCACTCAGAGTCAGGTATTCCCGATCGCGCCACCTCAACGACCGCCGCCACCAGGCGATCGAGCTCACCAGGAGTCGTGTATGGGCCCGGCGACACGCGCACTGCGTTGGCGAAGGGCGAGTGGCGGCCTGCCTTGCTGTTCACCAGAAGTCCCTTCCGTTGCCGCAAGTGCTTCGCGAGTTCGTCGGAGGGGATGCCGTCCACCATGAACGACGCAACGCCGAACGAGCGCGACGGATCGCTCGGCGTGAGCAGCTGAATCTTCGGCACCGCGGAGAGTCGCGACTGCCAATAATCACCCAGGTACCGGGTACGCGCGCGCTTCCGGTCTGCGCCCAGCACGCGCTGGAAGTCGATCGCCTCCACGATGGCCGCCGGCGCCGCGCTGCTGATAGTGCCCGCCCACTGGAAGCGCGTCATCGGGTACTGCGTGGTGTCCCAGGATGGGGGATGCAGGGGCCAGACACGCTCCACGTGCTCGGCCCGCATGACCAGCGCGCCTGCGGCGAGCGGCGCGCCGAGCCACTTGTGCAGCGACGTCGACAGAAAGTCGCACCCGATGGCATCGAAGCTCACGTCGAGCATTCCCACGCTCTGCGCCGCGTCGACGAGCACAGCGACACCGCGGTCCCGCGCGACCGCCGTGACTTCGGCCACCGGCAGGATCTCGCCCGACCAGGCGCTCACGTGCGAGATGAGCAGCAGCTTCGTGCGCGGCGAGATGGCTGCGGCAACCCGATCCACCAACGTCAGCCGGCTTTCGTGCGGACCCGGCACAGGAACGATGCGCATGGAGATTCCTTCCCGGCGCGAACGCTGCAGGATGGTCTCGACCATGTCGGGATACTCATGATTGGTGACGAGGATCTCGTCGCCACGCTCGAGCGGGAAACCATGCAGGATCGTGTTCAGCGCGGTGGTCGAGTTGCCCATGAACGCCACCCGCTCGAGCTGCGTGCCCAGCAGGGTCGCGAGTGCCGGATACGCTCCCGCATCCTCGTCGCCCCATATCGTGCCGAAAACGCGCTCCGCCGGCGCATGGCTCACCCACCGCGAGCGCTCGGCGAATGCGTCGAACACCGGTGTCGAAGTGGGCGAGGTGTTCGCGTGATCGAAGTCGAGGTAGTCGGTCGGCGGCGTGTAGAGCGCGCGGATCCTGCGCCAGAATGCTTCGTCCGTAGCAGATTCGGTCACATCGGGAAGCAACGTGGCGGTCGCCATCGCCTTGAGCGCGTCAGTGGCACCAGGATGGATCCCGGGCCAGAGCCCACCTGCCGCACCGAGTGCGGAGAACTTGAGAAAATCGCGTCGCT
Organism: Gemmatimonadaceae bacterium; assembly: GCA_051305945.1. Lineage (GTDB taxonomy): Bacteria > Gemmatimonadota > Gemmatimonadetes > Gemmatimonadales > Gemmatimonadaceae > JACDCY01. The sequence continues at coordinate 1,564 of JBPPMH010000148.1, forward strand.
CCATCAGGCTGGCATCCTCAGGAGATGTGGACGTTGGGCGAGCAGCATTGTGAGTGATCAGCGCACGCCGTGCGCCATCATGTGAGCGAGCTCCAGCTGCGACCGTGATTCATTCCGGGCGGTTCATGGTTCGGGTGCTGCGTTCTCCGCCACCCGGCGCACGTCCTCCAGGATCGCGTCGAGCGCAGCGCGGTCGAGCAGGCGGCCGTTCAACACCACTGCGTGCACCCGACGGGTGTTGCGGATGTCGGACAGCGGGTCGGCATCGAGCAGCACGAGATCGGCGAGCTTGCCCGGCGCCAACGTGCCGAGCGAATCCGTAGCATTCATCACGCGCGCGGGCTCGAGCGTTCCGGCGCGCAGTGCCTCCGCCGGAGTGAGGCCGATCGCCACGAGCTCCACCAGCTCGTCGTGAACGCTGAAGCCCCAGGTCGCGGGACTGCCGAAGTACGACTCAGTGCCCACCACTAACGGAATGCCGGCATCATGCAGGATCCGGAAGATCTCACGCTCCCGTATCGCACTCCGGCTCATCCTGCCGGCGCTGTCGCGTGCGACCTGCGCGACGCGCGACTCCCACGCCTCACGCTCCCCCTTGGGCAGGTAAGGGGCAGCCGTCGCGCCACTGGTGCCGCCGCTTGCCTGCGGCTTTCCGTAGACCAGCCGCGGCGTCTGCCACACGTCACCCTGCGCAACCGCTCGCGCGATCCGCTCACAACGCGGCCGGTCGAACGTGTCAAACAAGCGCGAGTGTGCCCCCCGGTACATCCGGAAGAGCGTGTTCACCGTGTCCTCTGCCGCATCGCCGGCAGGGATCGCGGCATCTCGCGCGGCCTTGGTGCGCAGTGCTGCGCGTACCGAATCGCCGACGGCGGAGCAGGCGAGCTCCCACTCCATGTAGCCGTCGCGGCTGCGGTGGCCGGCTGCTGCGAACTCCTCAAACGTTCCCGCGATCGGAGCGCCCCCGGCGACGGGGAGGCCGTGCCGCCGCGCGGCCGCCGCTGTCGCTGCATATGCAGCAGGATTCAGGAATCGGTAAATGACGATCGCGTCCACGCCACGCGCTGCGGATTCGTCGACTATGCGCGTGGCTTCGTCAGGCGTTCGCACCACGTGCAGAAATCCGTCGGGCCCGAATGGCCCGTCGAGCGGCGCGCTGCCGATAACAATGCGCGGACCCACGGCACGGCCTTCAGCAATGATCCGGCGAAGGCGCTGTGTCCACTGCAACTGCGTGATCCCCGCCGCGGAGTCGGCCATCACTCCGGGGGCATCGCCCCACAACTCGCGAATGCCCGTCACGCCATTGGCCACGTATGATGGAAGCGTCGTGGCGCTGTCGAGGGGGCCGGAGTTGAGATGCGTGTGCATGTCCCACAAACCCGGGATGAGGAACTTGCCGCGTCCGTCGATGACCGTGGCGCCTGCGGGGATTTTAACGCTCGACTTCGAACCGATGGCTGCGATGCGATTGCCCGCGGTGACGACCGTCTGATTCGGACGGCGCGCCCCGGTTTCGACATCGATTACGGTGACGCCCGTGATCGCCAGCGCTGTCCGAGCCTGAGGAACCGTCCGGCCGCCGGGGACGGCACAGGCAGTGGCCAAAAATACGAGTGATAAGCTGTAAAGGATCCGGGAATGGCGCATAAGGAAACGGTCTCGGGTAAGGGATTTCTCGCTGTTCCAGCCGACGGGAACCGCCCGCACTTCTCGTTCAAGCTTTGCTACCTCGGCCGAAGCAGTGCGTCGAACGCCGCGTTGCCGCGCAATGGCTCGAGCTCTGACGCGATGTGGAGGTTGGTGGTGAATCGCTTACCCTCTGCGAAGGACTGACGAAGCAGATCCACTGCGCGCGCATGTTCGCCGCGCTGCGCGGCGATGGCGGCGCGCCAGTACGAGGTTTCCCCGAACCGACACGCTTCCTGCATCGCCTGGAGGCGCGTTTCATGTGCAGCCGCGTCTGCGATGCGTCCCTGCTTCACGGCGATCACACCGAGTAGTCCTGCCATCTCCAAA
>JBPPMH010000149.1:0-6740 GCA_051305945.1 Gemmatimonadaceae bacterium
TCCCGAACACGTCCGCGGCAAGCTCCGCAATGCCAGCAACCGCTGATGCGCCGCCAGTCATCACCAACCCGCCGCTCAAACGATTCACGTAGCCGGCGTTGGTGATCTCCTGCTGCACGAGATTGAAGATCTCGTCCATCCGCTGGTGAATGATGTGCGCCAACAGCTCCCGCGGTATCTGCCTGTCACCCTGCGCCACTGTGCTCGGCAGCGAGATCACGTCCGACGGATCCACCAGCGGCTCGTACGCGCACCCATGCCGCTCCTTCAGCTTCTCCGCATCCGCCTGCGTCACGCCGAGCCCGTGCACGATGTCGCTGGTGACGCTGTTGCCGCCGTAATTGATGGTCGCGAGATGGCGGATCTTCCCCTCATGAAAAATCGCGATGTCGGTCGTGCCGGCGCCAAGCTCCACCAGCGACACACCCAGCTCCCGTTCGTCCTCGGTCAGCACGGCGAGCGCGCTCGCCAGCGGCTCCAGCACCAGCTCGCGCACGCGATACCCTGCCCGCTCCACCGACCGCCGCAGATTCATCGCCGGAGAGCTGCCGATCGTCACCAGGTACATCTCGGTCTCGAGCCGCGTGCCGATCATCCCCACGGGATCGCGAATCCCCTGGTTCTTGTCCACGGTGTATTCCTGCGGGATCGCGTGCAGCAGCTCGCGGTCCTGCGGGATCGGCTGCGCGCGCGCCACTTCGTTCGCGCGGTCCACGTCGGCCTTGGTGATCTCGTCGCCATTCACCGCGACGATCCCCTTGCTGGTCATCGCCCGGACGTGCTCACCGGCGATTCCCGCGTACACCGAATCCACCTGCGCCCCTGCCATCCGCTCGGCGTCCTGCATGGCCTTCTTGATGGAGCGCGTGGTCTCCTCGATGTCGGAGACGATTCCGCGGCGCAGTCCCGTCGTGCGCGCCTGCCCGACGCCGAGGATCTTGATCGTGGAGCGGCGGCTCTCGCCCACCGCCTCTCCGATGATGGCAGTCGTCTTGGCGGATCCTATGTCGAGACCGGCGACTATGCGCTCGAGATTCATTGAATTCTTGCGATTACCTGGTCGCGATAGCGAAGGTCGAGCTCGGCGATGAGAAGTCCGCGCCGCGCGAGATCAAATTCTACGGGAAAGATATCGGTCAGTCCATCAGCGGACACCCCTAGCGGTGCGCGCACCCTGAATCCATCCACTCCGAGGACGAGATCGCCCGCGTCGTCCCGCGCGGCCTCGCTGATGCGGGCGAAGAACGCCGGCTGCTCCCGCCGGACGCGATCCAGCGCCGCCAGCAGCCTCGGATCCGGGGTAAAAATCACCGGCAGCGCGAGCGCCGCCCGCGCCGGGTCGATCGGCAGCGCGCGGCCACTGCCGGCGTACGGCTGCAGCCCGCGCGCGGCGGAAACCAATGCCACGGGAAGGTTCTCGATGATGGTCACGACGAGCGTCCCGGGCAGACGCCGGGTCATGGAGACGTCGCGGATCTGCGGATGTCCCAGCACCCGGCGGCGAAGAAGCGAGAGGTCCTGCCAGACGGACTGGAGCGTGTCCACGCGCAGCCGCGCCACCACATCATCCTCCGACAGGTAGCGAAGCCCGCGCACGTCCACGGCGCGCACGCTGAAGAAGGAAAGCTCGGCGATGACCTGGCTGGTGAAGCGCGCCGCCACCATGATGAACACCACGAGCAGCACGAAGCCGATGATCTTCCAGCCCGGGCGCCGCAGCCGCTCGCGGACGCTCACTTGCCGGCACTCAGGAGATCGAGCAGCTCGCGCGCGGTCAACGTCACGTCGCCCGCGCCGACCGTGATCACCACGTCGCCGGGACGCACGGCTGCCGCGAGAGCGCCCGCGAGCGAAGAACGCGGGCCTTCCCAGGCCGGAGCGCGTCCCTTGTCGCGCAGCGGCTCCGCGATGAGATCCGACGTCACGCCCGCGATCGCCTGCTCGCGCGAAGGATAGATGTCCGCGAGAAAGAGCACGTCCGCGCCCGCCAGAGCGTCGGCGAATTGCGTCGCGAAGTCCCGCGTCCGCGAAAAAAGGTGCGGCTGGAACGCGATTACGAGCCGCGCGCCAGGATAGGACGCGCGCGCCGCCTGGAGCGTGGCGCGGATCTCGGTGGGATGGTGCGCGTAGTCGTCCACGACCGTGACGCCGCGCGCTTCCCCCACTCGCTGAAAACGGCGGTCGGCGCCGCCGCACCTGGCCAGCCCCGGGCGCATCTGCTCGACCGTCGCGCCGAGCACCAGCCCGCTCGCGATCGCGGCGAGGGCGTTCAGCACGTTGTGCCTGCCTGGCATGCACAGCTCGACCTCGCCGAGTGGCACGCCGTCGTACATCACGTGGAAGACGGAGCCGGCCGGGCTCTCGCGCAGGTCCGTCGCAACGAGCCGCGCATGCGCCGACCCGATCCCGTACCGGACAACCTCGGCAGTCGCCGGCAGCGGGATGGACGCCGCGCCTTCGTCGTCCGCGCACACCACGATAGCCCGCGCCCGGCAGGCGAACTGCGAGAACGCGGCACGGATGTCGTCGATGCCGGAATACGTGTCCAGATGATCGGCCTCCATGTTCGTGACCACCGCGACCGTGGGGCGAAGCGCGAGGAACGAGCGGTCGAACTCGTCGGCTTCGACAACGAACAGGCGGTCGTCGCCTGCGAGCATGTTCCCTCCCCAATCGGTGACGCGGGCGCCGGCCAATCCGGTCGGGGCCAGTCCCGCGGACGCGAGCGCCTCGGTCGCCAGCACGGTTGTGGACGTCTTGCCGTGCGTGCCGGCGATGGCGACGACGTCGCTGCCGTCCACGGCCTGGGCCAGCGCTTCGGCGCGCCGCACTACCGGGATGCCCAGCTCCCTGGCCCGGAGCAGCTCGGGGTGGTCCTTTCTCACGGCCGACGTCACTACCACGGCGCGCGCCTTGGCGACGTGGGCGGGATCGTGCCCTGCCTCGACAGTCATCCCCTCCGCTTGCAGGCGCTCCGCGCCGGCAGCGTCCGCGTCGCACCCGGTGATGGCGATGCCGCGCATGACGAACAGCTCCGCGAGCGCGGACATCCCCGCGCCGGCGATCCCCATGAAATGGATGGGCCGTGGATCAGTGGTATCGCGTAGTGTCACTGGATATGGCGAAGTGGCTTGAGATGATTGACGCAGGCCGGGTTGGACCCTCGCAACGATCCGTCCATGATAGCGCCGAGTTGATGTCGCGGCATTCGGATAGTAAGCTACGATTGTGACCTTCCTTGCCAGAGAGCCTAGCCATACAGCGGCGCTACGAACCGAAATGCACCGAGCGTTCAGGACGCAGCTCCGATGGATGTTCGGCTTCTGGGCCACAACGCTCCTTGCCATTGCCTGGCTGGAGCTGCTCTAGCGCGAAGCCATCAGCGACAGAATCTGCGCGGCAATCTCGTCGGCCGCGCGCGGCCGGGCCCGGGCGAGCACGCTTTCCGACATCCGCTCGAGCCGCCCAGCTGATTCGAACACCGCGCGCACCTCGGCGTCGAGCCGCTCCGGAGTGAGATCACGCTGGACGATCACGGTCGCGGCACCAGCGGCCTCGAGCGCGCGGGCGTTGGTCGTCTGGTGGTCGGCGGCGGCGGTCGGCAGCGGCACCAGAATCATCGGGATCCCCCACGCGGCCAGCTCGGCGGTGGACATCGCGCCCGCGCGCGCGAGCGCCGCGTCCGCGGCGGCGTACGCGGATTCCATGGGCGCGATGTAGTCCCGGACGCGCACGCGCTCGCTCTCGAGCGACGCGTACCGCTCGAACGAGCCGCGACCCGTCGCCCAGATCACGTGCACGCCGTCAGGGACGCCCGCGCGAACCCACGCTGCGACGACCTCGTTGACGGCGAGCGCGCCCTGGCTCCCGCCGAACACGAGCAGAACGCGCGCGTTCCCGGGAAATCCCCATCCCTGCTTCGCCACGTCGCGCGCGGGGCGCATCCCCGGCGGGGGCTGAATCGGGTTTCCGCTCTCGAGCACGACGGCATCCGCGCGCGGCTTCAGATACCTGCGCGCCTCCGGGAAGCCGAGGTGTATCTGGCGCGCGAACCGGCTGAACACGCGCGTCGCGATCCCCGGGTAGCTGTTCTGCTCCTGCAGCACCAGCGGAATTCCGCGCGCCGCGCCGTACGCGAGCGCGATGACCGACGCGTACCCTCCGGTGCCGACGATGACGCGCGGCCGCTCCTCTCGCGCGAGCCGCCCGATGGCCAGCCATGCTTTCACACCGCCGACAACGGTTCGCCAGCTCTTCCATATCTGCGAGCGGTACAGCGGGTGGAGGTCCAGCAGGACGAATGGAAACTCGGTCTTCGGCAGCACCTCCTTCTCCACTCCGCGCCGGGCGCCGATGAAGAACGGCCGCACTTCCGGGTTCGCCGCGACCAGCGCGCGCGCGATCGCGAGCCCGGGATAGAGATGACCGCCGGTGCCGCCGCCCGCTACGAAGACCCTCAAGCCGGAACCGGCGCGAGCGGGTCGGTCGCGGCCGCGCCGATGACGCGCTCGTGCGTGCTCGCGATGTTCACCAGAATCCCGGTCATCAGCATCGTCATCACGAGGTTCGACCGGCCGTACGAGATGAACGGCAGGGTCAGCCCTGTCGTCGGGAGCATGCCGATGGCGACGCCGATGTGCAGGTACGCCGTGATGATCACGGTCGCCGTGATGCCGACCGCCACCAGCTTCTGGAACTGCGTCCGCGCGAGCCGCGCTATCCGGAAGCCGAGGACCCCGTACAGCATGAACGCGAGGATCACCACCGCCAATCCGAGGAAGCCCCACTCCTCGCCGATGTTCCCGGCGACGAAGTCGTCGTATGCGTACGGCAGAAACCCGTACTGCTGCCGCCCTTCGCCGAACCCAACGCCGAGCGCGCCGCCTGACCCGACCGCGATGAGCGACTGCGTCTGCTGATAGCCCGTTTCGGCGAGACCCGCTCCGGGATCGAAGAAGGACACCATCCGGAGCAGCACGTAGTTCAGCCGCTCGATCTGCTGCCAGGCGAGCGGGATGACGAGTATGAGCAATGCGACGAAGTGCCCGATCCGCACGCCGCCAGCGAACAGGACGATCCCCATGATGAGCGTGTACATCAGCGCGACGGACAGGTCGGGCTCGAGCGCGACCAGCACGTTGAGCCCGGCGAGCACGAGGAGAAACGGCAGCAGCCCCTTGGTGAGGCGGCGCATCATGTCGCCCTTCTTCACCAGGAGCATCGCGGTCCACACGATCACCGCGAGCTTGCCCAGCTCCGACGGCTGAAAAGACCCACCCACCAGGAACCGACGCGACCCGTTGATCCTCGGCGCGATGGACTCCGTGCCCGGAAGAATCACGATCAGTAGCAGAGCCAGCGACAGCACCATGAGCCGCCACGCCCAGCCGTACCACCGCTCAGCGTCCACCTTCGCGGCGACCGCGAACACGACGAGCCCGGCGATCACGCCCGTCACCTGCCGCAGGAGAAAGAACGCGTGGCCGCGGCCCATCTGCTCCGCCGTGATCGAGCTCGCGCTGTACACGGTCGCCAGGCCGATCGTGAGCAGCACCCACATCAGCACGACCAGCACCCGGCCCTCGATGCCGATGCGCCAGCGATACGTGGTATCCACTGCTTCGCTCACTCGCTCTCCGCCGGCGCGAGCTGCCTGAACCGGTCCCCGCGCTCCTCGTAGCTCGCGAACATGTCGTAGCTCGAGCACGCGGGCGACAGCAGCACGGCGTCGCCCGGCCCCGCCGACCTCCGCGCTTCGGCCACGACCTCCTCGAATGAATCGCCGAGCGTGCGCACATCGGCCAGGCCCGCCAGCTCGCCCGCGATCAGCGGCGCCGCCTCGCCGTACGCGATCACGTGCTTCACCGTCCGCCGGATCTCATCGAGCAGCGGCGCGTACGGCTCGCCCTTGTGCCGGCCGCCGAGCAGCAGCACGGTCGGGCGCTCCATGGCCTGCAAAGCCACCAGCGTCGCGCCCACGTTCGTGGCTTTCGAGTCGTTGATCCAATGCACTCCGCGAGATTCTCCCAGCAGCTCGAGACGATGACTCAGCGACCGGAAGTTACGCAACGCCCGCGCGATCCGTTCGCGGGCGCCGGGGCCGGCGAACGATTCGTCCGCGGCGCTCACCGCCAGCGCGGCCGCGAGCGCGTTGGCGACGTTGTGCTTCCCTAGCAGCGGCAGATCGCCGCGCGGCATCAGCTCGTCGTCGCCCAAACGCAGCACGCCGGCTTCGGCGTCGAGCCACGCGTCCGCCCGCTTCACCAGAGAGAAGCGAAAATGCCGGCCGGCCACGCCAGCCGTCATGCGCGCGCTGTCGGCGTCGTCCGCGTTGCTCACCCACACAGACTCAGCGCCAGCGCCGCGAAAGAGCAGCGCCTTGTCGGCGTAGTACTCGCCGACATTCGCGTACCGGTCGAGATGGTCGGCCGAAAGGTTGGTGAGCAACCCGACGGCCGGCGAGAGCGACGGCGTGTCATGGAGCTGAAACGACGACAGCTCGAGCGCGATCCACCCCGGCGTGTCCGGGAGGAGCGCCACCTCCGACAGAGGACGTCCGATGTTGCCCGCGATCTCGGCGTCGGCACCGAGCCCGGCGAGGATGCCGCCGATCATCGCCGTCGCGGTGGACTTGCCGTTGGTGCCGGTGACCGCGATCACCCGCGACCGGCCCAGCGCGCGCAACGCAACGTCCACCTCGCTCAGCACCGGCACGGAGTGCTTGCGCGCGGCGGCGAGCG
>JBPPMH010000150.1:0-15330 GCA_051305945.1 Gemmatimonadaceae bacterium
GTGGACGACATCATCGCGAAGAAGCCGCGCGCAGTCTGGTTCCAGATGGGGATTACCAACGACGAAGCGGCGGAGAAACTCGCGCGCGCCGGGATAGACGTCGTGCAGGACCGGTGCATGATGGTCGAGCTGCGCCGGATCGGGAGATAACATGGATCGCGTTCGCGTTGCATCGCTGCAGTACTTCATCCGGCCGGTCACGACCTTCGAGCAATTCCGCGACCAGGTGGTCGGGCTCGTGGGCACGGCCGCCGATTACAAGTGCTCGCTGCTCGTCTTCCCCGAGTACTTCACCGTCCAGCTCCTCACGCTCGGCGACATCAAGCGGCCGATCTCGCAGCAGATCAATGATCTCGCGGACCAGGTGCCGCGCTTCACCGAGATGATGAGCGGGCTGGCGCGCGAGCACGGCATCTACATTGTCGCGGGAACGATTCCCGTGGAGGATTCCGAGGGGACGATCCGGAACCACTCCTTCGTATTCGGGCCCGGGGGCAAGCACGGCGTGCAGGGGAAGCTGCACATGACCCGGTTCGAGTCCGAGGAGTGGATAGTCGCGCCAAGCCACCGGTTGAACGTATTCGAGGCCGAGTTCGGCCGGTTCGCCGTCGCGATCTGCTACGACGTGGAGTTCCCGGAGATGGCGCGTGCCGCCGCGCGCGCGGGCGCGCACATCCTGGTGGTGCCGAGCTGCACTGACGACCGGCAGGGATTCCTGCGCGTGCGCTACTGCGCGCAGGCGCGCGCGATCGAGAACCAGATGTACGTGATCCACTCGTGCACCGTCGGCTCGCTGCCGATGGTGCCCGCGGTCTCGCTGAACTACGGCCAGGCGTCGATTCTGACGCCGAGCGATTTCCCCTTCTCGCGCGACGGCATTCTCGCGGAGGGGAATCCCAATCAGGAGATGATGGTGATCGGCGAGCTAAACCTCAACACCATTCTCGACACGCGCGACACCGGGACGGTACTCCCGCTGAACGACAGCCAGCGCACGGCGAAGCTGGTGGAGAACCCGGAGATCATCCCGCTTTGACCGAGGCCAGCGCGGGCATTCGTGTGCGCAACACCGAGGCGCATGACTTGCCCGGGATCACGACGCTCACGCGCGCGGTGTACCCCGAGTCGAAGCCGTGGAACAGCGACCAGCTCTGGCAGCACCTCGACGTGTTTCCCGAGGGTCAGTTCGTGGCGGTGACGCCCGACGACAAGGTCGTGGGGATGGCCGCGAGTCTCGTGATCCTGTGGGACGATTACGAGTCGCACATGGATTGGCGCGAGTTCACCGCCGCCGGGACTTTCTCCAACCACGATCCCGAGCACGGCCGCACGCTGTACGGCGCCGAGGTGATGGTGCACCCCGACCATCAGCGGCGCGGGATCGGGAAGATGCTGTACGCGGCGCGGCGGGAGCTGGCCGAGCGGCTGGGGCTGCTGCGAATCCGCGCGGGTGCTCGGCTACGCGGCTACCGCGAGTACGCCGAGCGGATGTCGGCCGAGGAGTACGTGCGGTGCGTGGTGCGCGGGGAGTGCCAGGATCCGACCCTGTCGTTCCAGCTACGGAATGGGTTCCACGTGCTCGCGGTGGTCAGCGGTTATCTGCGGCACGATCCGGACAGCCGCGGCTACGCGGCGATCATCGAGTGGTTGAATCCGGCGGTGGCGAAGCCGGAGGACTATCCGAAGGAGTGGCCCTGGGAGCTGGGTGGTGACTAGTGACTAGTCACAGCCTCACCGCGTGACGGTATAGACCACCAGCTCCACAGGATGCTCGTACTGCCCCGCCTTCTGCCGCGGCGCGAGGGCGAGGATGAAGCGCCCCGTGGCCGTCGCGGCCAGGGCGATTCCGGGTCCCACGGTGATGGGCTGCGCGCCCTCGGTGGACGCGACCGGACGGAGCGTGATTATCCCGCGCGCGCTCTCTATGATCATTCCGCTCGAGCCCTCGCCGACCTGAATGCTCGGCGCCGTCGTCATGTCCACCGGGATCGAGATGTCGATCGTCGGCCCGTTTTTCCAATCGGGCTGCACCAGCCTCGCGCCCGAGGGGAGCGAGCCGTGCAGCACGCCGCTCTTCGGGTCGAGCGCGGCGTACGACGGCGACGGCTCGTTGTCCTGCACCCGCTGCGGCGTGGCGCCCACGGCGAGAATAGATCCGTCGCTCGTCCAACGCACTCTCCAGCCGGGGCCTACGGTGAACATCCGCGGCCGCGCGCTGTCCGCCGCTCCCGCCGCGCGCGGATCCAGCGGCACGTTGATCACCGCGGGGCGCGACACCGCGCGAGCGTACGACATCCCGCTGCTCGGGAACGATGCCGCGCGCAGCGTGGCCGTATCCACTCCCGTCTGCCGGCTGAGACTCACCCACATCGAGTCCGGTATGAGCGGCGACTCGCCGTGCATGAGGTTGTACGCCCTGCCGTACGCGATCGCGCTCCAGTCGGGCGCCGGCGCGACGTCCCACACACTGTCCACCTGCACCTGGAATCCATTGCCTTCCATGCCGACGAAAAACCCGTTCGGCACCGGCTCCGCCTCAACCCCCGCCGGATCCACCACCGCGATGATGTTCTTCCGATCGCTCGACAGTGCCCACTTCGTCATGGACGCCATCCCGTACGTGCCCTTATTGACGGGTGTGCGCATCACCACGGGCGCGGTGGCCGCGGACGTGTCGGTGGTAGGCGCACTATCGTCGCCGCCCATCGTGCACGCGCCGAGCGCGATGAGTGCAGTGAGGGGGAACGCGAGGAGTAGGCGAGCAGGGAGGACGGGGCTTGTTGCAGTCATGATCGGGGCCGAAGAATGGTCTGCGGCAAATTACTCGGACCGGCGTGGGTTCGCCGAGGGCTCCTCAAAGCGCCGTGTTAGCGAGCGTAGTTTGCGAGCGTAGGCGCGACTGAGGAGCCCTCGGCAACCCACGCCGGGAGCCGCGCACGTTACACGCAGACCCTATTTCGCCCCTGCTCCTTTGCCCGATACAATGCTTCGTCAGCACGAGCGAACAGGGTCTCGACCGTATCAACTCCCGGCGACGGGAACGTGGCAACCCCGATGCTGGTGGTCAGCTTGGCGCCCCCGCGATCGGTGCCCAAAAAGCTGTGCCGCTCGATCCGCTCCCGCACGCGCTCGGCAAACGCCGTCGCGCCCGCCGAAGTCGTTTCGGGCAGGACCACCACGAACTCCTCGCCGCCGTACCGCGCCACGAAATCCACCGTGCGCGCCGAGCGCTGGAGCAGAGCCGCGACCTCGTGCAGCACCTCGTCGCCCGCAAGATGGCCGTACGTGTCGTTCATGAACTTGAAGTAGTCGAGGTCCACCATCAGCAGCGACAGCATCGAGTCGTACCGGCGCACGCGGTCCATCTCCGCCACGAGCCGCAGAGTGAGCGCGCGGCGGTTGAGCAGCTGTGTCAGCGAGTCGGTGTGCGCCAGGACCTCGAGCCGCACGTTGTCCGCGCGAGTGAGCTCCACCGCGTGCGCCCGCCGGATCGCGGCCAGCGCGCTGCCGACGACCGTGTTGGAGAACTCCACGTCGGCCTCGTCGAACTCGGCCTTGCTATTGTCGCGCCGCAGCAGGAACACGCCCGAAGTGTCGTCATCCAGGTAGAAGGGGAGCGCGATCACCGACTTCACCGAGACGTGCACGCCCTCCTGCTCCCAGCGCTTGCGCAGCTCGGTGTACCACGGGCTGTTATGAATGTCGCGAATCAGCACCGGCCGCTGGTCGTGCAGCGCGGCCGCGATCTCCGGATACCGGTCCACCCTGATCTCGAGGTTCTCGAGGGACGGCGCCTCGAATGCGGTCGCGACCATGCCCATTTTGTCGCCGGCCTTGGCGAGCACGACCGACGCCTGCGACAGGTCGAGCGCGCGCGCCAAACGGCGCGTGAGCATGTGGAAAATCTCGTCGCTCGAGAGATTCCCCATGACCTCGTGGAGGATATCCACGAGATGTCCTCTGTTCTGCGCTTCTTCGCGCACCCGGTGGAGCTCCGTCTCCATCTTCTGGAGCGCCGCGCGCAGGACTTCGATCGTCTCGTCCTGCGCCTGCTTCGCGCGCGTTTCCTGCGGAGTCTTCACCGTAGGCGTCATCAGCTCTCGGAGCCGGCCTCTACTGTCTCGTCGGCTTCGTCACCACCGGCGTCGTCCGTGCCGCCGTCCTCGCCATCTTCGTCCGGCACCACGCGCGCGACCGCGGTCACGACGTCGCCTTCGTCGAGATTGACGAGCCGCACGCCCTGCGCGATCCGGCCCGTGGTACGGATCTGCGAAACCGGCGAGCGGATGATGACTCCGCCGCGCGTGATGATCATGATCTCGTCTTCCGGCAGCACTTCCATGATGCCCACGACGTCTCCGGTCTTCTCGGTGCGGTTTACCGTGATGATCCCCTTGCCGCCGCGGTTCTGCACGCGGTAGTCGTCGATGTTGGAGCACTTGCCCAATCCGCGCTCCGTCACGACGAGCAGGGTCGCCTCCCGCTTGATGACGACCATCCCCACGACATGGTCATTCTCCCGCAGCTCGACGCCCTTCACGCCGGTGGTGTCGCGGCCCATCTGCCGCACCTGCTGCTCGTGGAAGCGAATGGACAGCCCGTGCTTGGTCGCGAGCACGATGTCGTTGGTGCCGCTCGTCACCTGCACGTCTATCAGCTCGTCGCCGGACTCGATCTTAATCGCCTTGATCCCGTTCGCGCGCGGGTTGGCGTACTGCGACAGCGCGGTCTTCTTTACCGTGCCGTCGCGCGTGCAGAACAGGAGGAACTCGGTGTCGCTGAACGCCCGCACCGGCACGATGGACTTGATCTGCGTCTCGGGCGAGACGTTGATCAGGTTGACGATCGGCTTGCCGCGCGCCGCGCGCCCCGCCTGCGGCAGCTCGTGCACCTTGAGCCAGAAGCAGCGGCCGTCGTCGGTGAAGCACAGGATGTAGTCGTGCGTCGAGCCGATGAACAGCCGCTCGATGAAGTCCTCTTCCTTGAGCCCCTGCCCGCTCAAGCCTCGTCCGCCGCGCCGCTGTTTGCGGTACGTGGACACGCTCGTGCGCTTGATGTAGCCCGAGTGCGAGATCGTGATCACCATGTCCTCTTCGGCGATCAGGTCCTCGATCGTGAACTCGCCTTCGTCGCTCGTGATCTCCGACCGGCGCTCGTCGCCGTACACCTCGGCGGTCTTCTCGAGCTCCTCACGGACGATCTTCATCCGGCGGGGCTTGGACGACAGGATGTCGCGCAGGTCCTTGATCGTCGCGAGCACCTCCTTGAGCTCGGCCTCCAGCTTCTCGATTTCGAGGCCGGTGAGCTTGGCGAGCCGCATGTTGAGGATCGCTTCCGCCTGCCGCTCGCTCAGCTTGAACTTCTTTTGCAGCTGCGCGCTCGCGGTGGCGGTGTCGTCCGCCGCGCGGATGAGCTTGATGACCGCGTCTATGTTGTCGACCGCGATCTTGAGCCCCTCGAGGATGTGTTCGCGCTCGACCGCCTTGTCGAGATCGAACTGCGTGCGGCGGATGACCACCGTGTGCCGGTGCTCGATGTAGTGCATGAGCACGTCGCGCAGCGGCATGATCTTCGGCACGAGCTGCCCCGTGCCCGGGTCGGGCACCAGCGCCAGCATGATCACGCCGAACGTGGACTGCATGGACGTGTGCTTGTACAGCTGGTTCAGCACCACCCGCGGAATGGCGTCGCGCTTGAGCTCGATCACGATGCGCATGCCGTCCTTGTCGGACTCGTCGCGCAGCGCCGAGATTCCCTCGAGCTTCCCTTCCTTCACCAGCTCGACCATGTCTATGATGAGCTTGGCCTTGTTCACCTGGTACGGCAGCTCGTTGACGACGATCTGCGACTTATTTGAAGATTCCTTCTCCTCGATGACCGCCCGCGCGCGCATCACGATCCGGCCGCGGCCCGTCTCCTGGTAGTCGCGGATCCCGGCGCGGCCGTAGATGTAGCCGCCCGTCGGGAAATCCGGACCCTTTATCAGCTTACGAAGTGACGGGTTGTCGGTCTCGGGGTTTTCGATGAGGGCGACCAGCGCGCTCACGACCTCCCGGATGTTGTGCGGCGGGATGTTGGTCGCCATTCCGACCGCGATCCCCGACGAGCCGTTCACCAGCAGGTTCGGCACCGCCGACGGCAGCACGCTCGGCTCCATCAGCCGGTCGTCGAAGTTCGGCGTGAAGTTTACGGTGTTCTTGTCTATGTCGGCGAGCATCTCCATCGCGACGCGCGTGAGCCGCGCCTCGGTGTAGCGGTACGCGGCCGCGGGATCGCCGTCCACCGAGCCGAAGTTCCCCTGCCCGTCCACCAGCGGATAGCGGAGCGAGAAGTCCTGCACCATGCGCACGAGCGCGTCGTACACCGACGAGTCGCCGTGCGGGTGGTACTTGCCGAGCACGTCGCCGACCACGGTCGCCGATTTCTTGTACGGCCGGCCCGGCACGAGTCCCAGCTCGTTCATCGCGTACAGCACGCGACGGTGCACGGGCTTGAGCCCGTCGCGCACGTCGGGGAGCGCGCGCGACACGATGACGCTCATCGAGTAATTGATGAACGACTCTTTGATCTCGTCGTCTATGAGGCGCGGAAGGATGCGTTCGCGGGTGATGGGCGCGGTCATCTAATCGGGTGAGTAGGTGGCAGGCGGTAGGGGAATCCGCCGAACCCCACAATATACGATTTTCGACGGGCTAAATCAATGGTGAACATCCGTGGTAAGTGCCTGCGATTCAACGGCTTAGGACTACCAGAAGTAGTAGTCTCGACCGCCCGTTCGAGGGGGGGGCTTTCCTTTGTCGGGGGCCGCCCCGAAGTTCCAGTCACGACTTTTCTCGGTTCCCGCAGCTAACAGCCGGCAGCTAGCAGCGAAAGATCTTGGAAGCCAGTGGCGTGCCATCGTCTCGCGGTTTCTCTGAGCTGCTAGCTGCTAGCTGCTAGCAGCTACTTACGCCCCTTCCATGGCCCACTGCGACGACCGCCCTCCGCCTGCGAACCCCGTCTCGCCCGAGCTGACGCGGCCGCGCGACGACGAGCTCGATCTCTTCGGGCTGACGCATCAGGGAAAGCAGCGGCAGAACAATCAGGACCATTTCCTCATCTGCACCGTGCACCCGCAGGTGGTCGTGCACCAGACGAGCCTGCCGAAGGTGGACAAGCTGCCGCTGCGCGGCTCGCGGCTCGCGACGATTCTGATTGTGGCCGACGGCGTCGGGGGCGGCGAGTTCGGAAGCGAGGCGGCGCAGCTCGCGACCGAGACGCTCACCAGGTACGTGTCCTGTACGCTGCGGTCGTATAACGCGGCCGGAAAAGCGACGGACGACGAGCTGGCGGATTCGCTGCGCACGGCGATCGGCGAAGCGCACAACGCGGTGCTGGCCGACGGGGCCGGGCGCACTCCGCCCTCGCGGATGGCGTCAACGCTAACCGTAGGCCTCGTCATCTGGCCCTGGGTGTACGTGGTACAAGTGGGCGACAGCCGCGGCTACTACTGGGACGGGAAGGAGCTCCAGCGGCTCACGCGCGACCAGACGATCGCGCAGGATCTCGTGGACAAGGGAGTGCTGCCCGCCGAGCGGATGGAGCTCTCGCCGTACCGCAACGTGCTCGCGAGCGCGATCGGCGGCGGGGAGGCGACGCCGGAGGTCACCTGCATCGAGATGCGGCGCAGCGGGACGCTGCTGTTCTGCTCGGACGGGCTCACCAAGCACGTCACCGACGCCGAGATCGGGGAGCGGATGAGCCGCATGAGCGGGTCGGAGCAGCTGGCGCTCGAGCTGCTCGACCTCGCGCTGGAGCGGGGTGGGACGGACAACGTGACGATCGTCGTGGGCCGCGCGCCGACGCAGAAGACGCCGCCCGTCGCCCGGCCCGCGATTACGGACTGAGGCGCGCTATTTCGAGGCGGCTCCTCGTCGCCTGACCTCTTCCGTCCAGTTCTGAATGATTACCATCTCGGACAGGTTCCCCTGGTGGACCATGGCGAATCGCCCGTCCGGACCGACGTCGTAGTTGGCATGCGGGATCGCGGACTCATACGCGGAGACGTCGAAGAGCTCATTGCGCGCGACAACGCGGAATGACGGCGTAGTCTGCAGAGTCACGGCGACGAGAGGGGTACCCTGCATTCCGAAACCACGATAATACAGCTCACGGCCATTCCGAGCCCACACTGGCTCGGATCCTCCATTCTGTGAAACGAGGATCTTTGCACCTTCGCCTTCGAGCGGGCGGACGTACACCTCGTTCTGGCCTGATTCGTCGGACACATACGCCAACCAGCGACCATCGGGCGAAACAGCCGGGTAACCCTCGTTGAAGTCAGTGCCGAGAAAGACCTGTTCCTTGCGGTTCCCCGAGAGCGGAGTGAACGCGAGATCGAAGCTGCCCGCTTCTCCCGTGACTATGGACAGAATCCTTTGAGCCGACGGTAAGAACGCGCCAATCGTCTGGGCCGTCGTACCGACGTGCACGGAGTCCGACTTGCCACTGCCGTCCGCGTTGCGAAGAAACATCCCGATGATTCCGCTGCGCGCCGTAGCATACCCGATCCGGCGGCCGGTTAGATCCCACACGGGATCATGACCATCGTTGTCGAAGGTGAGCCGGGTAAGTGTCCGATCGCGCAGGTCGAGCGTCCACACGTCGCGGCTCCCTTGCATCGTGAAATCGACGGCGATTCTCGATCCATCGGGCGAGATTCGCGGGCTGTGAAAGCGGCGCTGCACATCCGCCGCAGGCTCGGCGCGGCCGGTGCGATCGACCAGCATGAGGTCGAACGGCATCTGCGGCACGTATACGATCGCGCCCGACTGTGAGACCGCGAACTGAGGAGGACCGCCGACGGACAGCCGGACCTGCTGCGCGAGCGTGACGGGCGCGCCTGCGGGCTCGCTGCCTCCGAGATCGAAGGGAGCGCCGAGCAGCGTACCGTCCTGCGCGACCCAACACACATACCCGTTGCTGTAAGCGACAGCATTGACGATCTGGTTCACGACCAGCCGTCGCTTACCGCTTTTGACGTCGATGAGATACGCCCGCCCGCTCACGGAAGCACCCGGCGCCGCGACCACCAGCACAGCACGACCGTTGTCAACGGCGTCCGTGACGATCAGCGCCGCCTCTCCGGCGCTCGTGTCAGGCGACGCGATCGGCGTACTGTTGCCCTCGGCGTCGACGACGTGCAGGGCCCCGTCGAGTGCGGTTACCGCAATCCGTTCGCCGTCCAGCCATACGCCGCCCTGCGGAAAAAGGTTGCCGGCGCGGATCGGCACAACCGCTCCGCCTTCCGCTGGAATCTTCTTGAGACCCGCCGCCCCCGTGACGTAGCTGATCCACCGGCCGTCGGCGCTATACAGGGCCGCCAACGCGCCCTCCGTTCCGGGAATCGCCGTGGCCGTAAGCTCGTCCACCCGCCTTCGGTACAACTGAAATCCGCGCGAGCTCTGCCCGACGTACACCAGCGTCGAACCGTCCGGTGACAGCGCGACGACCGTGAAGCCGGTTCCCGCAAGCCGGTGATCGGCAGGAGTCGATACGACGAACCGTGACACCGTGGACGAAGCATCGGCCGGCGCTGTCACCCGTCCCGCCGCGAATCCGGCGCCAAGCGCGGCAAGCGCCATCGCCGCCGGCACTAACGCCGGATGCCGCCAGCCGGTGCGCGAGGACTGAGCGCCAACGATCGCGCGCGTTCCTGCCGTGGTCGCGCCCGGATTGTTGAGTGCGTTGGAGAACTCCGCCGCCGTCGCGAACCTGTCCGCTGGCAGTTTCTCCAGCGCGGTGAGCACGGCCAGCTCGACGTGCCGCGGGATCGTGTGCCGCTTCGGCAGCAGCGGCCGCGGCTGCTCGGTGAGAACCTTCGCCACGATGGACTGCGCAGTCGGCCCCGTGAACGGCGGCTCGCCGACCAGCATCTCGTACGTGACGGCGCCGAGCGCGTACACGTCGGAGCGCGCGGTGATCTCGCGCTCGCCCATGGCCTGCTCGGGGCTCATGTAGTGCGGCGTGCCGAGCGACATCCCGGTCTCGGTCATGCGCGTGCCGGCCGTGCTCACCGCGAGCGCGATCCCGAAATCCGCGACCAGCGCCTGCCCGTCGTGCAGCAGGATGTTCTCCGGCTTGATGTCGCGGTGAATCACGTTGCGGCGGTGCGCGTAGTCCAGCGCGCTCGCCACTTCGGTGGCGATCCTGACCGACTCCGCGATCGAAAGCTGCTTCTCGCGATTCAGTCGCTCGCGCACCGACACGCCTTCGACGTACGGCATCACGTAGAACAGCAGCCCGTCCACCGCGCCGGAGTCGAACAGCGGGAGGATGTGCGGGTGCTGCAGGTTCGCCGTGAGCTTGATCTCCGCAAGGAACCGATCCGCGCCGATGACGGCGCCGAGCTCGGGGCGGAGCAGCTTGAGCGCGACGAGGCGGTCGTGCTTGAGGTCGCGCGCGAGGTACACGGTCGCCATTCCGCCGATGCCGATCTCGCGCTCGATGGCGTACCGGTCAGCGAGCGCGGCCGTGAGACGATCGACGGGCGCGGTCATTGGCCCATCCTTTCCTTCAGCTCGTCGAGCCAGTGCAATACCACGACGGTCGGCTGGGACCCCGGCCGCAATACCGGGACTGCCATGAGGAAGCGACTGCCGTCGCTCGTCACGTCGTAGCCGAAGGTCGCGACGTCGAGCTCATATTGCCGGCGGCGAAACAGCTCAACGGGGCTGCCTATCTCACCAGTGGCCGGATCAACCGGTGCGGCGAGCATTGTCTCGCCGCGGCGGTATACCAGCTCACGCCCGCCGCGGGTCCACCGCGGCTCGGACCCGCCGTCCACCGAAACCTGGCGGCGGCCGCCGGAACCGTCGGCTGAGGCGAGATACACGTTCCCGATCTCGTTGCTGGCTTCTTCGAATGCGATCCAGTGCCCCGATGGAGAGAAGACGGCGCGCTGCTGGCTCGCGGTCGACGAGCTCAGTCGCCTGGGAGGCCCGCCGCCCTGCATCGGATAAACGTAGATCTTCAGGCCGGTTTGACTGACGGTGTAGGCGAGCAGCCGTCCGTCGGGCGAAACGCTGGAAGCCATCTTGTCATGAGGCGTGGCGACCACCGGCTGATTCCCGCCGCTGCCGTCGATCGGAATCCGGTGCAGATCGTACACCGGATCCTCGTGCGTGTACACGATCGAGCGGCTGTCCGGCATCCACACGGGGCTGAACGCCGCGGCGTTGGCCCGGGAGAGCCGCGTCAGCACGCCGCGCGCTCTTTCCAGGAGCCATACGTCGCGCTTCGGGCTGGTCAGCGTGAGCGCGATCCAGCGGCCGTCGGGCGAGAGTCGCGGCTCCGCGAACGCGCCGGGCCGCGGAAGCACCGCCGTCTCCACGCCGGCGCGATCCACCCAGACGAGCCGTCGCTCCACATTCCACTCGGACGCACGGGTGTACACGAGAGTGCCGCTCCGTGAAACGGCGAAGCTGCCCAAGCCGCCGGTGGGCTCCCACGCGACGTCATCCTGCACCGGCACCGCGCTTCCGCGGACCTCCAGCGCTTTCGGATCGAACTTTACGGCGAAGATGGCGCCGTCCCGCATGAACAGCAGGTGGCCACTGCTCGCGTAGCGGCCGAACACCGCGCCTTCCACCAGCACCTTTTTCCTTCCCTCGGCGAAGTCGAATGCTTCAATGCGAGTGCGAGAGAACGGTGTGGCGTAGCTGGTGTAAATGATGCCGCGATTGCCGGGCAGTGCCTGCGGATTGAAGTGACCGAACTCCCTGCGCGCCGTATCCAGCGATGTCAGTTGCTCTCGCCCGGCGCCGGATGCGTCCACGCGCTCTATGCCCCTGCCTTGCGCGCTGTACACGATGGCGCCGTCCTCCGCCCAGGAATGCGAGCCCGTGGAGTCGATGATGTCGGTCGCCGGACCGCCGCGCGCGGGCACTTTGCGCAGCATGCTCTGCGGCCCGACGGTGAACGAGATCCAACTGCCGTCGGGAGAGAACGCCGGATTCGACGCGCCTTCGGTGCCGGCTATGGTGCTGAGCTCGGCAGAGCCCAGGTCACGCGTGACGAGCCGCCGCATGCCGCCGCTGTCCATCACGGGCCGGACGATGTGCCGGCCGTCGGGTGAGATCGCGAGTTGCATGTCGTCCGCGCCGGGCACGCCCATCGCAAAGGTGAATCGAACCGGCGCCGACTGCTCCGAGTTGCCGACGAGTGCACGCGATATCCATCCCGCGGCCGCGGCCGCAAGCAGCAGCAGCGTTGCGCCCGCAACAAGCATGAGCCGGCTGACCGCGCGTCCGCCGACCGCGAGATCGCGCGCAGCTCCGCTCCGGCGCGCGGTCGCGGACTGCGCCACGGGAACCGCCGCGCCGGCGCCGGCGAGCGCGGCAGCGAATTCCGCCGCGCTCGCGAAGCGGTCGGCCGGCATTTTCTCCAACGCCGTGAGCACCGCGTCCTCCACGTGCGACGGTACGGAGCGCCGCTTCACCGCGAGCGAGATCGGATCCGTCGTCAGAACTTTCGCTACTACCGCCTGCGAGTTTGGTCCGACGAATGGGGGCTCGCCCGCGAGCATCTCGTAGGTGACGGCCCCGAGCGCGTAGATGTCCGCGCGGTGGTCCACGGACTTGTCGCCCATCGCCTGCTCCGGCGCCATGTACTGCGGGGTGCCAAGCGACATGCCGGTCTGCGTCATGCGCGTGCCGCCCGCCTGCTGCACCGCGAGCGCGATTCCAAAATCCGCTACCTGTGGCCGGCCGTCATGCAGCAGGATGTTCTCCGGCTTGATGTCGCGGTGCACCACGCCGCGCTTGTGCGCGTACTCGAGCGCGTCGGCGACGTCGGTCGCGATTCGGACCGCCTCGGCGATCGGCAGCTGCTGCTCGCGCTCGAGTTTGCGGCGCAGCGTCTCTCCCTCGACGAACGGCATGACGTAGTAGAGGTGGCCGTCCGCGTTTCCCGAATCGAACAGCGGCAGGATGTGCGGGTGCTGCAGGTTTGCTGTGAGCTCGATCTCCTTGAGGAAGCGCTCGGGGCCGAGCAGCGCGCTCAGCTCGGGATGCAGCACCTTGATCGCGACCTTGCGGTGGTGCTTCACGTCCTCGGCGAGGTACACGGTCGCCATTCCGCCCTGGCCGATCTCGCGCTCGATGGTATAGCGGTCGGCGAGCGTCGCGCTCAGGCGGCTTGACTCGGTCACGGAGCCGCCCGGAAGATGTCGCTGAATACGTCGGTGAAAACCACGATCGGGGCGCCGGCGCGGGCAGACCGTACCATCACCAAGCCCTTGCCGTCCGGAAGGACGTCGTAGTCGGTGCCGCTCTCGGAGAGCTCGTGTGACGACCGGAAGATCTCACGACGGCCGGCGACTGTGGGAGAAGCTTGGCCGGTGATCGAGACCGCCACGACAACTCCTTCGAGCGTGCGATAAAACAGTGTCTTCCCGTCACGGCTCCACACCGGCTCCTGCCCACCGTTGTTCGAGATGACCTCGCGCGCGCCCGCGACCGGCACCGCGCTCGCATACACCTCAGCGCGGCCGCTCTCGTACGAAACGTACGCCAGCCATTTGCCGTCAGGCGAGAGCGCCGGGGCCATCTCGCTGAAAGGAGTGACCTGGTACGGCTGCGCCCGTGATGAATCGAGTGAAGCTATGAAAATATCCGAAGTGCTCGCATCGGACGGGTCCTGCGCTGCGTAGGCGAGCCACCTGCCGCCGACAGATACCTGATAGACGCGCCGGGGACTGACTGAGAGGAGGACTCGCTCGGGTGCACTGCGGTCGGCGGGCTGGATCTTCACCAGCGAATCGGCGCCGTACACCAGGCTGCGTCCGTCCGGAGTCCAGGCGAGAAACTCGTTGTTCCCGGAGAACGTGAGCCGCAAGGTCGTGTTCCGCTCGAGATCGTGGATCACTATCTGGTGGCCGCCCGCGATCCCACCCATCGCGACCGCCAGCCGCCGGCCGTCGGGAGAGATCCGCGGGCTGTCGTAATGGTTCGCGTTCACCGGGATGGTGATCTCTCGCCCGACCCCGTTTTCCACGAAATCGATCGCTCCGCCAGCGGTGCCGGACTGATAAATCAACATACCGCGGGCGGATATGTCGTAGTCGATCGGCCGGCTGAGATTGTCAGTCAGCGTGCGGGGTGAGCCGCTCGTCGCGCCCCTTCGCGGCTCGTAGCTTTGCGTGACGAGCGTTCCTCCGCGCGCGACGGTCAGGTATCCATCGGCGCTGTACACCGGCCGGCCGCCGTCGGTGATAAAATGCTCGGTGCCGCTGCGGACATCCAACACACCGACTCGCGGACCCCCATCCGGGCGGAAGCGCGCGTACAGCACGTCGCTGGTGCCAGCCACGCTCGATGGGTGCCGGTAACTCGAATCGGGCACGCCGATCTCCGTCGGAGTGCCGCCGTCCGCCGAGACTGCGTACAGGTTTCCATCTCCCGCAAAAACGATGGTCCCGTCGGACAGCCACGTTGCGCCGAAGGGAAAGCCCTGAACTGTCGCGATCGTGAGCGGGGATCCTCCGCGCGCGGGAATTTTTCTCAGCTCATAGTCGCCGATGGCTCCCCGTCCTCCACCTGCCCCGCGCCTCGTCCTGAATCCGAGCCAGTTGCCGTCCGGAGAGAAGAAAACCTCGAGGGCGCCCTCGGTGCCGGGGATGGCATGAGCCGCGAGCTCATTCAGCTGCCGCGAGTAAAGCTGGCGAGTACCGTTGTGCATACCGACGTAAACGAGCTCTCTTTCATCCGGCGAGATCGCCACCTGATAGCCGCAGCAAGCGGTGCCGGCCTGGTGCGTCGAATCAATGTAAAGAGCGAATTGCACGGGGGGTCGACCCAATGCCGGCCCCGGCTTCGCGATCCAGGCCGCCGCCGCCCCCAGCGCGACCAGCGCGAGCGCGGCCGCTGGCAGAAGCCACTTTCGCTGCACGAGCGCGCCTGCCGCGGGCTGAGTTGCCGCCGCGGCGCGAACGCCCGCGTCACTGCGCGGATCCGTCAGCGCCGCGCGAAGATCGCCGGCCGTCGCGAATCTGTCGGCCGGCAGCTTCTGCAAGCCAGTGAGGACGGCTGCCTCCACGTGCGGCGGAATC
The DNA here is from genome assembly GCA_051305945.1 of Gemmatimonadaceae bacterium. Lineage (GTDB taxonomy): Bacteria > Gemmatimonadota > Gemmatimonadetes > Gemmatimonadales > Gemmatimonadaceae > JACDCY01. The sequence continues at coordinate 15,089 of JBPPMH010000150.1, forward strand.
GTCTTGCGGAGCTCCCGCAGCGGGACGGGATCATTGGTCATCACCTTGGCGACGATCGCCTGCGCCGTCGGTCCGCTGAACGGCGGCTCGCCGGTGAGCATCTCGTACGTCACCGCCGCGAGAGCGTAGATGTCCGCGCGATGGTCCACATCGCGCTCGCCCATCGCCTGCTCCGGCGACATGTACTGCGGGGTCCCGAGCGACATGCCGGTCTGCGTCATGCGCGTGCCGCCCGCGTGCTG
>JBPPMH010000151.1:0-2078 GCA_051305945.1 Gemmatimonadaceae bacterium
TCACGAACGGCCAGCAGCACGACGTTCGCCGAGCCGACGCTGTGCGGGACCGGCCCGCTGCTGGTCGCCATGTCCAGGGGACGGCGACCGTGGAGGCCAAGGAGATCCACGCCTCCCAAACGAAAGGCGCGGGCGAGTCCCTGTCCGACCCGTCCCGCGCCAACGATGAAAACGCGCTCGATCACCCGCCCAGTTCCGCCCGTTCCGCCATCGCGAGCCGCCGCAGCGGATCCTCCGGTGAGCGCGCGCCGTGCGCGATTCGCAGCGCCGCACGCAGCACCTGATCGTCCGCGGCGCGACGCTGGAACTCGGCATCCGTGCCGAACACAAAGCGCGCAATCTCATACGCGAGGTGTCGTGAGACCGCCGGCCCCACGTCGTCGAACACAACTCGCGGGATCATCACACCACGGCTCTCCAGGCGCTCGTACAGCATGTCGTGCAGCTCCTGCGTCACCTGAAAGCCTGGAGCGTCCACCAGCCTGCCCCGGCGCACAGCGAGAGACACGTCCGCAAGCGCACTGCGGAACGCCTGGGCCTTGCCCGCGAGAGCTGCGTTCAGTGCCGCTTCGCGCGGGTCCGGAAGCGTGTCACCAACTACAACATCGGGTACGATACCTCCGCCCCCATGCACAGTCCGGCCGCCAAGCGTCTTGTACCGGGGACGGTCGCGCGGTGTCTCATCGAGAATCCCGAACTCGGTCTCGCGCGGCACCCGCCGCATGATCGACCGGCCCACCGGGGTGTACCACCGCGCGGTTGTCAGCTTCAGTCCGCCGCCACCGAGGCGGAAGATCGTCTGTGCACTCCCCTTTCCGTACGTCGGAGTGCCGACGATCGCGGCGCGGTCGTGGTCCTGAAGCGCGCCGGCCACGATCTCGGTGGCGCTCGCGCTGCGACCATCGACGAGAACGGTGAGCGGCAGGTCCGGCCACGCCTGCGGTGTGTTGTCCAGGTAGTCGCTCGACTCCTCCGGCGACCGCCCACGAGTGCGGAGTATCGGCGACCCACGATCCAGGAACAGGTCTGCGACGCGCACTCCCTGCTCCAGCAGCCCACCCGGATTGGTGCGCAGATCCAGCACCAGAGACTTCATGCCGCGGTTGCGCAACCCGTTCACTGCGCGCTGCAGCTCGACGACGGTGGAGTCGGTGAACGCGCGCAACTCCACGTAGCCGACCTCACTCGTGAGCATCTTGGCCCGCCGCACAGCGCTGACGTGCACGCGCGTACGCGGCAGCGTGACGCGAAACTGATCAGCAGCGCCGGCGCGATCCACGAGCAGCGTTACCCTGGTCCCGACGGCACCACGCAGCGCGTTGGAAGCCTCCTCGAGCGTGAGACCCTGGGCCGGCCTGCCGTCTATCTCGATGATCCGGTCGCCAGGCTGAAAACCGACGCGCTCGGCGGGGCTGTTCGGGAGCGCGGCCATCACGATCAGCCACTCGTCGCGGATGTCCACTTGAAGTCCCACTCCCGCATAGTTCCCGGAAGTGGTTTCTGCCAGCTGCTCCATGCGGTCATCGGAAAGGAAGCGCGTATACGGGTCGTTCAACTCGTAGAGAACGCCGTCCACGGCCTTCCTGTACAACTGCGCCTCGGACAGCGAGTCCACAAAGTCGCGGGCGATGTGCTGCCGGACTTCGTCAAAAAGCCGCGCCGTCTGGTAGGCGGATAACTGCGTGTCGCGCGTCCCCCGCTGTACAAGCCAGCCGCCGGTCGCGAGAGCAAGCACAAACACGGCGCCCACAGCGATGACGCGGGCGCCTCCTGCAATCCGAAAGAACCTCGCTGCTCCCACTCTCAGTCCCCCTGGGCTGAACCCGCGACCGCCGCACGCCCTGCGAGCGCACCAAACTCTCCCGGCAGGTGCGACACCAGTGCATCCACCACACGGGAGAACACTTCCTCCAGCGTTCCGCTCCCGTCAACGGCGACTATCGGCCCAACTTCCGGGTGACCCCTGACCCACCCCGGATCCGCAAAGCCGCGGAACGCTGGAGGAAGTGTTCTCCCGTGTGGTGGATGCACTGGTGTCGCACCTGCCGGGAGAGTTTGGTGCGCTCGCAGGGCGTGCG
>JBPPMH010000152.1:0-11044 GCA_051305945.1 Gemmatimonadaceae bacterium
CCCCTGAATCCTTGAGCGCCACGCGCTCGTCATGACGACGACTCCCCCGCAGGTGGACATCTCCGACTTGAAGCGCAAGTCGGTAACGGAGCTCCAACAGATGGCCGACGGGCTAGCGATCCTGAACGTCGGCACCCTGCGCAAGCAGGAGCTGATCTTCCGGATCGAGCAGAGCCTGCTCGACACGAAGATCACGCTGCGCGGCGACGGCGTCATCGAGCTGCTGCCGGAGGGCTACGGCTTCCTGCGCAGCCAGAACTGGAACTATCTCCCGGGACCAGACGACATCTACGTCTCCCCGTCGCAGATCAAGCGGTTCAATCTGCGGACCGGCGACAGCGTGTACGGCCAGGTGCGGCCGCCGAAGCCGTGGGAGAAGTACCTCGCGCTGCTCAAGGTCGAGCAGATCAACGGCGACGATCCCGAGCGCGCGAAGGACCGGGTCCCGTTCGACAGCCTGCGCCCGAAGTACCCCGACGAGCGCCTCCGGCTCGAGACCGCCGACGGCGACCTCAGCATGCGGGTGGTGGACATCATCGCTCCCATCGGCAAGGGGCAGCGCGGGCTCATCGTTGCTCCGCCCCGTGCGGGCAAGACGATCCTGATCGAGAAGATCGCCAACGCGATCGCGGAAAATCACCCGGAGGTGACCATAATCGTCCTGCTGATAGACGAGCGGCCCGAAGAGGTGACCGAGATGATCGCGACCGCGATACGCGCGGAGGTGATCAGCTCGACGTTCGACGAGGCGGCGGACAGGCACGTGCAGGTCGCCGACATGGTGCTGGAGAAGGCCAAGCGGCTGGTGGAGCACGGGCGCGACGTCGTCGTTCTGCTCGACTCCATCACGCGGCTGGCGCGGGCGCACAACACCGTGGCGCCGCACTCGGGGAAGATCCTCTCGGGCGGCGTCGAGGCGACGGCGCTGCACAAGCCGAAGCGCTTCTTCGGCATGGCACGCAACATCGAAGGAGGCGGTTCGCTCACGATCATCGCGAGCGCGCTCGTCGAGACCGGCTCGCGAATGGACGACGTGATTTTCGAGGAGTTCAAGGGGACGGGCAACATGGAGCTGGTGCTCGACCGCAAGATCGCCGACCGGAGAATTTTTCCCGCCGTCGACATACTCAAGTCCGGGACCCGGAAAGAAGAGCTGCTGCTCACACAGGCCGAGATCAACCGCGTTTTCCTGCTGCGCAACTTCCTGTCGGACATGCCCGAGGCCGAGCAGATCGAGTTTCTGCTCAAGCAAATGAAGCGCACCAAGGACAACAAGGAGTTCTTCGTGCAGATGGCGCAGGGTGGCTGAAGCCGTGGAGGAGCGACGCGTGATGGGGATAGACTATGGCGAGCGGCGGATCGGCATCGCGGTCAGCGACCCGTCCGCGATGATCGCGGCGCCCGCCGGATTCATCGCGCGGCGGCGCGGCAAGCGCGTGCCCGTGAACGAGATCGTGGTGCGCGCGCGGGAGCTGCACGTGCGCGAGTTCGTGCTGGGGCTGCCGCTCGACGGCGACGGCAACGAAACCGAGCGCACTGCCGAGGTGCGCGCTCTGGCGCTGGAGCTGGAGAAGCGGACCGGATTGCCGACGCGGCTGGTGGACGAGCGGTTCACCACGGCCGCCGCGCTGCGAACCGTGCGCGAGCTCGGCGGGAGCACGCGCGGCCGGAAAGGCGACGTTGACTCCCTGTCCGCCGCGATCCTGCTGCAGTACGCGCTCGATTCCGCGCCGCGGGAGAGTGCGTCGTGATTCGCGCGCTGTTGCTGCTCGCTTTGGCGGTCGGGTGCAGCCGACCCGAGGGCCCGCCCATCCGGGTCGTCATCCCCGAAGGCGCGTCCATGCGCGTGGCCGCGGAATCGCTCGAGTCCGCGCGCCTGATCTCGACTTCGACGGGGTTCCGGCTCTACGGGCGTATCGCGGGCAACGACCGCGCGCTCAAGCCCGGCACGTACCTGATGAAGCGCGGCACGCCGTGGCCGGAGATCATGAAAGCGCTCGTCGGCGGCCGCGGGCTCGTTCGCAGCGTGACGATCCCCGAAGGGCTGGCGCTCACGCAGATCGCCGACCTCGTTGGCAAGGCGCTCGACGTACCGCGCGATTCCGTCATCGTCGCGGCGAAAGACACCGCGTTGCTTCGCCGTCTGAGCGTGCCGACGCCGATGCTCGAGGGCTACCTCTTTCCGGCGACGTACGCTTTTCCTGAAGGAACCGACACCCGGCTCGCCGTAAGCGAGATGGTGCGGCGCTTCGAGCAGGAGTGGGACTCCACGTGGAACGCGCGTCTCACCGAGTTGGCGATGACGAGGCACCAGATCGTGACGCTCGCGTCGATCATCGAGGAGGAAGCGCGCCTCCCGCGGGAGCGGCCGATCATCTCGGCGGTGTACCACAACCGCCTCAGGATCGGCATGCCGCTGCAAGCCGATCCGACGGTGCACTACGCCCGCGGCGTACACGCGGAGCGCGTGACGTTCAAGGATCTGGAGATCGACTCGCCGTACAACACGTACAAGTACCCGGGCCTGCCGCCCGGGCCCATATCGTCACCGGGCGGCGAGAGTCTGCGCGCGGCGCTCTTTCCCGACAGCGTGGACTATCTGTACTTCGTGGCATATCCGGACGGGCATCACGAATTCCGGCGCACGCTCGACGAGCACAACGCCATCCGGGCGATGCTGCGCGCCGACAGCAACCGGCGCGCGGCCGCCGCGCGATCGAACGCGACGACTCCGTCGCAGCCAGCTGGACCGCGTAAGCGCTGAGGCGCTGCGGCTCGTCGCCGTGACCGACGAGCCGGGAGCGGACCTGGACGAGTGGATCGCCCGTGTCGCGGCGGCGGCGCGCGGCGGAGCGACGATGGTCCAGGTCAGAGCGAAGCAAGCCTCGTCGCGTGAGCTTCTGGAGGTCGTCCGAAGGCTGGTGGCAGCGCTGCACGTGCCCGTGGTGGTGAACGACCGCGCGGACATCGCGATCATGGCGGGTGCCGCCGGCGTGCACCTCGGCTCCGACGATCTGCCCGTAGCCGCGGTCCGCGCGCTCGCCCCGCGGTCCTTCATCATCGGCGCTTCGCTTGGCTCGGGCGAGGAAGTCGCGTCTGCGCACGGCGCGGACTACGTGGGAATCGGCCCCGCGTTCGCTACGCCGTCCAAGGCCGATGCCGGCTCCCCGCTGTCCTTCGAGGAGATCGCCCGGCTGCAGCAGTTCGCCGCCGTCCCCGCGGTCGCCATCGGCGGAATCACCGAGGCGAACGTTCGGGGACTGCTCGCCGCTTGCCCGGGCCTACAAGGAGCCGCGGTGCTCAGCTCGCTGTTCGGGGCCCGGGACGTGGAGAGCGCCGCGCGGGCTTTGCGGGCCGCCATCGGAAGATGAGGTCGGGCACGGATTGCGCGCGCACGCCACGGCGATTGTGCCCTTTCCCGCGACGGCCCGAATCCACCCTGACCTTGGCAACGCTCTCCTGCACCATCGGTGACAGGAACAGGTCCACCAGATCGGGATCGAACTGAGTGCCGCGCCCCGCCAGCAGCACTTCCCGCGCATCGCGCAGACTGCGCGCGCGGCTGTACCTCCGGCGGTGCGTGATCGCGTCGAACGCATCCACGATCGCGACGATTCGCGCCGTCTGGGGGATGTGGCGTCCCTTCCGCCCGCGCGGATAACCCGTCCCGTCCCACCGCTCGTGGTGCGCCAGGACGCCAGCCGGGAGATCGGGATAGAACGCGCACAACGGCTCGAGGACATCCGCCCCTCGCTGGGGATGAGTCATGATAGCCTGCCTCGCGTCGGGCGAGAGCTTGCTCGTGTCGTGCAGAATGTCGAACAACGCCTCGTGGATCTTGCCGACGTCGTGGAAGAGCGCCACGCGCTCGACGCTGCGCTTCTCGTGCTCCGAGAGTCCCGCAGCATCCGCCAGCTCCAGCGCGTACTGCGCCACGCGGCGCACGTGCCGGCCGGTGTCCTCGTCGTTCGCGTCTATCGCGTTCAACAGAGTCTCGAGCGTGGCCGAGCCGAGCCGCAGAGCTTGTTTGTTGATGCGCCGCTGGCGCATCACGATCAGGGCTGTGGCGGCGCCTACCGCAAACTGGAAGATCGGGAGCATTCGACGTCCACTAATGCAAGAACCGGAGCACCTGCATCGCCATCCCGGAGCGCTAACTTGAGCCCGTGGACTCGGTAACCGTCAATCGCAAGGCCGAAAAGCGCTGGGAGGCGGGTCATCCCTGGATCTTCCGCAGCGACGTGCTCGAGCGCGCGGAATCGCCGGCGGGCGCCGTGCTGGTGGCAGCCACCAACGGCCGGCCGCTCGGCGTCGCGCTCTGGAGCCCGAAATCGGAGATCTCGCTGCGGATGATCGACGCGGACGCGCATGCCGAGATAAACGGGGAGTGGTGGCACCGCCGGCTGGGAAAGGCCGTACAGCGGCGCACTCACGTGACCTCCCAGGCCACCGCCTACCGGATCGTGCACGGAGAGGCGGACGCCTGCCCGTCGCTGATCTGCGACCGCTACGGCGAGTACCTCGTCGTGCAGCTGTTGAGCGCGGGGGTGGAGACTTTTCGCGCGGAGATCGTGAACGCACTGATCCAGCTGCTGAGCCCAGCCGGCATCCTGGCGCGAAACGACGGGGCGGTTCGCACCCGTGAGGGGCTCCCGCGCGCCGTCGAATCACTGCATGGTGAGGTCCCGCGTCAGATCGAAGTGGAGGAGAACGGCGTCCGGTATTTCGCCGCGCCATGGGACGGACAGAAAACGGGTGCGTTTCTCGATCAGCGCGAGAACCGCGCGCTGATCGGCAGCGTCTCGCGCGGTCGCGCGCTCGATTGCTTCAGCTATCACGGCTCGTTCGCGCTGCATCTGGCGCGCGGAGCCGATACCGTCACGGCGCTGGACTCCTCCGCTCCCGCCCTGGAGCGTGCGCGCGAGAACGCGGAGCTGAACGGATTCGGCAACATCGATTTCGTGGAGGCCGACGCTTTCGATTTTCTCCGCGCGGCCGACGCTGCCGGCGAACGGTACGACACGGTCGTGCTCGATCCTCCCGCGTTCGCCAAGACCAGGCAGTCGCTTACCGGCGCGCTGCGCGGATACAAGGAGATCAACCTGCGCGGGATGAAGCTGCTCGCCCCGGGCGGATACCTGTTCACGGCGAGCTGCAGTTTTCACCTCGGCCGCGAGCTCTTCTTCGACATGCTGCGGGAAGCCGCGGCGGACTCCGGCAGAACGCTCGCGCTGCGCGCGATGACGGGCCAGCCGGACGACCACCCCGAGATCATCACCATTCCGGAGACTGGCTACATCAAAGGCGCGCTGCTCCAAGCCGTTGACTGACGCCCTCCATCATCTACTGCGGACTGAGGACTGAGGACCCTTGCGGCCTCAGTCCGTAGTCTCGACAACATGGCAAACTGATTTACTGCTTGCGTTATTTTACTTGCGTCAGAAGCGGACTCTCCTACCTTTGGCTTTTTCGGAAGCGCCGATGCACCAGCAAGTGCTCCGCTCTCTAAAACACGAATATCAGATCTTCGTCGAGTTCGAAATCGAGCGCTACAAAGACTCGGTCTCGCGCCACTTCCTGCTCGGCATCGCCGACGAAGCCGTCGCGGCCCTGCGCTCGCAGGCGCAATACGAGCCGGAAGAGCTGTCGCTGTGCGCCGAAGTCGACCGGCTGATCGCGCGCAGAATCAAGCTCCCGAAATACTCGACGTGGCAGCGCAAGCGCCTCAAGCGCCTCGCCGAGTATCGCAAGCCCGAGACGTGGGGCATCGCGCCGGACGGACCGCTGGTGCGCGAGATCAGACCGGGATCCGACACGCACGTGCTCGTCACCGGCGCCGAATGCGAGCGCGCCGCGATCTATCTCGCCGCGCACGGCTGCGCAGTCACGGCGATCAACGAGGAAGAAGATTGCGTGGACCGCGTGATCGCCGCCGCGGCCGCCGCCGGACTCAACTCGCGCATCGACGCGTGCGTGGCGGACCTCGGCACCTGGTCGCCCGGACCCCTCACAGCGGTCGTCTGCCCCAGCGACACCCTCTCGGCGCTAACACCCCACGACCGGACGCGCGTCATCGAATCGTTGCAGGGCGCAACGAAAGCCGGCGGAGTCCACCTGTTCGAGACCATCCTGAACGGGACCGGTTCACTCACCGTCGATGAGCTCCGCGCGCGGTACTCGGGCTGGACCGTGGCCGTCGAGCGCGAGAGCGGCACAGCCCGGACCTTCCTCGCTCGCAAGGCCGTCGCGTAACGTTTTGACACAATCCGCCGGCATAAGCGTGTCCTTTTACGACACTTTGCGAAGCGGGTGGCCGAGGCAGGTTCGTCTAACTCTGTGATTTATAGGCAGTTAGCTTAGGCGACCGATCTGGCATCGGCCGTGCCTTTATGTGGGGCGCACAACGAACCCACGAGGCCACATGAAGAGAACCCGCGTCAAATCTGAAGCATTCGAGCCGATCGGGATAGTTATCTCCAACGGCGAGCGGTCCGAGCCAGTCCCCGTAGTCCTCGAGTACGTCTGGGGGCCCGCGCCGGTCGAGGCCGCCCCTGCGAAAGTACGGGCCGCCTGACCCTACTACTACTATAGAATAGGGTCAGGCAGACCCGTTTCGAGTCCCCTTCCAGAGCCCCGTCGCGCGAAGCGATGGGGTTTTTTGCATCCTTGGGCGGTATGACCATTGCCCATACGTGACCTCGTGACCTCTGACAGCGACTGGGAAGTCGAGCGCGAGCGGCTCCTCTCCCAGCGGATCTCCGACATCGGCCTCTCACTCGAGGGCACCGTGCTGGAGAAGCTCGTGACGCAGCTGTACGTCGAGCTCGATCAGCGCGGTCTCGCGTTCCGGCCCCCGGTTTATCTCAGCGACCAGTGGGGCTGTCCGGACGGCACTCCCCTAATCGGCGTTCCGTTCTACCTGGCGGATCCGCGTCTGGCCAGAATCGAGGAGGATTTCGCGCTCGAGATCGAGAGCGAGAACGACGTGATGCGCTTCCTCCGCCACGAAGCGGGACACGCGTTCAACTACGCCTACCGCCTGTACGATCGCGCCGACTGGCACGAGGTGTTCGGACCGTACTCGCGCCCGTATCGCGACCGGTACCGCTCGGATCCGTTCACCCACCAGTACGTGCGCCACATTCTCGGGTGGTACGCGCAGAAGCATCCCGACGAGGATTTCGCGGAGACGTTCGCGGTGTGGCTCACTCCCGGCATTGATTGGCGCGCGGAGTACGAGGGGTGGGGCGCGCTCGCGAAGCTGGAGTACGTCGACAAGGTTCTGCGCGATGTCGGAACGGACCAGCCCGAGGTCCCCGAGCCCACCGAAGACGATCTCCCTGTCTCGGCGATGCAGTATACGGTCGCCGAGCATTACCGCGACATGGACGATCCGCTTCCGGTCAGCGACCCGCGCGTCTTCGACGGCGACATGCGCACTTTGTTCGGCAGCCACGCCGACATGCCGGACAAGGAGCGCGCCGGAGCTTTCATCAGATCGCACCGTCGCGAGATAGTGAGCCGCGTCGCGTACTGGACCGGCGAGCCGGCGGCGGTGGTGCGCAAGTTCGTGGACCTGATCGCGGACAGGGCCGACGAGCTGGGGCTCGCGGTGCGGGGACGCGAGGCGTCCACGCTCATCGAGCTCACGGCCTTTGGCACGGCGGTCGTGATGAACTACCGGTACACGGACGATTTCACGGGGGAGCGGCCGAGCGAATGAAGATCACGCTGCTGCACACCAAGGACGCGTTGGAAGATCCGCTGGACCCTGTGCTCGGCCAGATCGAGGACGCGTTGGCGCGCCTCGGGCACGAGCCGGCGCGGATCGTCGTGGACGACAAGGTGCAGCCCGTGGTGACCGCGCTGGCGCAGGCACCGCCCGACCTGGTGTTCAACCTGTGCGAGTCGTTCGGCGGCCGCAGCGCGCTCGAGTCCAACGTCGCGGCGCTGCTGAACCTGCTGGACCTGCGCTACACCGGGTCTAGTCCGGCGGGTCTCATCGTGGCGGGCGACAAGACGCTGACGAAGAAGGTGCTGTCGTTCCACGGGATCCTCACGCCCAAGTTCGCGACGGTTTTCCGCGGCACCGTGGATTGGGCCGGCGACATCGAGTTCCCGCTCATCGTCAAGCCGCCGCAGGAGGACGCCTCGCTCGGCATCACCGGCAAGTCGGTCGTGCGCGACGTGAAGGAGCTGCTGGAGACCATGAGCTCGCTGCAGACGGAATACAAGTCGGCGGTCCTCGCGGAGCAGTTCATCGAAGGGCGCGAGTTCTACGTGGGCGTGCTCGGAAACTCCAGCCCGGAGGCGCTGCCCGTGATCGAGCTCGATTTCACCGGGTTCCCGCCGGACAAGCCGCGCATCGCGAGCTGGGCGGCGAAGTGGGGTGACGACGGAGACGAGACCGGCGCGGAGTTCGCGGGCACGAAGTCGGTGTTCCCGACGGACGTGAGCGAGGAGCTGACCGAGGCGATGCTGCGGGTGGCGGTGGACTCGTTCAACGCACTGCGGCTGCGGGACTACGCCCGCATCGATCTTCGCGTCACGGACGCCGGCGAGATCTACGTCATAGAGGCGAACCCGAACTGCTACCTGGAAGCGGGCAGCGAGTTCGCGCGCGCGGCGGCGCATTCCGGACTGCAGTACGACCAGCTCATCGAGAAGATCGTCGGGCTGTCAAGCGCGAGGTACTCCCGCTAATGAAAAAAGCCGGCGACAGGCCGGCTTTCTTCCTCATCTATTCCGCCGAAAGTCGGCGGCAGCGCGTCTCTAGCGCTTGCGCTTCTTGGCCGAGCTCTTCCGCGCGGTCTTCCGGGCGGTCTTACGGCCCGTGCTCTTCTTGCGGGCCGGGCTCTTGCGGGCCGTCTTGCGGCCGGCTGCCTTTTTCCGTGCCTTCTTTCTGGCTGCCATCGTCTCGCTCCATTCAGGAGTGGATTTCTCACCTGTCCACCGGTGGACCGGCGAGTCACAGCGAATGCAACGTCGAACGTTGCACGATCACGCGCTCATGCAAACATCATGCATGCACTCGTAATCGACGCGAATATAGGAATTGTCGTGTCAATCACGCAATAGCAAATGTGTGACGCGAAACTTCAAACGAATTTGGCGATTTGATTCGGCGGTCGTGTCACGCGTGTTTTCTTCTCGGCTCGGTGCGTTGTGCACGTGCGTTTGTTGCTTGTCATGAGACCGCCGCAATGCTTTCTTCATGCAGTGCTGGCCGACCCACAACCGCAAGTCGAAAACCGGATACCGCTCTAAAGTGAAAGCTCTCGTGAAGGAGAAGGCGGCGCCGGGCTTCGCGCTGCGCGACGTGCCGGTCCCGAGCATCCGCGACGACGAGGTGCTCATCCGCGTGCTGCGGGCCGGCGTGTGCGGTACCGACGTGCACATCTACGAGTGGGACAAGTGGGCGAGCAGCCGCTGCAAGCCGCCGTTCGTCGTGGGACACGAGTTCGCGGGCGAGGTGGCGAGCGTCGGCAAGCTCGTGACGGACGTGCACGAGGGCGACCGCGTCACGGCCGAGGGTCACATCGTGGACGGGCGGTGCATGCTCTGCCGGACCGGCAACGCCCACGTCTGCCCGCACACCAGGATCATCGGCGTGGACCGCGACGGCTGCTTCGCCGAATACATCGCCATGCCCGCGAGCAACGTCTGGCACCTAGATGACGCGACCTCGTACGACGTCGGCGGCATCCACGACCCGATCGGCAACGCCGTGCATACCGCGCTCACGGCCGAGATCCCGGGAGCGGTCGTGCTGGTGACGGGCTGCGGCCCGATCGGCCTGTTCGCGATCGGTGTCTGCCGCGCCGCCGGCGCCGCGCGCGTCATCGCGTCCGACGTCAACGACCGCCGGCTCGAGCTGGCGCGGACGATGGGCGCGCACGCGGCGGTGCACCCGGCCGACCTGAAAGCCGAGGTGATGTCCGCTACCGCCGGACTTGGCGCCGATGTCGTGCTGGAGATGTCGGGCGTGGACCCGGCCGTGCACCAGGCGCTCGCGCTCGTGCGGGTCGGCGGGCGCGTGCAGATGCTCGGCATCCCCGCCGCGCCGATCGAGATCGATTTCGCCAGCGAGGTCATCTTCAAGGGAATCACGATCTACGGGGTAGTGGGACGCAGGATGTACGACACCTGGCATCAGGTCACGCGACTGCTCCGTTCTGGGGAGTTCGACCCGACCCCCGTCATCACGCATCGTTTTCCGCTGGAGGAAGCCGACGCGGCCATCGCGGCGATCAAATCCGGCGACGCCGGGAAAGTCATCTTCGAGATAGCGTGAGAGAGCACCCATGACACTGAACGCGAAGTTCACCGCGCAGCTCGAGGAGCGCCTCGATCAGCTCCGCGCGGAAGGCGTGTACAAACGCCTCAACCACCTCGACTCGCCGCAGGACGCGCGGGTCATAATGGAAGGCCGCGGCGAGGTCCTGATCCTCTCATCCAACAACTACCTGGGGCTCGCGAATCAGCGCGAGGTGGTGAACGCCGGGAAGATCGCGCTCGACAAGTTCGGCGCCGGCACCGGGAGCGTGCGGTTCATCTGCGGCACGTTCACGATCCACCGCGAGCTGGAAGCGGCGCTGGCGAAGCTCGTCGGAACCGAAGCCTCGCTGTCGTACGTCTCCGCGTGGAACGCCAACGAAGGGCTCACCGCGACGATAGTCGAGCAGGGAGACTTCGTGGTGTCGGACGCGTTGAACCACGCGTCGATCATCGACTCCATGCGGCTGGCCAAGGCGATCGGCAAGTGCGAAACGGGTGTGTACAAGCACTCGGACATGGACGACCTGCGGGAGAAGCTCACCGCCGCGAAGAGCGCGCGGCGGCGCGTCATCTGGACCGACGGCGTGTTCTCGATGGAAGGGAGCATCGCGCGGCTGCCGGAGATCCTCGAGATCGCGCGCGAGCACGACGCCATAGTCGCGGTGGACGATTCGCACGCTACTGGCGTGCTGGGCGCGACGGGCCGCGGCACGACGGAGCACTTCGGCGTGGTCGGCGAGGTGGACATCATCACGTCCACGCTGGG
>JBPPMH010000153.1:0-9706 GCA_051305945.1 Gemmatimonadaceae bacterium
TTCGCCCTCCCGACAGCTCGCGAACGCGCTGAAGGATCGCGTAGCCGTAGCTGTCGTCCTCGGCCAGGATCGCGAGCACGATCGGCGTCGAAGAAGCAGCCATCAGATCCTTGTTGATCTCCATAATTCCACCGGTTCGCGCGTAACTCACTGTGCCATCGGCCTTACCTAGCACTATTATACATTGCGCTGTTAGGTATAGCAAGAGGGGAGTTATGCGCGCGAAAACGGCCCCTAAAGGCAGATGCCTTGGGGCCGTTCTACATGGAGACGGCTGCGACTGACCGATACCCGGGACGAGAATCGAACTCGTAAGGCCCAAGGGCCGCGGGATTTTGAGTCCCGTGCGTCTGCCAGTTCCGCCACCCGGGCGACGTCCGAAATCTACAACGGGCAGCTAGCAGCTAGCAGCATTCACTGCGATTGCGGATCGAGGACCCTTGCGGCCTCAGTCCGTAGTCGCTACCGGCGCGGTGGGCGCCCCGGCTCGCGCATGGGCGGCCGAACGGCGCCGCGCCGCCGCATCGCTTCGCCGCGCTGGCTCATCCCCTCGATCCGGCTGCGCAGCTCGCCCTGCAGACCCAGATACTTCGCGCGCTGAACCGGCGTCAGAAAGCGCGCGAGATCGCGCTGCTCCTGCTCGGTGATCGCCACGCGCTCGCGGTGCACCGCCATGATCTGGTCGAGCAGCGACGCGACGCGCTGCTGATCGGCGACGACGCCGGGCGAGAGTTGCTGCCGCAGATCCCGGCGAAGGCGCATCTCGCGCTGCAGCAGATCCCTGCGCCGCAGCTCGGACCTGCCCTCCGCCTCCTGCAGCTGCACCGCCTGCGCGTCGGTCAGATCCAGCCGCTCCTTCACCACCGTCGCGATCCGCTGCCGAACCTGGCGCTCGAGCTGGGCGCGGCGCTGCGCTGCGACGCTGTCACGCGGCTGGCCCTGCCGCTGCTCCTGCGCGTCCGCGCCGGAGCCGGCGACGAGCAGCGCGGCGACAACCATCGCTCCAACCTTGAACGACATCACAGGTCCTCCTGATCCACGGGGAGCACGGGCTCGATCGCCAATGATGCGGGCTCCTCGCCCGGCATGGCCTCGAAGTCGGAGACTTCACTCAGCAACGCCAACAGATCGTCGTCCCCGAGCTGGCTCATGTCGCCGCCCAGCGCGAGCTGCACCGGGGCGCGAGGCGCACGCGATTCGACGGACCGAGCCTGCTCTACCACGCCCGGCCGATCGGGCGCCGCGACCGCGGCCATTGCGGGCGCGATGGGCGCATCGGACGCCGCCGGCGACGAGTCACGCAATGACCAGATGCCGAGCGCGCCTATTACCGCGACCAGCGACAGACCGGCGATGCGGGCAACACGCGCTGCCGGCGCTCTGCGCGCGGCAAGCCGCTGCGCGGTGGACGACTGCACCGCGGCCGCGATGCGCGCCGTGTCCATCGTGGGCGCGAGACGCATGGCCGCGCGCGCCGTGCGCAGCAGATCCACCTCAGCGGCGCAATCCGCGCACGCGCGGACGTGCTCCTGCACGCGCGCGACGTCGCCGGCCGGGAGGGTCCCGTTGACCAGCTCCGGCAGCACGTCTCTGATATCGCCGTTCACGCAGTCATTCATCGCTCAGATACTCCTTTACCGCACGCATCGCGTTGTGGTAATGCACCCGCGCGGCGCCCTCGGTGGTTCCGACGACGTCCGCTATCTCCCTGTACGACAGCCCTTCCGACACGCGCAGCGTGAAGACCTCGCGCTGTGTCGGCGAGAGCCGCTCTATCGCTTCCCTAACCTGCTGCTCCGTCTCCGCGGCCACCATCGAATCCAGGGCCGTGAACTCGGTCGCTGCGCTCGCATCCGTGACCTGCACCGCCACCGGCGCCCGTCGTGCCGCGCGCCGCCGATCCAGCACCAGCCGCCGCTCGATGGTGAACAGCCAAGTGCGCAGCGCGCTGTCGCCGCGAAACGAATGCAGCGAGCCGAACGCGCGCACGAACGTGTCCTGCACCAACTCCTCGACGTCTTCCCGCTCGCCAAGGTTGACCGCGAAACGCGCCAGAGCGTCGCTGTGGCGGCTGACGATGGCCGTAGCCGCCGTCGGATCGCCGCGCTTCCACCTCGCGACAAGCTCGCGGTCGGCGTCTACGGCCTGAAGGTGTACTTCGCTCATTAAGGCACAACTTACAGACGCCATGGCAGCTATTGGCTATTGGCTATTGGCTGTTTGCTAACAGCCGCATCCCGTGAGACGCTTGAGCCCCGCGACTGTTAAGGTTGTGCCAGCGGGCGTAAGTTCGGCCCATGATCGAAGCCATATCCCACCGGGGCTCCCGGACAGGCCACGTCGAGAACACGATAGGCGCCGTGTTGGCGGCCGTGGACGAAGGGGCCGACGGCGTCGAGATAGACGTGCACGCGACGCGCGACCGCGTGGTGATCGTACACCACGATTTCTTTCCGCGCGGCATGAGCGGCGACCGGCGACTCGCGTCCCGGCCGATCGCCGATCTGTCGTTCGCCGAGCTCCAGACTTTCGACCTCGGCGGCGGCGGACGCATTCCATCGCTGCGCGATCTCCTCGAAGCGCTGGCGGGCCGCGCGCGGCCGTACGTCGAGATCAAGGGCCGCGGCTGCGAAGAGCTGCTGGCCTCCGCGCTTCCCGCTGATTCAAACGTCGCCGTCCACAGCTTCGATCACCGGTCGATCTCGCGTATGGCGGCGCTCGCACCGTCGATCAGTCGCGGTGTGCTCCAGGGGAGCTACATGGTGGACAACTGCATCGGCCTCCGGTCCGCCTCGGCCACCGACCTGTGGCAGCACTTCGAGCTGATCGACGCGGGACTCGTCGGAGAGGTGCACGCGTGTGGCGGCCGCGTGATCGCGTGGACGGCCAACGAGGAGCTCGACTGGGAACGGCTCTCGGAGGCCGGAGTGGATGCCGTCTGCACCGATGATGTCGCGCGGCTCGTGCGCTGGCGCGACGGCGGCAGGCCGTAGGTCGCACCGCCCCGCACACGCGCGTATAATCACCTTGCGGACGCCCTCCTGCGCCCGCAACACCGTCCAAACTCCAGGAGACGTATTAGTGAGGCAATTACTTCTGGGCGCATGCGCCGCCCTCACGCTCGCATGCGCGGGCCGCACTCCTCCCCCCGCCACGACGCCGGCGGCTCGTACGGCGGGCGACACGAGCCAGCGCGGCGTGGCGACCACTCTGTCGGCGCCCAACGCGAATCCATTCCCGAGCACGTACGTGCCCTTTCCCTCGCGGCCGACGGTGATACGGAACGCGACGATTCTGACGGCCGCGGGCCCGACCATCCGCAACGGCTCGATCCTGCTGCGGGACGGCAAGATCATCGAGGTCGGCGCCACGGTTAACGCGCCGGCCGACGCCGTCGTCATCGACGGTACCGGTAAGTACGTGACGCCGGGGCTCATCGACACTCATTCGCACATCGGCGCCGGCGGCGCTCCCGGCGGACAGGGCGTTCTCCTCAACGACGTCAACGAAGCCACGGCGCCGGTCACGGCGCACGTCTGGATCGAGCACAGCATCTGGCCGCAGGATCCGCAGCTGCCGCGCGTGCTTGAGGGCGGAGTCACGACCATTCAGGTTTTGCCGGGCTCGGCCAACCTGATCGGCGGGCGCACGGCGGTCATCAAGCTCGTGCCCTCGCGCACGGTCCAGGGGATGAAGTTCCCGGGCGCGAAGTACGGGCTCAAGATGGCGTGCGGTGAGAACCCGAAGCGCGTGTACCAGTCGCGCGGGCCATCCACCCGCATGGGCAACGTCGCAGGCTATCGCGCGGCGTGGATCGGCGCAGAGCGGTACCGCCGCACGTGGGACAACTGGCTCGCCAAGAGGAGCGGCGACGCGCCATCGCGCGAGCTCGGCAACGAGACGCTCGCCGAAGTGCTGCGCGGCAACATCCTGGTGCACAACCACTGCTACCGCGCCGACGAGATGGCGCAGATGATCGACATCGCGAAGGAGTTCGGCTACAGCATCCGCTCGTTCCACCATGGAGTGGAGGCGTACAAGATCGCCGACCTGCTGGCGCGCGAAGGCATCTCCGGCTCGCTCTGGGCCGACTGGGGCGCATTCAAAGTCGAGGCGATGGACGCCGTGAAGGCCAACATCGCGCTGGTGGACCGCGCGGGCGCGCGGGCGATCGTGCACTCGGACGACGCGTCCGGATCGCAGCGGCTCAATCAGGAAGCGGCCAAGGCCATGGCCGCCGGGAACCAGGCCGGAATCCCCGTCACCGAGGACCAGGCGATCAAGTGGGTCACGATCAACGCCGCGTGGGCGCTCGGGCTCGAGGACAGCGTCGGATCCCTGGAGCAGGGGAAGAACGCGGACGTCGTGCTCTGGTCGGGCAATCCGTTCAGCGTGTATTCGAGGCCGGAAAAAGTGTGGATCGACGGCGCGGTGCTGTTCGATCGGCTCGATCCGAACCAGCAATGGCGCACCGATTTCGAGCTCGGGTACGTGCCGCGGAGGGAACTGCGATGACGAGCATCAACCTTACGAGAATCGCGCGCGGCTTCGCGGCAGCGGCATTGCTTGCGTCCGCCGGCTACGCCGACGCGCAGACGATAGCGATCACGGGCGGTCGGGTCTTCCCCGTCAGCGGCCCCGTGATCGAGAACGGGACCGTCGTCATTCGTGACGGGAAGATCGTGGCCGTGGGCGCCGGAGTCGCGGTTCCCGCTGGCGCGCGCGTGATAGACGCCACCGGCAAGTGGGTGACGCCGGGGCTCATCAATTCCGCGAGCCAGCTCGGCCTCAGCGAGATCGGGTCGGTTCAGGGCACGCGCGACGCTTCGGCGCGTGCTGAGGACCAGATCGCCGCCGCGTTCACGGCCTGGGAGGGCTTCGACCCGCAGTCGGTGCTGTTAGCGCCGGCGCGCGACGAAGGGGTTACCAGCGTAATGATTTTCCCCACCGGCGGGCTCATTTGGGGCCAGGCGGCTTTCGTCACGCTCACCGGCGGCTCGCTCACGGATCACATCACCCGCGCGCCGGTCGCGATGCTGGCCCAGATCGGGAACGCGGGTCAAGCGGGTACGGGCGCGCGGGCCCAGCACCTCATGCGTCTGCGGGAGCTGTTTGAGGACGTCCGCGCTTATCGCGACAATCGGCGCGCGTACGAGCGGGCGGAGACGCGGGAGTTCGCCGCGAGCAGGAAGGATCTGGAGGCGATGATCCCCGTGCTCGAAGGGCGCCTCCCACTCATGGTCGCGACGGACAAGGCCAGTGACATCGAGGCCACGCTGCGGCTCGGCCGCGAGTACGGGCTGCGGCTGATGCTGGTAGGCGCGGACGAGGGTTGGAAGGTCGCGGATCAGATCGCGGCCGCGCGCGTACCTGTGTTCACAGGTGCCATGAACAACATTCCCGGCAGCTTCTCCTCACTGGGCAGGCGGCAGGACAACGCCGCGCTGCTCCGGCGCGCGGGTGTCGAGGTGTTGCTGGTCGGCAACGCCGGCGGTGGCGGCGCCGACGAGCCGTTTAACGTCCGCAACATCAAGCAGGAGGCGGGCAACGCGGTTGCGTACGGAATGTCGTGGAACGACGCCTTGCGCGCCGTCACGCTGGCGCCCGCGCAGGTGTTCGGCGTGGCGGAGCGGACGGGATCGCTCCAATCCGGCCGGGACGCGGACGTCGTCATCTGGAGCGGCGACCCGTTCGAGTTCACGACGCGCGCGGAGCACGTGTTCGTTCGCGGCGTGGAGCACGACGTGAGAACGAGGCAGGAGCTGCTGACGGAGCGGTACAAGACGCTGCCGCCGGCGAGGTGGGAACCCTAAGAACGGTTACTAGTGACTAGTGACTCGTGACTAGTGACTGGTGACTAGTAACGGCAGGACGACATTGAAACGGCGCGTCTTCGGACGCGCCGTTTTTCTTACCTGCCGTCGAAGGCCGACTCTGGCATATTCATCGGTCGCAGGATCGCTCTGAAGCGCGGGTCCTTCTGAGCCGCTTCGAATATCGGATCGGTCGCGACTTTGGTTGCAGTAAGGCCGATGACGCGTTTTTTCACGGCGCGATCGAGGAACTCGAGGGCGCTGTCGATCTCGCCCAGGCCGGCGTAAGCGACAGCCAGAGGAAACAGCACGCGGTCGTCGTCCATGCGGCTGCGCAGCGAGGCCACGTCGGCGCGCGCTGCCTGCTCCCTGCCACACAACGAGTAGATCCGCGCCCTTTCCCCGACGTTCGTCGGGTTGGTGCTGTCGTTGGCCACGGCGGCATCGGAATGACGCAGCGCAGTAGCGCAATCGCCGAGTGATTGCGCGGACACCGCGACGATGCGGTGGACGATCGATAGCTGTGATCCGAGCTCGAGGGCCCTCCTGCTCTCGATCAGCGACTCGGTCGGGCGGCCGGCCGCGTACAGCGCGTACGCGTGGGCGATCGCCGGAATCGGCGCGAGCGGATCGAGCGCCGTGGCCGCGCGCATCTGCGCCAGCGATTCGTCCATCCGCCCCGTGTGGTACAGATATTCGCCGTACCACTGGTGCGCGGTCGAGTTGCGAGGATCGAGCGCCATCGCGCGCCTGTAGGCCTGTTCGGCTTCGGCCCAGCGCCACGAATGCACTCTGGAAAGCCCTAATGCCGAGTACGCCTCGGCCATCGTGCTGTCGAGCGCCAGCGCGCGGCTCGCAGCCGCCTCCGTTCGACTTTCCGCTTCTACCAGAGGGAAATCCACGTATTCCGGCAGCAGCGCGTAGGTAATCGCGATGCCCGCGTGCGCCCGGGCGAAGTTCGGGTCCTTCGCCGCCGCCTGCTCGAACAGAGCTCCCGCCGCCGGCAGGTTGCGCCGGTGCCACTGGTAGCGTCCGCGCAGGTACAGGTCGTACGCTTCCAGGTCCTGCGTACCCGCGTCTGCCACGGTGGGAGTCGCCGCGCCGACGGCCAACCGCACCCGCAACGCCGTCGCTATCGCGCGCGCGATGTCTTCCTGGACCGCGAACACGTCCTTTACTTCCCGCTCGTACGTGTCCGACCAGAGGCTGAGCCCATCGGCGACGTTGGTCAGCTGCACGAACAGCCTGAGCCGGTCGCCGGATCGCCGGAGCCGCCCCTCGAGCACCGCATCCACCTTGAGCTTGACTCCGATCGCGCGGACGTCGGTGCTCTCAGCGCCCTTGAAAGTGAACGTGGACGTGCGGGACGCGACCTGCAGCCCCGGAATCTTGCCGAGCGCGGTGCTGAGCTCGTCGCTCATTCCGTCGGAGAAATACTCGTCCCGCTCGTCGCCGCCGAGGTTGAGGAACGGAAGCACGGCGATGGACCGCACGGGTTGATGCTCGCTTCCGCCGAATCCGAGATCGAACTGCGGGGCCAGCAGCAGCGCGGCTCCCAGCAGCACCGCTGAGATCACCGCGACGGCGCCGAGCCACGGCTGCGCCTTGCGCCACCGCGTCCTTTGCCCGGCGGGTGTGGACGCGCCGCTGCTGAGGCCGGAAGCGAGGAGCGCGTCGAGCGTGTTGACCAGCTCCTCCGCCGTCTGCGGGCGGTCCGCGGGCCGCTTGGCGAGGCAGCGCGCGATCAACGCGGCGAGCGCATGCGGAATCGTCGGCCGCCTTTTCTCGATGGGCTCCGGCGTCTCGGCGATCTGCGCGGCAATGAGCGCGCCCGGCCCCCGACCCACGAACGGCGGCTGCCCGGTGGTCATCTCGTACGCCAGGATTCCCCACGAGTAGATGTCGCTGCGCGCGTCGATTCCCGGGTCCGCCGCCGCCTGCTCGGGAGACATGTAGGCCGGCGTGCCGACGGCCACCCCACGCGTCGTGAGATTGTCGGCGCCCGCGTCGGTGGTCGAGGCGCTGAGCGCCTTGCCCACGCCGAAGTCGGTAACGACCGCGGAGCCGCTCGTGAGCAGCACGTTTTCCGGCTTGATGTCACGGTGGACGACCCCGTGGCGGTGCGCGTACGCCAGCGCTGTCGCGACGTCCCGGAGAATCCGTACGCACTCCGCCAGCGGAAGCTCCCCCTGTTTCGTGAGATGCTCGCGCAGCGACTCGCCTTCCACGAACGGCATCGTGAAGAATGGAAGGCCGGAGATCTCCCCCGTGGCGTGCAGGGGGACTATGTGCGGGTGCTGCAGCCGCGCGGCTAGCTGGATCTCGCGGTTGAAGCGCTGAACGCTCACGGCCGCGGCCATGTCCGGCGGGAGGACCTTCACGACCACGTCCCGCCCGAGCGACAGGTCGCGCGCGACGAACACGCGCGACATCCCCGCGCCCGCGAGCTCGCGGTCTACGCGGTAGGAGTCACCGAGCGTGGTCTGAAGTTGTGCCTTTAGATCTTGCGACAGTTCTTTCGGCTCCGTAGGCGTCGCATAAGTCTAGGCGGCGAGTCCCTGCGAGGCCAAGACTACTTCGTTGGCCCTACGTCACTAGACCGCAGGCGGTGGCTCAGCACTATCGGCGGGAGGCGCCGCCGTTCTGGAAAGCTGCGATTCCAGACGCGCAGCCTCGGCCTCACGCTCCGCCAGCGTCGCGGTCAGCCTCGCCTTCGTGTCGGCATCGAGCTGCGAGCCGCTCTGCTCGGCGCGGAAGATCGCATAGCCCAGCGCCTGCGCGGCGCGGTCGGCGAGCTGCCGCTCGCGAAAGGCGTCTACCCTGACCTTTCCTTCCTCCAGCGCGCCTTGAGTCGCCTTGCCGGCCTTCTCGAGCACGTCCTGCATCGCCTTACCGGCGGTGTCGAGCTCTCGCTTCAGGTTATCCCAGACTGCCATGGATGCATCCTCGGTGAGGTACGAAGGGGAGTACGCTGAAAGATCGGGAAAAGTTGCAGAGTGGTGACTAGTGACTAGTGACCACCCTACCTGCCTAACTGTTCAGGCGGAAGACAAACGGCTGCTGCACGATCTGCCGAACGGCCCGGCCGCCGATCTTCGCTGGCGAGAAGCGATGGCGCGGGAGCACTTCGCGAACTGCTGCGGCGAACGCCGAGTTGGTCGATTCGAGAACCTTGATGCTGCCCGCCTCCACGCGGCCGTTCGTGCCGACGACGAACTGCACTACTACGCGCCCGGTCATCCCCGACTCGCGCATCGAGGTGGGGTACTCAGGCACAGGGTTTCCGCCCGACGGCGAAGCCCCTTCCTCGACCTGGAACTCGAAGTACGGCTGATTGCTCAACCCGGCAGCGATCCCTTTGCTGTCCGCGTCGCCCGTCCCGCCCGCAACGCCTTTCGAGGTGCCGCCCGCTACGCCTCTGCCGCTGAAGTCCGCCTCGCTGGTCACGGCTGCGGAGAGATCGACCTTCGGTATCGAGATCGGGATGTTCACCGGCGCCTGGACGATCTGAAACCCCTTGGGCGGAGCGGGCGCTTCGACGCGCGGCGCCGCCGTGGCCTTCGGCGGAGCGGCCTTTGCGGGCGCCGGCGGCTTGGGCTCCGGCTTCGGCTCCTCCGGCTTCGGCTCCTCCGGCTTGGGCTCCGCCTTCTTCACCTCGACGTAGTTCAGCTTCTCCTCGCGCGACTTCTCCAGCGCGTCGGAGCGGGCGTTGGCGGTGGCCACGACGGCGAGAAAGAGCACGCCAAGATGCAGCGCGACGCTCGCGGCGGTCCCCGTGGTCATGCGCTGCTTTTTTGGCTTCGATTCGATCAGAGTGGTGAACCTTCTACCCCTTGGGGCCCCCGGGGCGACCAGCAAGTGAGATCCAGTGAGCACCCGGTGTCAACGCACAA
>JBPPMH010000154.1:0-5876 GCA_051305945.1 Gemmatimonadaceae bacterium
CAGGATTCCAATGCTGACAGAGCCGAGGCGGCGCGACGATGCCTGAGATGAGGGCGCGTGTTAGCGAGCAACGCAAGCGTAGCGCCCGAACTCTCAGGCATCGTCGCGCCACCCGGCTCGGCCGCAACTAACCCGACCCACCGTGCTGTCCGCGAGATTCAAGCCCTGGCACGTCCCGCTATTCCTGGCAAAGTACGCCTATCTGACCGTGCGGCGTCGCCCGGTCCTTGTGCACTTCGAAGTCACCATGCGCTGCAACGCGCGCTGCGGCTTCTGCGACTACTGGAAGACGTCGCCGACCGCCCGCGCGGAAGAACTGAAGAGCTTTGCCGACGCCGCGCGGTACTTCAACCCCATGGTCATCACGTTCACCGGCGGCGAGCCCACGCTGCGCTCCGACCTCGAGCTGCTCGTGCGCGGCGTCGCCGACGCCGTCCACCTCAAGTACATCACGCTGATCACCCACGGCGGGATGCTCACGCCCCGGCGCGCGCGGTCGCTCTGGGACGCCGGCATAAACCAGTTCAACATCTCGCTCGACTATCTCGACGAGCGGCACGATGTCGCGCGCGGCATCCCCGGTCTCACCCGCCGCATCTTCGGCGCGCTCGACGGCATCCGCGCCGAAGGCATAGACAACATCCGCTTCAACACCGTCATCAAGCACGACAATCTCGATCAGCTCGTCCCGATCGTGCGCCGCGCGCAGGAGCTGGGCTGCGGCGTGAATTTCAGCCTGTACACCGACTCCAAGAACGGGAACAGGATGCACCTCGTTGACGGCGACAGGATCGTCGAGCTGGAGGAAGTCACGGCGGAGCTGCTCGCATTCAAGCGCGACAATCGCGGCGTGATCACCAACTCCGATCATTATCTCGAGGAGATTCCCCGGTACGCGCGGGGCGAGCTGACCGATGCTTGCCGCTCCGGGATTAGAACTATTCACGTCGATCCCACCGGCCACGTGAAGCGCTGTCCCGACTTTCCGACGGATTTCCACTGGTCCGAGTTCAAGCAGTACGAGCCGGTGGCGTGCAACGCGTGCTTCTATGCCTGCCGCGGCGAAGCGGAAGCGCCCATGCGCCTCTCCCGCGTGCGGGACGTGATGGCGTGAGCCGCGCTTGAAGCTCCTCTTCGTCAACGCGCGGCAGGTCGTTACCTGCGCCGGCCCGGGGCGCGCCCGCCGCGGACGCGAGATGGCAGACGCTGGCGTGCTCACCGACGCCGCCGTGCTCGTCGAGGGCCAGCGCATCGCCGCGGTCGGCGACGCCCGCTCGCTTGCGAAGGCTCATCCCGACGCAGTGGAGATCGACTGCACCAACTGCGTCCTCACGCCCGGGCTCGTGGACTCGCACACGCACGCCGTGTTCGGCCGCCCGCGCTACGACGAGCACGAGCTGCGCGCTGCGGGACTTGGCTACATGGAGATCGCGCGTCACGGCGGCGGAATCCACGCGTCAGTGCGCGACCTGCGCGGTCGCACCGAGCAGGAGCTGTACGATCTGTCGGTGGCGCGGGTCCGGCGTCTCGCCGCGTTCGGCACGACGACCGTGGAGATCAAGTCGGGCTACGGACTTTCCGCCGACGACGAGCTCAAGACGCTGCGCGTGATCGCGCGCCTGGCCGCCGACCTCCCGCTGCGAATCGTTCCCACGTGGCTCGGCGCGCACGAGATCCCGCTCGACTACCGCGAGCGCGCGACCGGCCGATCCGACTACCTCGAGCTTCTGACCGGCGACATGCTGCGAAAAGTGACCGACTCCGGCCTCGCCCGCTTCGCGGACATTTTCTGCGAGCCCGGGGTCTTCACGGTGGACGAGTCACGGACGGTCCTCACCGCCGCGAGAAAAGCGGGGCTCGCCGTCAAGCTGCACGCCGACGAGCTGGAGTACTCCGGCGGAGCGGAGCTGGCCGCGGAGCTCGGCGCAACGTCTGCCGACCACCTCGGCGCCATCTCCGAAATCGGCATCGAGGCGATCGCAAAGTCCGGGACCGTCGCCACGTTGCTTCCCGGCACGATGCTCTTCCTGGGCAGGTCGAAGCAGGCGCCGGCTCGCGCTCTGATCGATGCCGGCGCGGCTGTGGCGCTGGCCACCGATTTCAACCCGGGCTCGTCACCGACGGTCAACTTTCCGCTCGTGCTGACGCTGGGAATCAGCCAGCTGCGGATGAGCGCCGCCGAGGTGCTGATCGCGGTGACAGTGAACGGCGCGGCCGCTCTGGGTCTCGCGGCGGAGACCGGCCAGCTCGCCGAAGGGTTCGCGGCGGACCTCGCGCTTTTTGAGGGGGAGGATTTCAGGGAGTTGCCCTATTGGTACGGTGATCGTCGCTGTCGTGGCTCGTGGAGGCGCGGCGTAGCTTGTCACCCCTATGAGCCAGGGCTAGGTTAAGACCGTGGCGCCCTCATGAACGCCAGCGCGGCTGTGGCCGGACGCCCTCTCCTTTCCCGCTCCCGCTCTCCCGCTGCAAATGGCTGACGCGTCACGACTTAAGAAAAAAGCAGCTGAGTTCGAGGCGAAGCGCCAGCATGACCGGGCGCTCGCCGTTTACGAGCAGATACTCGACGAGATCGCGGGCGCGGAGCAGGAAGCCGACATCCCGCTCTACAATCGCGCCGGCGACCTGTATCTCCGCCAGGGGAACATGGAGCGGGCCGTCACGCTGTACGAGAAGGCCGTGGATCTCTACTCCGAGGGCGGCTTCTTCAACAACGCCATCGCCCTCTGCAACAAGATCCTGCGGCACGCGCCCAACCGCGCGTCGGTCTACTACAAGCTCGGGAAGATCAGCGCGCAGAAGGGGTTCAACAGCGACGCGAAGCAGAATTTCCTCGAGTACGCTGGGCGGATGCAGAAGATGGGCAAGATGGACGATGCCTTCCACGCGCTGAAGGAGTTCGCCGATCTCTGCCCGAGCCAGGACGACGTCAGGCTCATGCTCGCCGAGCAGCTCACCCGCGCCGGCCGCAAGACGGAAGCGTTCGAGCAGCTCCAAATCCTGCACGCGCAGCTCGACGCCGAGGGGCGGCAGGACGAAGCCGCCGCGACCGTGGAGCGTTTGAAGGCGCTGAACCCTACTGCCGAGCCCCGCCGCGCGACCGGTGAGACGCGCCGCCGGACGAACGAGCTCGTATTTCTCGACGTGAACGCGGACCCGGACGCGGAGGCCGCATCGGAGTCCGCGCCTGTCGCCGGATTGGAGCCGACGGCACTCGTGGAGGAGAAGCCCGCTAAGCGCGACCGACCGCTCACGCCGCTGGAGTTCGCCGCGATTCCGCTCCCGCCGCCCGCAGGCGAGATGCGGGAGCGCGAGGCGGCCGCGCGAGCGCTCGCCGATCTCCCCGTGATGGATACAAGCGATTCGGCCGACGACGATTGGTTCGTCGACACGCCGGACACGGACACGGAGGTGGATGTCGCGCCGCCTCTCGATCTCGAGCCGACGGCGCTAGTGGAGGTTCCGCCGCCTGCGCCGGTGGAGGAGCCCGAGCCCGAGCCGGCCCCGGCCGCTTTCGAGCCCGTCCAGGAGCACGCACCCGCCGTTGAGCCGACGCCGGACTTCGTGCCCACCGCAGAGCCGGAGCAGGCTCCCGCGGCGGCGGCCGCGGCCGGAAGCGACGACGACTTTCTCGATCTCGGCGACTGGCTGCGCGCGGAAGAGGGACCCAAGACGACGCGCATGGTGGCCGAAGGGGTCGTGCCTCCGCCGATCGACGAACAGGCCGATTTCGGCGAGATGCTGCAGCGGTTCAAGGAAGGCGTCGCCGCCAACATAGACGAAGACGATTCCGCCGCGCACTATGATCTCGGGATCGCGTTCAAGGAGATGGGGCTCATCGAGGAGGCCATCGGCGAATTCCAGAAGGCGCTGCGGGGAACCACGCAGCACAAGGCGCCCACTTACGAAGCGCTCGGCACCTGCTTCGTGGAGAAAAAGCAGTACGAGGTCGCTACTACGATTCTCCAGCGCGCGCTCAACGAACCCGGGTTGGACGACGATAACCTGGCGGGAGTGCTCTACCTCCTCGGCGCCGCGGCGGAAGCGCTCGGCAAGACCCAGGAGGCAGCATCGTATTACCAGCGCGTGCTCGCAGTGGACATCGGCTTTCGTGACGTGTCTGAGCGGCTCGCCGCCGTGACGCAGGCGGCGAAGTGACGGCGACCGCGCGTCCGCGCTCGCCGATGACGGCGCCGCTGGCGCGGATTCAGCAGCCCGTCCGCGGCGGGCTGGAAAAGGTCTCCGAGGAGATGGTCCGCATCGTGGTGACGGACACTCCGCTCGTCGCCGAGGTGAGTGGGCATCTGCTCGGCTTGAAAGGGAAGATGTTCCGGCCGACTCTGGTCCTGCTCGCGAGCCAGGTGGAAGACGGCGCCAACCCGCGCTCGGCTACGCTCGGCGCCGTGGTCGAGCTGATCCATCTCGCGACGCTCGTGCACGACGATTCCGTGGACCACTCGGTGCTGCGGCGCGGGATGCCGACAGTGAACGCGCTGTTCAGTCACCAGATATCGGTGATCATGGGCGACTTTCTGTATTCGCGCGCCCTGCTGGAGCTGGTCCGGCTGAAGGATCTGGACGCGCTGGGAGTGCTTGCCCAGGCCTCGAACGACATGACCCTCGGCGAGATGCGGCAGCTCGCCCTGGACGATCCACTCGCATTTTCCGAGGAAGACTACAATCTTCTGATTCGCGCGAAGACGGCGTCGCTGATGTCGGCGGCGTGCGAGGTCGGGGCGCTGTGCGGCGCGGCCGCGCACCGCGCTGCGCTCGCGCGGTACGGCGAGGCGATGGGAATGGCGTTCCAGGTCGCGGACGATCTGCTGGACTATACGGCCGCGAAAGAGACGACCGGGAAGCCGACCGGGCTGGATCTGCGGGAGCACAAGGTCACGCTCCCGCTGATTGCTGCGTTGCGAACGATGGGCGCTTCCGCGCGCGGCGAAGTCGACGCGTTCTTCGCGGCGACGGAGCCGGATGACAACGCCGTTGCCAGGATCATCGAGATAGTGGCGGAGGAGGGTGGATTGGATTACGCCAGAGCGCGCGGAGACGAGCACGCGGCGATCGCCGAAGAAGCGCTCGCGCCCGTGCCGGAGAGCCAAGCGACCGCCGCGCTGCGGAGCGCGATCTCGTACGTGATGGAGCGGCATTCCTGATGGCGCCGCGAGGACAGGCGAGTAAGCGGCCCGGCTTCTATGCGATCACGCTCGCGATCGGGTTCATCGTGGGAGGCACGCTGACGCAGGCCGCGCGCATATTTCTTCCGGCCGGCGCGGCGAAGGAATTCTTCACGACGGGCGTGACTCCGTCGTTCGGGCCGGTTACGCTCGATCTGATCATTCTGAAGTTCGCGCTCGGGCCGGTGGCGCTCGACGTGTCTCTGCTGAGCCTCGTCGGGGTGCTCATCGCGTACCTCGTCGCGCGCTCGCTTTTCTAGGGGGTTTGAATGGGCAACTTAGGCATGCCAGAGATCCTGTTGATCATGCTCATCGTCCTGCTGTTGTTCGGGGCGAAGAGAATTCCGGAGATCGCGGGCTCGATGGGGAAGGGGATCCGCGAGTTCAAGAAGAACATCAACGACGCCACGCGCGACGTTCAGGACGGGATCAACGACAAGCCGCGCCTGACCGAGGCCGAGCTGGAAGCACGCCGCGCCTCCGAGGCCGCCAAGGACTCCGAGTCCAACTCCGAGCCCAGACGACTGCTGTAAGCGCGAACTGCACGGGCGCGCTCGCGCGCGCCCGAGTCTGGCCAGGCGGACCGGGACTCCGGTCGGCCCCTACGCTCGCAAACTACGCTCGCTAGCACGGGGCCTTACCGGAGCCCCGGCCCGCCCGGCCAGACCATTAACGGCGGGGGAGCGGGCGTGTGCAGAG
>JBPPMH010000155.1:0-62612 GCA_051305945.1 Gemmatimonadaceae bacterium
CGTGACACGCTGGGCGTGTTCGTGGACGGCGTCGCCGAGGACGGGCCCGCCGAGCGCGCGGGGATATATGAAGGGCACCGGATCGCGTTCATCAACAACGTGGACGTGCGCGCCAGCGCCGCGGACGCGGGCGACCCGTATCTCAGCAGCGTCGGCCAGCATCGCCTGATGCGGGTGATGCGCGATCTGACCGCGGGCAACACCGTCAACCTGCGCGTTTGGACCGGCAGCGGCTACCGCGACGTGCAGGTCACCACCGCGCGCTACGCCGACGTGTACAAGAATCAGCGGCTTGGCGGCATGTTCCATCCGGGAGAGGCGGGCGCGTTCGGTTTTGCTCCGGCGCTGGAAGCGCTCCGAATGACAGGTCCGGACGTCCGCCACATGGAGCTGCGTCCGGGGGAAGTCCGTCGCATCGAGGTGCGCCCCACGCCGCGCACGCCCGGCACGACGGTGGCACCCACACCGCGTGCACCACTTAGCATCCCCGTGCCCGCCGTGTCTCCCAGTGGGACTCCGCGAGTGCTTTCGCTCCCACGCGTCGCCCCAACTCGCGCCGGAGTTCGCCGCTACACTATTTGAACAACGCTGCGTGCTGCTCCTGCCCCAACGACTCCGCCCCGCGACCCGACCACGACCGAGAGCTACAGCTCCATCTGGGCGCCGAGTTCGACGGCGCGGTTGGGCGGGATGCCGAAGAACTCGGCGGCCGACGGCGTGTTACGGGACATGAAGATGTACAGGTGCTTCCGCCACTTCGCGATCGGGCCCGAGCCGGTGGGGAGCAGCCGCTCGCGGCCGAGGTAGTAGCTCGTCTCGTTGGGCCGGTTGTTCACGCCCCAGGGGCCAAGCCGATCGATCACCTTCTTCACGTCCGGCGTTTCCATGTAGCCGTACTTCGAGATCACGCGGAAGAACCCTTCCGGCAGTGCTTCGACTGTCAGCCGGGTCTCGTCCGAGACTTCCGGAACTTCGGTCGAGACGATGGACAGCAGCAAGACCTGCTCGTGCAGCATCTTGTTGTGCTTGAGGTGGTGCAGCAGCACGACCGGCGCGCCCTCGGAAGCTGGCGTCATGAACACGGCGACGCCGGGAACACGCGGCGTCTTGCGCTTGGCGACGTCCTGGATGAGGAGCTCCATCGGCAAGGTGCTGCGGTTCATCATGTCCTGCACGATGGTGCGGCCGCGGAACCAGGTGGTCATCATCAGGAACAGCGCGGCGCCGATGAGCAGCGGGACCCAGCCGCCGTGCATGACCTTGAGGACGTTGGAGCCGAAGAACGAGAGATCGATGATCAGGAACGCCGTCACGAAGATGCCGGCGCGGACCCTGCCCCAGCTCCACCACGAGCGCACGAGCACGAACATCAGCAGCGTCGTCATGGTGAACGTCCCCGTCACCGCGATGCCGTACGCCGCGCCGATCGCCGACGAGTTGCGGAAGCCGAGCACGATGAGGATGCAGCCGATCATCAGCGCGCGGTTCACTTCGGGAATGTAGATCTGGCCGGACTGCGTCTTCGACGTGTGCACGATCGTAAGCCGCGGGCAGTAACCGAGCTGCACGCACTGCCTGGTCAGCGAGAAGGCGCCCGAGATCATGGCTTGCGAGGCTACGATCGCCGCCATCGTGGCGATCGCGATCAGCGGATACTGAAACCAGTCGGGCGCCAGCAGATAGAACGGGTTTTCGGCCGCGGCCGGATCGCGGAGGACGAGGGCGCCCTGTCCGAAATAGTTGAGCAGCAGGGCCGGGAGCACGACGGCGAACCACGCCGTGCGGATCGGCCGCTTCCCGAAGTGTCCCATGTCGGCGTACAGCGCTTCGGCCCCAGTCACGGCGAGCACGACCGCGCCGAGAATGATGAATCCGCCGGTGCCGTGATTGACGAAGAATTGCACCGCGTACCAGGGGTTCAGCGCGAGCAGCGTGCGCGGCTCCTTGACGATCTCCAGCGCGCCGAGGGTGGCGATGACGATGAACCAGAGGAGCGTGACCGGGCCGAATATCTTGCCGACGCCGGCTGTTCCGCGCTTCTGGGCCAGGAACAGTCCGACGATCACGATCAGCGCCAGCGGCAGCACCAGATGCTCGAAGGCCGGCGCCGCGACCGAGATCCCTTCCATCGCGCCGAGCACGGAGATGGCCGGGGTGATGATGCCGTCACCGTACAGCAGCGAGGCTCCGATCAGGCCCAGGACGATGACGATCATTCTGTGCCGTCGCTCGCTTTGCCGGTGCTTGCGTTGGAGCACGAGCGCCAGCAGCGAGAGAATTCCGCCTTCGCCGCGGTTGTCCGCCCGCATGACGAAGACGATGTATTTCACGCTCACGACGAGTATCAGCGCCCACAGGATGAGCGACAGGACGCCGTACACGTTGGCCTGGGTGGCCTGCAGTCCGTATTCGGGCTTGAAGCACTCGCGCAGGGCGTACAGCGGGCTCGTGCCGATATCGCCGTACACCACGCCGATGGCGAGGAGTGTCAGCGTGGCGAGGCGCTTTCCGGTGGGATGGGACTCTACGTGCGCCGGCGGACTTTCGAGATTTGTCGCCGATTCAGTGACCGGCGTTTCGCCCGGTGGCGTCTCCTGCGGTGGTTCAGTCATGTGGGAATATGCGGCCTGACGATAGCCGCGGGAACCGCGAAATGGAAGCTTAAAGGGCCTCTCGATTGGGCACGTCGCTTGCTCTTGTAAGGGGTGTCGCCCGGATGGGCGGCCGACGGACCTGACTCAATTTCGAAGAGGTGGATCATGAAGGACCTCAACCAGCGCGGCATCGAGAATCAGACCGAAGGCACGGCGAAGGAAATCAAGGGCAACATACGCAAGAACGTGGGCGACGCGTTCGACAACGAGAGCGAGCAGCTCAAGGGCTCCGCCGAGGAGCTCGAAGGGAAGGTGCAGAAGAATTTCGGGAAGGCCGAGCGCAAGCTGGATCCCGACAATCGCTGACACAGCTCTCGATTGCAAAAAGGCCCCGCTTCGGCGGGGCCTTTTTTTGGTGACTAGTCACTAGTCACTTCTTTCTTGCCCGCCCGTCCCGGTGCATCTGCTCGAACCGGGCCTGCTGCTCAGGGGTCAGCAGCAGCCTGAGCTGGCGCTGCGTGTCCTCGAAGATCGAATCGCGGCCGCGCCCGATGGAGTCGAGCTGTGGGCGCATTGGCGAGTACAGCGCGCGCACCCGCGCGCGCTGCGTCTCCATCAGCGAGTCCACCACCTGCCGCTGCGAGGCGGACAGGCCCAGCTCCGTGGCGAACCGCTCGCGGTAGCTGGCCCGATCGCCCTTGCACGCCTTCTCCGGGCCGGCGACCTGGTTGGCGGCGAATCCGACCGCCCCGCCGGCGAGGAACACGCCAAGGAGGAAGACCATCGCCAGTGATTTCGAGCGCTGCATTTACTCTCCTTCCTCAGTGAGACACGACGAAGCGCAGCGTCTCGTCCCGCTGCCTGGCGTCGTCGTGCTCGATGTATATGAACTCCGGCTGGCTTGCGATCTGAGTCATGGACGCGAACGTCACCGGCTCGGCCTCGCCGCGATTGGCCTGGAACAGCGCTGCGGCCACGAGCAGCACGGCGGCCGCGGCCACCAAACCGGGCCGGGCCCAGCCCGCCGCCACCTGCAGCCAGCTCCCGCGCGCGCTCGCCGCGATCCGCGACATCACCAGCATCTGCAGCCCGGCCCAGTACGCCTCGTCTCCGGGCGCGGCGTAGCGCGCGCGCAGCGCGCGCGTGATCCGTGGGTCCGCTTCTGCGGTGAATTCGAGCTCGTTGTCGGCCATCAGTCCTCCCTCAAGTCTACCAGCACTTTTCGCAACTGTCGCCGCGCGTGGTGCAGATCCGACCGGGCCGTCCCTTCCGGGATCCCCAGCATCCGCGCGATCTCCACGTGCGTAAAGCCCTCCACATCATGCAGGACGATCACCGCCCTCGGCCGGTCTCCCAGCCCTTCCAGCGCGCTCGACAATCTGCGCCGCAGCTCGTCGCTCTCGCCAGGATCGCTGAACCTGTCGGGAATGTATTCCGACAGCTCGTCCGCCTTCCTGATTTTCTTCCGTCTGGTGATGTCCAGCGCCGCATTCGCGACGATCCTGCTGAGCCACGCTCCGAACGACTCCTCCGGCCTGAACTTCCCCAGGGCCTGATACGCCCTGAGAAAAGCTTCCTGCACGGCGTCTTCCGCGTCCTCGTGCACGTACACGATCGCTCGCGCGATCGCGTACGCCTTCCGCTGATGCAACGCCACCAGTCCGGCGAACGCGCCCTGATCGCCCTGCTGGGCGGCGGCGACAAGCTCGCGCTCGGTAGCAGAGATACGCACGGCGGCGGCGGGACGTTGAGGTCAGGGGAAGCTGGCAGCTAGCAGCTGGCTGCGAACAACTGCCGGGCCGCCGGGCCGCGGTTCTAGTGCCCGGCCGCGGGGGCTGGAGCGGGCGCGCCCGTCGTGGTCGCGGCCGGCGCGGCGGCGGCTTCGTGCTCGCCGGCGAAGCTCGAGTTCGTGAGCTTCACGATCGTGAACACGATGATGAACAGGGCGACGGCACCCATTATGAGTCCGGTGAGGGCGGCGCCGAGGTCGGAGGATTTCGCTGATGCTGTGGACATGGCAGGCTGGTGACTGGTGACTGGTGACTGGTGACTAGTGACTAGTGGCTAGTGACTAGTGGAAGCGGAAAAACGGAAAATGCGGGAGGGCGCGAGTTGTAGCAGTTACTAGTCACTAGTCACAAGTCACTAGTCACCAGTCTTCTTGAAGGGCACACATCGTTCAGGACGCATACGCCGCACTTCGGCAGCCTTGCCACGCACACTCGCCGGCCGTGAAAGATTAGCAGGTGTGAGAAGATCATCCAATCCCGCCGCGGCACCAGGGCCATCAGCTTCTCCTCGACCTTCACCGGATCGGTCTCGTTGGTCAGCCCCAGCCGGACGCTCACGCGCCCGACGTGGGTGTCCACCACGATCCCCTCGGCCTTATCAAACGCGTTCCCCAGCACGACGTTGGCGGTCTTGCGGCCCACGCCGCGCAGCGACGTCAGCTCGTCCATGCTGTCGGGTACCTTGCCGCCGTGCTGCTCGACCAGCGCCGCCGACATCCCCTGGAGGCTCTTCGTCTTGGCCCGGAAGAAGCCCGTGGACTTGATGATCTCCTCGATCTTCTCCGGCGGAGCCTCCGCCATCTTCTTCGGCGTCGGATAGGTCGCGAACAGCTTCGGCGTCACCATGTTGACGCGCTTGTCCGTGCACTGCGCGCTCAGGATGGTCGCGACGAGGAGCTGGAACGGGGACTTGAAGTCGAGCTCGCAGTGCGCGCCGGGATGCTCCTTCTTGAGCCGCCGGATCACCAGCAGCGTGTGCTCGCGCAACTCCGCGGCCGACTTCCGCCTGCGCGGCGCCCCAGCCGGCCGGCGCTTCAGCTGGTCCTAGCCTTCCACTCCGGCGACGTCCTTGAGCCGCGTCACGATGTCCTGCAGCTGTTTCGTGATGAGCTCCAGTTCCTGGCCCGCGCCTTCGCTGTCGAGCATCCCGCCGCGCATCGAGACGGCGACGCGGTTCATGTACTTCACCTTGGCGAGAATCTCGTCCACGTTGCGGCGGAGCTTGACGTAGCGGCGCTTCTCCACGTGCGCGCGGTGGAAGCGGCGCATGAGGTCGTCGTTCGTCAGTCGCTGCGCGAGCGATATCGCTTCGTCCACCGTGCGTCCGGGGATCGCGCCGTGGTCGGGGATCCCCATCTCGCCGGCGGAGGCGTCGGCGAACCACAGACGGCCGATGTGCTCGACGCCGTCGTACGCCGTCTTGAGCGAGACGTTGAACGTCTTGCCGTCGACCTCGAGACTGGCGATGTGATGCCTGGCCGTGCCGAGCTGTTCGGCCATCAATGGTGCCCCATGCCGGAACGGTGTGCCTTGGGAGTGAGTGGCGTCAAGTGCGGTCATGCCGCCACGTCCTTGAGCCGTGAGACGATGTCCTGGATCTGGTCGGTGACCAGGTCGAGCTCTTGCTCCGCGGCGTCCACGTCGAGCATGCCTCCGCGCATGGAGATCGCGACCCTGTTCATGTACTTGACCTTGGCCAGTATCTCTTCGACGGAGCGGCGCAGCCGGATGTAGCGTCGCTTCTCCGCGTGCGCGCGATGGAACCTGCGAGTGAGGTCTTCCGCGTCCATCTTCCTGGCGGCCTCGAGCACGTCGTCGGCCGAGCGGCCGGGAATGACCCCGTAATCGGGAATTCCTTCGACGTCGCGGACCGAGTCTGCGAACCACAGTCTGCCGACATGCTCGACGCCGTCATAGGAGATCCGCACCGACACGTTGTGCACGCCTCCATCTACCCTGAGAGTGCCCAGGTGGTGCCGGGTTGCGCGCGGGTCAGCCATCTGTTTCATCGAGGAAGTCGGTCAAAGCTGGAAAGAGCAGGTCCGGCCGTTCTACATAGGGGACGTGGCCAGACCTCCCCAATAGCACAAATCGTGCGCCCAGAGCGGCTGCGATTTCGCGTGAAGATTCCGCCGGAATCGGGTCTTCCGACCCATGGACAACTACGGCGGGACAGCTCACGGTTGCGAGCTCGAGCCTCAAATCGTATTCCCCCAGGCTTTCCCAGATGGATTTCTGCACTTTCCCTATCACCCTGAACGGTGTGAGGTCGGCGGCCAGAGCGGGGTCGGCGAAGTAGCCGGCGACGCTCACCTCGAAGGCGCGCTGACGGTAGGCCTCACGATCCATCTCCTGCAATCCGGACGCGGCGAGCTGCTCGCGCATGCCGCGGATGGCGTCGCTCTGCTGTCGTCTGTTGAACTCAGTTTCGAACTCCTCGCGATACTTGCTGGTGACCGGGGCTGGATCTATCAGGGCCATGCGTGCCGGGCGCACCGGGACCCGGCCCGCCGCTGCCTCGATGGCGTACAGCATCGCCAGCAGCCCACCCCACGAATATCCGACGATCGAGAGGGGCTCCAGGGCAAATTCTCGCGCAACGGCGGCGAGGTCTTCCACCTGGGTCCGCCAGGTTATGACTCCGTTCTCGTCGTGCCGGGACTGTCCACCCCCGCGCTGGTCGTAGAAGATCAGCTCGCGCTTTCGGGCGAGCTCCAGCAACTGGGGCAGGAGGTAATCGTGACTGGCTCCGGGGCCCCCGTGCAGGACCAGCAGGGGCGAGACGCCCCGCGGACCGTAGGCCGCCCAGTACAGCGGTACCGGTGTGCTCGACGTGTAGCCCTTTGCGCGCGGCGCTGGGATCGTTGCTCTTGGCATGGTCGGGGATGATACTCAGCGCCGGGCGGAAAAGGTCGCGGCTGCGGGCAAAACAAATGGTTTTGAAGTTTTGGCGATGCCGAGATTCGTCCGGGAAAACCCGACTTGGCGGCTTCCATCTTGCACCCCTCCGCCGCTCCAGTGTTGCGCCTCAGAAAGTGAGCAAGGTGAGTCCAATCACGTGATAGATCCGGATATTCCGCACGACGTCCGGGAGATGATCCAGCGCCATCTGGCGACGATGGATCACGTAGAGCTGCTGATGGTTCTCCGCAACGGCCGCGAGGAGTCGTACTCGGTGGCGAGCCTGGCCGAGCAGATCCGCAAGCCCGAGGAGCTCGTCCAGCTCTGTCTGGACGCATTGGCGGCGACCGCGGTCAATACGTTCGCCGACGCCTTCAAGCTCCGCAGCGATCCATGATTCAGCTGGTATACGTCCTCTGCGCGCTCACGAGCATCGCCTGCGCCGTTTTGTTGCTGCGCGGCTATTTCCGCACGCGGGTGCGTCTGCTGCTGGTATGGGATGAGAACACGCTCGTGACCGATCTGTCGAACCTGCGGACGCTGCCGGCGCTGGCGGGTGTCTATTCACGGCCTTTGCCGCCGCGTTTCTGCTGCTCGCCGTCCAGCGGTTCGCCCTGTTCTACTACACCGAAGAGGCAGGTCTCTGGCTGTATACGCTGCGGCTGATCGCCTTCCTGCTCATCCTCTTCGCGATCATCGACAAAAACTCCAAGGCGTCGAAAGCAGGCTGAACCGCCCCTTCGGACCGCGCGTCAGGGCGACGCGCGCGGCGGGGGCTCGGTGGCGCGGTACCAGTCGATCTTGTCCGGGTCGCGCGGCACGTACACGCGGTCCCGCATGGCGGCTTCGATCTCGTCAATCTCGCGCGGGGCCGCGCTCGACCATTCCACCCCCGACTCCGTGACCAGGTAGTCGTCCTCGATGCGCACGCCGATGTTGGCGTAGTGCCACACGGCGGACGCGATCTTCGCTTTCATCGCGTCGTTGCGCGGCGACGGCGGAATGATGTCGAGCAGGTTGGCGCGCACGTAGATCCCGGGCTCGATGGAGAACGCGTCGCCGGGCGAGAGGGTGCCCGGCTGGATGCCGGACGTGCCCGGATCGTGCACGTCGAGGCCGATGCCGTGCCCGAGCCCGTGCATGTAGTACAGCCGGTGCTGCGGACAGGTCGCGGGGCGCTGGCTGCTGCCGCAGTCGTACATGGCGTCGGTCGACTCGATCAGTCCCAGCGCCGCCAGACCCCGCTTGATGACGCTGTCCACCGCCACGTTCATCGCCATGCTGTTGGCGCCGGGCCGCGCGGCGCGCTCGGCCGCCGCCTGGGCATCGCGCACGATCTGATAGATGGCGCGCTGTTCCGGCGAGAACACCCCGCTCACGGGGACGGTGCGGGTGACGTCGCCGGCGTAACCACGATACGACGCGCCGATGTCCATCACCACCAGCTCGCCCGCGTTCATGAAGCGGTCGTTCCGGTTGTAGTGGAGCGTCGTGGAGTTGGGGCCGGAGCCGACGATGCTCGCGAAAGCGGGCCGGTCCGCGCCGTTACGGCGGAAGGTGTACTCGATCAGCCCCTCGATCTCGAACTCGTTCATCCCCGGCGAGATCGAGCGCATCGCCAGCACGTGCGCGTCCACGGTGATCGCGATCGCTTTGCGCAGGAGATCGAGCTCGGCCGGGCTCTTGTTGGCGCGGAGCCCGGCTATCAGGCGGTCCGCGTTGACGATCTCCAGCGAATCGCGGTTCCGCAGCCGCAGGAAGATCTCCCCGCGTCCGCCGGGGAGGTACAGGAGTGGCAGAACAGTGGCGAGCGAGTCCACGAACCGGTCGAGCTCCGCGTGATTCCGCGTGGGTATTCCTGTCCTCTCGGCCGCACCTTCGACGCCGAGCAGGAATCCACTCCACACTTCGCGCGCCGGGTCGCGCGACGCGACGAAGAGGGTCTGCGTGACGACACCGGCGCGCTTCACGAGCACGAGCACCGCGTCCTGCTCGTTCAGCCCGGTCAGGTACAGGAAGTTCGGGTTCTGCGCGAAGTCCTGGTAGTCGTGCTCGGGCTCGGGCGCGCCCGGGACGACCATGAATCCGTCGCGCATGCGATCGGCGACAGCGGTTCTGCGTTGGGCGTACTCGCTTTCAAGTATCTGGGCGCGCGCGATTTCCGCGAAGCCGATGCCGGCTACGAGCGAGATGGTGAGCGAAACCCAAGTTACGAGTGACCAGCTGGCCAGCTGGCCAGAAAGCCAGAAAGGCTGTCGCAGTTTTCTGGCATTCTGGCAACTGGCCAACTGGCTACTCATCACTTGGGTTTCCGTCATCATTATCGAAGTCAAGGAATTCCGGGTTATCGGTTGATCCCATCATTCCAGTGCATTATCGAATTCCATACCAGCGGAAACTCATGATGGTTCAGATACCGGTGCAGCGGATTGAACGAGAACGTGATCACGCGCCCTCTCCCGACCGGCACGTCGAAGATCGCGCCCTGCCCGATGATCTGATCCTGGTTGCGCACCATCCCTGAGAGCACGTACTCGCTCGAGCCGGATCCGCCTCGTCCGCCCGCCTGCGCGGCGCCGGCGCGCGGCGCGGCGCTGTCAACCGCGGGAGCGACGCCGGGCGGGGGAGAGGCCTCACCGGCTCCCGGACGCGGAGTCTCCGGGATTCCGAAGAACCGGCCCGTCGGCTCCTCTTCGTCACGCGGTGTGCGCGTGCCGAACTGCGCCACGATCATCCCGCGGTCGCGGCGGTTGACCTGGAACAGCGGCCCGTTGCCGCGAAAAACGTTGGTCGTGTCCGGGTAGCCGTACCATACGGGGTGGTTCGGCCGGCGCGCCATCATGCGCACGATGGACCCCGGATGGAACAGGCTGCTGGCCGTGTATGGCGAAAGCGCGCGCGCGATTCCGGTTTCCGCGGCGAGCCGGGTGGCGCCGTGCAACGTGATGAGCGTGCCGCCTTCGTTCACGAATCGATTGAGCTGCGCGAGCCCCTCGAAGCCGGGCCCGCCCGTCATGTCGGCGGTGGACGACGGAGTTCCGTGCGACGGGAACTCAGCCGTTTTCGTGTACGGCCGCGGGCCGAACTTCGTGTCGTGCTCGTGGATCAGAGTCTCGACGCCGGCGCCGCCGGTGTTCGGCACGAGGATGACGTCGAAGCGGCTACGCAGGTTGCCGCGGCGCAGGTCGTCCTTGTTGATGGACGCATAGGGAATGCGCGCCTGGTCGAAGGTGAATCGCACCCAACCTTCGTCCTGCGTGTTGGTCCACGTGTGGTATACGGCGACTCGCGGCAGATCCACCGCGTGTCGCTGCACGGCCGGGACCGCGCTCACGCGCTCGAGCGGGAGCGCGAATGTGCGCGCAATCTCGCGCGCCAGCTCGTCGCCGAGGTTTTCGATGATGAGTGAGCCTTCGGCGTAGCTCTTCGATCCCGCGATGAACGGCGCTTCCGCGGCGGTGACGCGCGTTGCGCGCGAGCGCTCTCGAATCAGGTACAGCGCGGGGAGGACTTCCGCCTGCGCCTTGTACTGGAGCACGTGCACGCCGCCGCTGCCGCTCACGTCGGCGGTCGCGGCCACCGTGTCGCTCAGGAGCGTGAGCCCCGGCCATCCGAACACCGCGCTGTCGTCCACTGCCTTCACTTCGACACCGTACATGTAGCCGAGTGTCCAGGCGATGTCGTCATACGGCGGGTTGGTCTCGTCGGCCGGGAAGTTCTGCTTGCCGAGCAGGCTGACCGCGAAGTTCCGGTACGGCTGGTTGAGCAGCACCACGAAATCTCCGGCCGATTCGCCGCTCTCACGGCGATGCACCTCGAGCCCGTGGCGGCGGAGCTGGTTGACGAGGTACGCGGTCCGCTTCGGGTCGCGCTGCCGCTCGAACGCGGGGATCGTGTACGCGTGCGGCTTCTCGGTGGATCCGCGCCGCATGCTGTTGACGCCTTTCTGCCAGAAGTTGCGCAGCAGCTGGTCGGAGTTGTGCGCGGTGAACGCGAGCGACGCGATCACGCCCGCCTGCATGAAGTTCACGTTGTCGCGCGCACCCCAGCGGACTTTCTGCGTGGGTGGGAAGGGGCGGTACCATTGCCTGCTCGTAACCGGATTGCCGGCGAAGCGGCTGTTGGTCAGGTCGCGGATGTAGGTGTTCGCGCCCGCGTTGCCGAACGTCTCGTAGAAGCGGCCGATTCCATTGTGGTTATTGGTGATCCAGAGCGCGTAGCCCGGATACCAGCCGTCGTAGAAGCCCCACGTCCACACGCCCGGGAGACCCTGCGCCGTGAGCTGGGTGACTTCGTTCTGCGCGAACAGGTGCCACTCGCCGATCGTGATCGGATCGAGCGTCTCGTTGTACGGGCCCGTGCCCGTCGAGATGTACAGGAGGGGAACCGACTCGTGCAGGTCGAGCGACACGACGGGGAACCACTCGAAGTACGAGCGATAAATGGACTTCGTCAGCTCCTGCGACATCTGGATCCCGTCGCGGTTGTTGTCGTGGTACACGTATTTGCCCCAGTAAGGCGGGCTCCGCGGGAAGCCGTCGTCCCATTCGGTGCGCGCTTTCGTGTACCTGTGGTACCAGTCCACTTGCTTGTCGCGCCCGTCGGGCTCGGCGACCGGATTGATCAAGGTGATGACGTTGTCGCGGATCGTGCGGATCTGCGGCTCGTCGCTGGCGACTAGCCGGTACACCAGCTCCATCAGCATCTCAGGTGAGCCCATCTCGGGCGAATGCAGCCCGCCGCTGATGTAGTAGATGGGCTTCGCGCGGGCGAGGACCGCGTCGAGCTCGGAAGCGGGGAGTCGCCGGGGATCCGCGAGCCGGGCCGCGATCGCCTTCTGCTCCTCGATCTGCGGCAGCAGCGCGTCGCCGGCGATCGTGAGGAGGAGGAGATCCCTCCCTTCCTCCGTCGTGCCGACCTTCTCCACCTTCACCCTTGGCGTCGCCGCCGCGAGCGCCCGGTAATACCCGTAGATCTCGCTCGTGCGGTGCATCACCCCAGGCGCTCCTATCACTGTACCGAAGTGCTCGCGCGGCGACGGCATGGTGGGATGATCGGGGAGCGTCGCGACCGTTGCCGGCAGGAACAGCGGATCGGACGTGTACTCGCGCACGAGCCGCGCGTACTCCGCGTCGGTGGACTGCTGCGCCGAGGCGGGCGCGGCGATGAACAGCGCGACAGCGACGAGGGCAAGCGAAAGGGGAGGCATCATGAGGTCACCTGGAGTGTCGTGTGCGGTAACGCGGCGGGCGAAGACCGGTGCCTGTAGCGGTTTGGGCGCGCCGTAAGCCTAAACCGCTAGCGGAGCAGCGATTTCGCAATAGTCTGCAACTGCATGTTCGACGTGCCTTCGTAGATCGTTCCGATCTTGGCATCCCGATAAAACTTCTCCACGGGATAATCGGTCGTGTAGCCATAACCCCCGAACAACTCGACGCACAACGATGTCACGCGCTCGCACACCTGGGACGAATACAGTTTGGCCATGGCGCCGGTGCGCGCGATGTCGTGCCCCGCGTCCTTGAGCCGCGCCGCGTTGTACACCATGAGCCGCGCGGCCTCGAGCTCCGTCGCAGCCTGGGCGACCTGGAACTGGATCGCCTGGAAGTGCGCGAGCTCCTTGCCGAACTGGCGCCGCTCCTGGATGTAGCCGATCGCCGCGGTGAGCGCGCCTTGCGCCACGCCGATCATCTGCGCGCCGATCCCGATGCGCCCCTCGTTCAGCGTCTCGATCGCGATCTTGTAGCCTTGCCCGACCGGGCCGAGGACGTTTTCGGCGGGGACTTCGCAATTGTCGAGCAGCAGCTCCACCGTGCTGGACGCGCGGATGCCGAGCTTGTCTTCTTTCTTCCCCACCGTGAAGCCGGCCATGCCGCGCTCGACGATGAACGCCGTGATCCCCTTGTAGCCCGCCGCCGGGTCGGCGGTGGCGAAGATGACGAAGATGTCGGCTTCGGCGCCGTTGGTGATCCAGAGCTTGCCACCAGTGAGCGCCCAGCCGTCGCCCTTCTTCTCGGCGCGCGTCGTGAGCCCGAACGCGTCCGAGCCCGAGCCCGCCTCCGAGAGGGCGTACGCGCCGACCGACTCCGAGGTGAGTCGCGTGAGGTACTTCTGCTTCTGCTCCTCGCTGCCGTACTTGAGGATGGGGAAGTTGACCAGAGTGTTCTGCACGTCGCACAGGATCGCGGCGGACGCGTCCACCTTGCTGATCTCCTCGACCGCCAGCGCGACCATCATCAGCGAGCCGCCAGCCCCGCCGTACTCCTCGGGAACTTCAATCCCCATCAAGCCGAGCTCGAAGTACTTGGGGATCAGCGTCGCGTCGAGCTTGCACGCCTTGTCCATGTCGCGGACGCGGGGGAGGACCTCTTCGTTCGCGAACGACGCGATGGCGTCGCGGAACATCTCCTCTTCTTCGGAGAGGATGGTGAGCGGAGGGCGCATCGTTTCGGACATTTAGACAATCTTACTCCGCGGTCCGGGCTCCTGGAATAATCCAACCGGGATGCAAGCTGTGAGTTCGAGTTAATGAGCTGGAGTCGTGGGTCCTCTTTTTCCTCACAACCCCAACTCACTAACTCCTACTCACAGCTTGGATCCCGGTCGGACACGCCAGGAGCAGGCCTACGGTGTACCGCTTGGCTCCGCGACAGTACTGTCCTTAAAAACGTCCAGCGCCAGCTCGACCTTCCCGAACGGCGCGGACACCTGCGCGCCCTGCACGATCGGCTGTGCTTTTTGACCCGAGGCGACAAAACCGTTTGTTGCCACTATTGCAGCGCGAGCCTCGTGATCGTTAGTGCCGTGACGCCAATCCTTACCGCTCCCAAAGGGTCAGCCCGACGTTGTAAGGTGTACTCCTCATCGTGACTGTGCCCGCTTGGATGATGCACTTTCGCGCTAACGAGCACTTGAGACGAGTCGACGCGAACTATCCGCTCAACACGCCATGCCGGACCGGTCATGCCCGCGCGTGAGCTCGCGCATTCCCCGATGCCACCATTTCCTTTGGGTTCGCCGAGCGCAACCATCACGCGCCGAAACGACACCGTGTCGGCATCAAGGGCGAGAAGAACACTGCAGCGATCAAGGGCAGCGTTGGGTAGTATCTCGCTGCGGAACGTCAACGACGCCTTTACCGCGGCGCGGAGTTCCGCAAGGGACAGGGGAGTGTGCGCCTCAACATAAGCTGGGAGTGTGTCCCCGCGTGTGAGCTCGACCCAACGCTCGTACTCGGGGCGCGCTGCTTGTGCCCCTACGCCGGGTGGTTGGACGCATGCCATGGCAAGCATTGCAATTAGAAATTGACGCATTTGTTTCCGGAAACCCGAGGGTCCATCATGTTGAAGGGATAGCGACCGCCCCCGTCCGCGCCAGATGGTTGTGGAATACCTCCAGCGCCAGCTCGACTTTGCCAAACGGCGCGGACACCTGCGCGCCCTGCACGATCGGCCTCACCCGCTCCAGCATCTCCCGCGCGATCGCGATCCCTTCCGCTACTCCCGCTTCCTTCGACTTGTCGTTCGCCCGCCGCATCCGGGAGATGATGTGATCCGGCACGCTCACGCCGGGCACCTCGTTCGCCAGAAACTCCGCGTTCCGCACCGATACCAGCGGCCATATCCCGGCGATGATCGGGATCTTCACGTGCTCGATCTTCTGCATGAAGCTCTCGAGCTGATCCACGTCGAACACCGGCTGCGTGATGGCGTACTCCGCGCCCGCTTCGACCTTCCACTCGAACCGCTTGACCTCGTGCGG
Organism: Gemmatimonadaceae bacterium; assembly: GCA_051305945.1. Taxonomy (GTDB): domain Bacteria; phylum Gemmatimonadota; class Gemmatimonadetes; order Gemmatimonadales; family Gemmatimonadaceae; genus JACDCY01. The sequence continues at coordinate 15,047 of JBPPMH010000155.1, forward strand.
GATGTCGAGCGCCGCTGGATTCACTCCCACACCGATGGCGTACGACGTCGGCGCTCCGATGGCGTTGCCGCCGGGATCGAGCCCGCGATTCAGTCGCGCGACGAGATTTGTCAGGCCGATCGAGTCTATGTCGAACACCGCGGTCGCGTTCGGGTACGGCCCCATCTTCGGCGGATCGCCGGTGATTATGAGAATGTTGCGCAGCCCGACGGCGGCCGCGCCCAGCAGGTCGCTCAGCATTCCGAGGAGATTCCGGTCGCGACAGCAGTAGTGCACCACCGTCTCGATCCCCACCTGCTGCTCGATCAGCAGGCTGGTGAGCACGGCGCCCATCCGGCTCTGCGCGCGCGGTCCGTCGGGCACGTTCACGGCATCCACTCCCGCGTCTTTCAGAGAGCGGCAGTCGCGGAGCATTCGCGAAGCGTCCACGCCGCGCGGCGGCACGATCTCCACCGACGTCACGAACTCGCCGCGCGCGATCTTGCCCGCGAGCTTCGATCTTTCCGCGAACGGCAACGGCTCCACGCCCGCGTCTTCCTCGGGCGCGTCCGGCCGGTGCTTGCGGCGCTCCACCGACGACGCCATGGCCGTCCGGGGAGACAGCGGCCGGATCCCCTCGACCATCGCCGCGATGTGCTCGGGCGTCGTGCCGCAGCACCCGCCCACTATGCGCGCTCCGGCGTGCACCAGATGCATCGCGTACGTGGCCATGTACTCCGGGCTCGCCATGTACATGCTGCGCCCGCTGACCTCGCGCGGCATGCCGGCGTTGGGCTGCGCGCTCAGCTTGCGCCGCGTGGCGGGCACCATCTTCTCGATCGCCTCGAGGATCGCCTGCGGGCCGACGGAGCAATTGAGCCCGATGATGTCCGCGCCGAACGCGTCGAGCGCTTTCGCGACGTCTTCGGCGCTCACGCCGTACGGCGTCAGGCAGTCGGTGCCGATCGTCATCTGCGCGATGACCGGCATGTCGCGGTCCACGTCGCGCGCGGCGAGAATTGCCTGCTCGATCTCGTGCACGTCGGCGAACGTCTCGAGCAGGAACAGGTCCACGCCGCCCGCGACGAGCCCGCGCATCTGCTCGGCGAACGCCGCGCGAGCCTCGTCGAGGCTCGTCGGTCCGTACGGCTCGAGCCGCACGCCGAGCGGGCCGACCGCGCCGGCGACGAGCACGTCACCCTCGCCGGCTTCCACGGCGAGCTTTGCCGCGGCCTCGTTGATCTCCGTGACTTGTCCGCCGAGCCCGAACTGCGAGAGCTTGAGCCGGTTGGCGCCGAACGTGTTGGTCTCGATGACTTCGGCGCCCGCGTCCACGTACGCGCGGTGCACGTCGCGCACGAGATCGGGCGCGCGCAGATTCAGCTCGTCATAGCACTGATTGATGAACACGCCCTTGGCGTACAACTGCGTGCCCATCGCGCCGTCGAACACGACGACCTGCAGTGGGTCCAGCAGCCGCGCGAGCTTGGCGTCGTCAGACAACGGCGGCCTCCGGCTCGCCCGTGGGGGCGTCCGCCGCGCCGCGCACGGCGTAGTACTTCGCCTCCGGGTGGTGCACGACGATCGCGGCGGTGGACTGTTCCGGCATCAACTGGAACGACTCCGTCAGCGCCATGCCGAGCGCTTCGGCAGCTGGGAGCAGCTTGAATACCGTAACGTGGTCGTCGAGATCCGGGCACGCGCCGTAGCCCCACGAGTAGCGCTTCCCGGTATCGAGCCCCAGCTCGCGCTGGATGCGCCGGTGCATCCATTCCGCAACCGCCTCGGCGGTCTCGACGCCGAGCCCGTGCGTGTAGTAGGCCTCGGCGTATTCGTTCGCCGATTGCAGCCTGTTGAACTCACGGCTCGCCGCATCGCCGACCGTCACTATCTGAAGCGCGGCCACGTCCACGTCGCCGCTCTCGCTGGAGCGAAAGTAATCGGCGAGGCACAGCCGCTCGCGGCCGACCATGCGCGGGAAGTGAAAGCGCGCGATCTCGCGCAGGGAGCCGCCGTCGCTCTGGTACGCTGCAGGGTCATACACGATGATGTCGTTCCCGACGGACTGCACCGGGAAGTAGCCGTACACCGCCTGCGGCTCGAGCCACTTGCGCGCGGCGGCGTCGACCTTGAGCCGCGCCAGCGTCGGCTCGAACTCGTTCTTTATCGTGGCCTTGTACTGCTCGCCCGATCCGCGCGCGCCCCACTGGAGCCGGTACAGCTCGTCCAGGTCGAGCAGGTCGAACACCTCGTCGAGCGGGATGTCTCGCAGCACGCGCGTGCCCCAGAACGGCGGGCGCGGGACCGGATTCCCGGACGCGACGTCGCTGCGCGCGCCGGCAGCGTCGCCCACGGCGATGTCCTTGCCGACGGTCGTGCGAAGGAACACGTCCTTCTTCGCGTCGTCGAGGTTCTTCGCGATGAACTGCTCGCGCTTGTTCCCGTCCTGGAGCGCGTCCATCGTCTCCAGCCCCTCGAACGCGTCCTTGCAGTAGAACACGCCCGCGTCGAACGCGCGCTCGCCGTCCACGAACAGCGCGCGACGGCCGAACCTGCGGTTGATCGCCGCGCCGCCGATCAGCACCGGGATCTTCATCCCGCGCTTGTCCAGCTCCTTCACGCACAGCGGCATCTGCTTGGACGTCGAGACGAGCAGCGCGCTCAGGCCGATCGCGTCCGCGCCGACCTCTTCCGCCTTCTCCAGGATGGTGTTGACCGGAACCTGCTTGCCGAGGTCGAACACCGTGTAGCCGTTGTTCGAGAGAATGGTGTTGACGAGCGATTTGCCGATGTCGTGCACGTCGCCGTACACGGTCGCGAGCACGACCTTGCCCTTGGTGTAGCCCTCGGCCTTCTCGAGGAACTGCTCCAGGTGCTTGACCGCTTTCTTCATGACCTCAGCGGACTGGAGCACGAACGGCAGGATCAGCTCGCCCGCGCCGAACTTGTCGCCGACGTCCTTCATCGCAGGCAGCAGCACCTCGTTCAGCACACGCACGGGATTCTCCCGCACGCCGGCTTCGTCGAGCTGCGCTTCGATCCCTTCCTTCTTGCGGTGGACGATCATCCAGTGGATCCGCTCGTCCACCGACATGCCGGCGGTGGGGTCTTCCTTCTCCACGGCTTTGGCGGTGCCGTCGCCGCCCAGCGCCGCGAAGTACTCGATGAATCTCTGGAGCGCGTCTTCCCGCTTGTTGAACACCAGGTCGTCGGCGAGGGCGCGCTCTTCCTGCGAGATCTCGGCGTACGGCCGGATGTGCGCGGGGTTCACTATCGCCGCGTCGAGCCCCGCCTGCACGCAGTGGTGCAGGAAGACGGAGTTGAGCACGCTCCGCGCCTCGAGCGTGAGCCCGAAGCTGACGTTGGACACGCCGAGTATGGTGGAGACGCCGGGGAGCTCGCGCTTGATGAGCCGGATGCCTTCGATGGTTTCGTGGCCCGAGTCGATCCACTCCGCGTCGCCGGTGGCGAGCGTGAAGGTGAGCGCGTCGTAGATGATGTCTTCCGGCGCGAGGCCGTACTCGCCGACCACGATGTCGTAGATGGCTTTCGCGACCTCGAGCTTCCGCTCTTTCGTCTTCGCCATCCCGACTTCGTCGATCGTGAGCGCGATGACGGCGGCGCCGTGCTTTTTCACGAGCGGCACGACGGAGTCAATGCGCTTGCGGCCGTTCTCCATGTTGATGGAGTTCACGATCGCGCGGCCGGGGACGTGCTCCAACGCGGCCGCGATCACGTCGGCCTCGGTGGAATCGATCACCAGCGGCGTCTCGACGCTCATCGACAGGAGCTTGACGACCTTCGACATCTGCTCGGCTTCGTCCGCGCGCTCGGTGAGGGCGACGCAGACGTCGAGCACGTGCGCGCCCGAGTCCACCTGGTCGCGCGCGACGTCGAGGATCCCTTCGTAGTCGTCGGCGAGCAGCAGGCGCTTGACCTTGCGCGAGCCCTGCGAGTTGACGCGCTCGCCCACGAGCAGCGGCGGCGGGTCCTGGTGCAGGGTGATCGCGCGCATGGCCGAGCTGACGCGCGGCACGTGCCGCTTGCCGTTGGACTCCGGCTTGACCGCCGACTGCTCGGCGGCGCGCACGGCGCTCACGATCTGCTCGAGGTGCTCGGGCGTCGTGCCGCAGCATCCGCCCACTACGCGCACGCCGAAGTCGCGCACGAACTCGGAGAGCGCTTCCGCCATCGGCGCGGGCTCGAGCGGATAGATCGCTTCGCCGGTTCCGGTATTGAGCGGCAGGCCGGCGTTCGGGATCACGGATATCGGCAGCGTCGCGTGCTCGCTGAGATAGCGGATCGGCTCGCGCATGTGCTCCGGTCCGGTGGAGCAGTTCAACCCGATCACATCCACGTTCAGCGCTTCGAGCGTGGTCATCGCGCTGGCGATGTCGGTGCCGAGCAGCATGCGGCCGCTGGTGTCGAGCGTGATCTGCACCTGGAGCACGACGCGCCGGCCGATCTCCGCGAACAGCCGCTCGATGCCGGTGACCGCGGCTTTGACCTCGAGGATGTCCTGGGACGTCTCGATGAGCAGAACGTCCACGCCGCCTTCGACGAGGTATTTGGCCTGCTCGTAGTAGTTCTCCGCGAGCTCTTCGAACGTGATCTGCGACAGCGCCGGATCGGAGCTGGACGGCAGCATGCCTGTGGGGCCCATCGAGCCCGCTACGAACCGGGGGCGATCGGGCGTCGCGAACTTGTCGCACGCCGCGCGGGCGAGCTTCGCGCCCTGGACGTTGATCTCGCGGACCTTGTCGCCCAGTCCCCACTCCGCCAGGCGGCGCGGAGTGGACTGGAAGGTGCAGGTCTCAACGACGTCGCACCCGACCGCGAGGAAGGACTCGTGGATGGACTGGATGACGTCCGGGCGCTTGAGGATGAGGTAGTCGTTGCACCCCTCCAGCTCCTTCCCGCCGAAGTCCTCGGCGGTGAGGTTGTGGCGCTGGATGTTGGTCCCCATCGCGCCGTCGTACACGAGGACGCGGCGGTCGAGTGCTTCGAGGTAGGGGAGCTTCTTTATGTCTGGCACTGGCATGGTCTCAAAATGAAAAAAGCCCGGGCGCTAAGTGCGCCGGGCGTGGCGCTTTAGCGATTATTTAACGTGGCCGCAATTTGCCTGAAATCGCCACGGGCTTTCGAAATGTCGTGCTACTCTACAACTATAGCGGCGAGGCGGCTCGGGAGCAAGATTGCACAGCTGTCGCGGAGGACCGATGCGATTCATCCGAAGTCTGCTCGCTGGTCTGGTAGTTGGTGGGCTTGTCTCGTGTGGGGATCTCACCGAACCCGAGCCGTTGCCGACTCTGGAGATCGTGGACGGTTTCGGCCAGGAGGCGCTTGGCAACGAAACCCTCCGTGACTCGTTGCGAGTACGACTCAGGCGCGCAGACGGAACGCCCGTTCCCGGAGCGACCGTTGTCTGGACGGTAAGCTCGGGCGCGATCTCTCCAGTGCAAACTGTGACCGACGGATCGGGTCAGGCGGCTGCGAGCTGGTCTTTCTACAATGCGGCGACCAGGTGGTGATCGGCACTCGGAACGCATCTCGCGACGGCGACCGTGGTCGGCGGCGATTCGGTGATGTTCACCGGCCATACGAGGGCCGGAGTGGTGCTCCGCAGCGTCTCGATCACTCCCGATCGCGTGAATGTCGCATCGAGCGCCGCCACGGTGAGGGTGGTCGTGCGCGCGACCGACGACCGCACCAGCCTCGGTTTGGACTATGTCTCCATGCAGTTCTATAACGTCGCGAATCCATCGGTGGGTGCTGCCGATCACGAGTCCTGGTTTGCAGTATTCAACCGAACGAGCGGCACCCTGGCCGACGGCGTCTGGGAAGGGACGATCACCGTCCCCCAGGGATCCGAAAGCGGTGAGCGGAAGCTTTCGCTGACCCTGAGCTGGGGGTGTGGGCCGGCGAACAGGAAATCGGTTTATGACCAGCAACTGCGCTCTCTTGGCATGCCGGATCAAGTGACCGTCACGGCAGAAGAGGCGTCGCAGCCGGACGTCCTCCCGGGCCTGCGATCTTCCGAAGGGTCGCTGCGGTCGTCGCCGGCCTTCACTGGACCCGACGGATCACTGCGCCTGAACTGCGACAACCGTTGAACACGCGCAGACACTGTCTCGCAGCCTGTGGCGCGATTACAGTCGCTGCCGTCGCGGTCCAGGCGCAGGAACCTCGCCCGAGCAGCCTCGCGCCGCCTGCCAGGTTCATGGATCCCGACCGCGCGTCGAAGCTCGCCGCCGCGTTCCCCGCAATCGACAGCTTGATGCTTCGCTTCGCGCAGCGCGCGCGCGTGCCCGGAGTCGGATACGCTGTCATCGTTGACGGGAAGCTGGCCCACGTGGGCGTCGCGGGACTGCGCGAAGTCTCTTCGCGCTCGCCGGTTGATACCTCCACGGTATTTCGCATCGCGTCCATGTCCAAGAGCTTTGCCGCGGCCGCCATCCTGCAGCTGCGCGACGCGGGCAAGCTCGCGCTCGACGATCCTGCGGAGAAATACGTCCCCGAGCTTGCGGGCCTGCGCTATCCCACGGGCGATTCGCCGAAGATCACCATTCGGCATCTACTGACGCACTCCGGGGGATTCCCCGAGGACAACCCCTGGGGCGATCAGCAGCTCGCCGCCACCGACGACGAGATGGCGGCGATGATGCAAAGCGGCATTCCGTTCTCGACTGCGCCCGGCACCGCGTACGAGTACTCGAACTTCGGCTTCGCGATACTGGGCCGCACCGTCGCGAACGTGTCCGGGATGCCGTACTCGCAGTACGTCCGCGAGCGGATTCTTCTGCCGCTGGGGATGAACGTGACGACGCTGGAAGCGCGTAGCGTTCCCGCGCACCGGCTGGCGCACGGCTATCGCCTGCGCGACGGCGAATGGATCGAGGAGCCGCAGCTCCCGGACGGCGCGTTCGGCCCGATGGGCGGGATGCTAACCTCCATCTCAGACCTCGGCCGCTGGGTCGGCTTCATGCTCGACGCGTGGCCTCCCCGCGACGAGCCCGACAGCGGTCCGCTGAGCCGCGCTTCGCGGCGGGAGATGCAGCAGATCGCGCGCTACATCGGCGCGTCGGCGATCACCGACAGCGCGGGGAACATCTCGCTCGCGGCCAGCGGCTATGGCTACGGTCTGCGCGTGCAGCAGACGTGTCTCTTCTCGGCTTCCGTCTCGCACACCGGCGGACTGCCGGGGTTCGGCTCGCTCATGCGGTGGCTCCCCGAATACGGCGTCGGCATTGTCGCGCTCGGCAATCTCACCTACACCGGCTGGACTCCGATAAGCACCCAGGCGCTCGAAGCGCTCGCGCGCACGGGCGGACTCGAGCCGCGCGTGCCGCAGCCGACGCCGGTTCTGTTGGAGCGACGCGAGCAGGTTTCACGCGTCGTCGCGCGGTGGAATGACGCGCTCGCCGACAGCCTGGCGGCGATGAATCTGTATCTGGACGAGCCGAAGGATCGGCGGCGAGCCGCGATCGAAAGAGTGCGCGCTGCTGCGGGAGACGAGTGCCGCAATGAAGGTCCGTTCGTCGTGGCGAACGCGCTGCGAGGGCGCTGGCGGATGCGATGCCGTGACAGCGATCTCCTTGTTGCCATCACGCTTGCTCCAACCGAGCCGGCAAAGGTGCAGTTCCTACAAGTCACACGGCTCGGCCGTGACGCTGTCCTTGAATCCGCGCCAGCGTGCCAGTCGCATCGTTGAGTGGCGCGGGGCACATGGATTGACGCGGAAGCATTGAGCGCGAGTAGCGCGCCGCCGCTCGCACGCGTACTTTCGCTCGCGTGACGGCGCCCTTCGACCGGCTCAGCGCTGCCCTCGCTGACCGGTACCACATCGAGCGTGAGCTGGGGCAGGGCGGGATGGCTACGGTGTACCTGGCCGACGACCTGCGGCATTCGCGCAAGGTCGCGATCAAGGTGTTGCATCCCGAGCTCTCCGCGGTCCTCGGCCCGGACCGATTTCTCGCGGAGATAAAGCTCACCGCCAGCCTCCAGCACCCGCACATACTGCCGCTGTTCGACTCGGGCGCGGTGGACGGACTGCTGTACTACGTGATGCCGTACGTGGAAGGCGAGACCTTGCGCGCGAGGCTCGAGCGCGAGCGGCAGCTGCCCGTGGCGGATGCGGTGCGCATCGCCACGGAGACGGCGGACGCGATCGAGTACGCGCACAAGCGGGGCGTCGTCCACCGCGACATCAAGCCGGAGAACATTCTCCTGCGCGACGGGCGCGCGCTCGTCGCCGATTTCGGGATCGCGCTCGCCGTGCAGCAGGCCGGTGGGCAGCGCATGACCCAGACCGGCATGTCGCTAGGCACCCCGCAATACATGGCCCCCGAGCAGGCGATGGGCGAGAAGGGCGTTGACCATCGCGCCGACATCTACGCGCTGGGCGCGGTGACCTACGAGATGCTCTCCGGCGAGCCTCCGTTCACCGGCCCGACCGCGCAGGCGATCGTCGCCAAGGTGATGACGGAAGAGCCCAAGTCGCTGACCGCTCAGCGGCGGAGTGTTCCCGAGCACGTTGGCGAAGCCGTCCGCGTCGCGCTGGAAAAACTTCCCGCTGACCGGTTCGCGAGCGCGCAGGAATTCGCGGCGGCGTTGAAGGGCGAAACCAACATCGCGAGCACACGTGCTCCGGCACGTCGCTCGATCGACGCCACAACCCCATGGCGAACGGTCGCGCTGGCCGCCACGGGGATCGCGCTGGTGGCGCTCGCCGCCGCTGCGTGGGGGTGGCTGCGGCCGGCGCCGGCGCCGGCCGCCAGTGTAGTGAGGTTCCAGATCCCCGTCGGGCGCGTGTCGTTGGGCGAGGCCGCGGTGATGGCGCTGTCGCGCGACGGAGCCATGCTGCTGTATCGCTCGGGATTCGATGGAGGCGAGGAGCAGGACCTGAAGATCCGCCGGTTCGACAGCAGCGAGCCGGTGACGATTCCCGGCACAGCCGGCGCGACGATGCAGGGGTTCTCGCCCGACGGATCGGCGATCGCATTCATCACGGAGGATCTGCAGCTGCGCGTAGTGAGGCTGGGCGGGGGAGCTCCCACTACGATCTTCCGCGGCGCCGAAGGTTACAACGGTCTCGATTGGGGCGATGACGGTTACATCTATTTCGTGCTCGCCGAATCGCAGCTCCTCGCGCGCGTGCCCGCCACCGGCGGCACGCTGGACGCCTTCGCGGCCGACGACTCCGCCGCGGGACCCGCCGCGTTTCGCACGCAGCGGAACCCGAAGCTGCTCGCCGACGGCCGCAGCGTCCTGTACAACATGTACCGCGGGCCCGGCGTCCCCGGCACCGTGCACGTCTTCGATCTGAAGTCGCGGAAGGCGAGGGAAATCGGCAATGGCGGCAGAGTCGTGGGCGCTCGCGCCGGCGAGCTGTTGGCGGTCACGTCGACCGGCGAGCTGCAGGCGCTTCCGTTCGATGCCAAGCGGATCGCCATCACCGGACCGCCGGTCACGCTCCTGACGGGGATCGCGTCGCCCAACGAGGGCAACGCGCAGATGGCGTTCGCACCCGGCACCGGCACGCTCGCCTACGTCCCCGCGAACGAGGCCACCGACGAGCTGGTGTGGGTGGATCTCGCGGGTGCCGAGAGCTCGGCGGCGCCGTCGGTCCGGCGCGCGTTCACCGGTGTATCTATCTCGCCCGACGGCGCGCGAGCCGCGGTGAGTATCGCCGACGGCGGCGGCGGCGAATCCATTTGGATGCACGACTTTGCGCATCAAACGATATCGCGCTTCACGCGCGACGGGACGCTCAGCTTCCGGCCGAACTGGACTGCCGACGGAAGGCAGCTGCTGTTTTCGTCGGATCGGCAGAATGACGCGTTGGTCCGCGCGCTCTGGATCCGCGCCGCCGACGGCAGCGACAGCGCACGACTCCTCGCGCGCTCACCGCGGCACGTGCAGGAAAGCAGCGTCTCCCGGGACGGAGCGTGGCTAGTCTTTCGGGAAGGCTATGACGACGGGCGGACCTTCCGCGATCTCTACTATCGCCGGCTCACCGGCGACACCACGACCAGGAGCTACCTCGCCACGGTTGCCGATGAGCTGAACCCGGAGCTTTCGCCGGACGGCAGGTGGCTGGCATACACCTCCAACGAATCCGGTCGCGACGAAGTTTACGTGGGGCCATTTCCGGGCCCGGGCGGCCGCACGCAAGTGTCGAGTCAAGGCGGTAGAGGGCCCCGTTGGGCGCACAGCGGCCAGCGACTCTTCTATCGCAGCACTGACAACCGGATGATGGCCGCGGACGTGTTGCCGGGTCCGGCGTTCGCGTTCACAAATCGCCGCGCGCTATTCGGAATGGGCTCATACAGCGAGGACCGGCAGCACCAGCCGTACGATCTAGCGCCAGACGACCGCCGGTTCCTGATCGTCAAATCGGCCGGCGCTTCCAACATCGAAGTTGTCGTGAACTGGGAGCAGCGGAGTCGCCAGCCGGCCGCAGGCGCTCAATGAGACGGAAGCGTTCCCGGGTGACGCTCTAAGGCAATACCCGCCCCAGCCAGCGCAGCGTATTGAGCACGAACTGCTGGTTGTGCGCGCCCTTGAACGCGAGTCCCTTGCCGAGCGTGTTGTCCGGATCTTCCGCGCCGCCGGCGGGCACCTGGAACGCGCCCGATTCGGAAGCGACCACCACCCGGCCCTGATCGAACTTGAACGCCACCGCCTGCGCGCGTCCGACCGCCGGCACGCGATGCTCGGCGCCGCCACGGTCCGCCGCGTCCTTCCAGTAATCGAAAGCGTCGGACGAGAGCGCGAGCAGCACCGAGCCGTCGAACGGCCCCACCAGCGAGCTGCCGATGTACGTAGCGACGCGATCGACTTTCTCGTCGCGGTTCCTTCCGTCGACGATCGGGTGTTTACCTATCGTCTTGCGCTCGCGGGTGAACATGATGTAGCTGCCGCTGAGATCATCGGGCGCATACGCGTACCCCGCGGGTCTCTGGCCGGCGTCCCACGTGCGCGTGTTGCGCACTTCGACGCCGAGCGCTTCGGCCAGCGTGCGCGTCGCCGCCGGCACCGGAGCTTCGTCGAGCAGCAGCAGCAGGTTGCCGCCCGCGCGGATCCAGCTCGTTATCGCTACGACTTCCTCGGCGGTGAACGCGTCGCGCCGGGACTGATCGGACCAGGCGTACCCCGCGGACTGCATGTTGGCGCGCGCGGCCGCGAGCGGGGCGGCGATGACGACGAGGTCCGCTTGCGCGAGCGCCGTCGCGGTCCACGTCGATTCGTGGAAGGAGACGCGGAACCCATCGCGGTTCAGCAGCTCGACGAGCGGCCCGAGGTCGGCCCGATCTTCATTGAAGTGTCCAGCGTCGATCACCACCCGGGGACCGGCTCCGGACGGGAAGGACGGCTGGCGAACCTGCGGCGTGAACTGCTGCGCATCAGCGGCGCTCGCGACCAGCGCCGCGCACGCGAACAAACCGACGAGAAGACTTCGACGCATGGCCTGCACCTCAAGCGGGTGGGAAGATCGACAAGGCGATACCGCAGTTTGATCTGGATACACGGTCGCGGACAAGGCGGTTCCGGCTAAAGCGCGCCGATGAGGATGCGCGCGAGAAAGACGAGGAGGAAATACGCGAGAATCGGGGTGATGTCGATCATTCCGAGATTCGGTACGATCTGGCGCAGCGGACGGAGGATCGGCTCGCTCAGCACGAAAGCCCACCGCAGCCATGGCGAGTGAGGGTTGACCGGCAGCCACGAGCTGATCACGCGGACGATGAGCGCGAGCCGCAGGATCGCGAAAGTCCAGACGATGAACAGCCGGAAGACGCCGCCGGCGCCCTGATCCGCCGCGAGCGCGGCGAACAGCACCTGGTTGCGGATGAAGCCGAGCAGGCTGAGGAGCAGAATCGCGCCGACGACCGCCGCGACCAGCGCCCACCACGGCGCTACGGTGGGTGATCCGCCCGCGCGCACTACACGACGCTCGATGGGAGCGATGAAAGGATGGATGGTGGAGCGGAAGTAGCGCGCGATCGGGTTGAACGCGTTGATCCGCTTCGTGCGAACGGCCCAGTCCACGACGCAGATGACGGCGAACACGGCCACGGCGAACAACGTCGCGACGCGGACGACCTCGAAGATCGAGTCCAAAGCGGGCACTCCGGCCTACTCGAACCGGGGAGACATGCCGAGCGACCGCACGAGAAACGCGAAGCGATCCGCCGCTTCCTCGATCTGCTTGGACGTCGGCTTGCCGGCGCCGTGTCCGGCCTTGGTCTCGATCCGGATCAGGATCGGAGCAGGTCCGCCCTGCGCCGCCTGCAACGCGGCGGCGTACTTGAAGGAATGGCCGGGAACGACGCGGTCGTCGTGGTCGGCCGTCGTGATCAGCGTCGCCGGATAGCGCGCGCCCTGCCCGATGTTGTGCAGCGGCGAGTACGCGCGCAGTACGCGGAACTCCTCCGGATTCTCCGGCGACCCGTAATCGGAAGTCCACGCCCAGCCGATCGTGAACTTGTGGAACCGCAGCATGTCCATGACGCCCACCGCGGGAAGCGCCGCGCCGAACAACTCGGGCCGCTGATTTAGCACGGCCCCCACCAGGAGCCCTCCGTTCGAGCCGCCGGATATCGCAAGCTTCGCGGGTGACGTGTACCGCTCCCGCTGGAGGTACTCCGCGGCGGCGATGAAGTCGTCGAATACGTTCTGCTTGTTCGCGAGCTTGCCGGCATCGTGCCAGTCGCGGCCGTACTCACCGCCGCCGCGGATGTTGGCGACAGCGTACACGCCGCCCATCTCGAGCCAGAGCAGATTCGCGATGGAAAACGACGGCGTCTGCGAGCTGTTGAAGCCGCCGTAACCGTGCAGCAGCGCGGGATTGTTTCCGTCGAGCGTGATCCCCCGGCGCGCGGTGATGAACATCGGGATCCGCGTCCCGTCCTTGCTCTCGTAGAAAACCTGCTTCGTCTCGTACTGCGACGGATCGAAGTCCACGCGCGCCGAGCGGAAGATTTCGCTCACACCGGAGCGAATGTCGTAGCGGAAGACAGTCGTCGGATAGAGGTAAGACGTGAACGAATAGAACATCTCGCGGTCGCCGCGATCGCCGCTGAAGCTGACCATTCCAGGGCCGGGGAGCTCCAGCTCGCGCTCCAGGCGGTAGCTGCCGACGCGCGTGCGGGTGACTGTCGTGGCGGCGCCCGGGCGGCGAGTCCCACCCGGACCCCGGGGCCGGCCCGTTCCCCCGCGCAGGATCTCCGCGGGCGGCACGTAAAAACGGATCGACGCGCGCGCATCCTGGAGGTAGCGCGCAACCAGGCGGTCGCCGACGAAGTCCGCGCTCTGGAGGAGGTCGCTCGACTCCGGGATCAGCGTGCGCCAGTTCTCCTCCCGCGGATTGTCGATGTCTATCGCGATCAACCGCTCGCGCGGGGCGTCCTTGTTCGTGCGCAGGATGAACTCGGTCCCGTTGTTGCCCACGAAGTCGTACGACGCCTCGAGCCTGTCGATCAGCCGCACGACCGGTTCGTTCACGCGCGGGCGGCCCGGGTTCGCGAGATCCTTGAAGTAGAGCCGGTTCCTGCTGTCGGTCCCCTCGCTCACATGAATGACGAGGTACTGGCCGTCGTCCGAGACCTCGCCGTTGAACAGCCAGTCGGGCTGATCAGCGCGGTCGTACACCAGCTCGTCGGCCGACTGCCGCGTGCCCACGCGGTGATAGTAGATCTTGTGGAAGCGATTCACGCTCTGAAGCGTGTTGCCGGCCGTCGGCTCGTCGTACCGCGAATAGAAGAACCCGCGACTGTCCCTGGTCCAGGAGATCCCGGAGAACTTCACCCAGCGCAGCGTGTCGGCCAGGTCGAGTCCGGAGTCCACGTCGCGCACGCGGATCTCGTTCCAGTCCGATCCGCTTTGCGCGACGCCGTACGCGAGCAACCGCCCGTTTCCGGACGGCTCCGTGGACGTCAGCGCTACGGTGCCGTCGCCCGAGAGCGTATTGGGATCGAGCAGAAGGCGGACCCTGCCGTTGCGCCCTTGCTGGGTGTGCAGCACGCTCTGGTTCTGAAGCCCGCTGTTCTCGAACCAGAAGTAGCGGCCGCCCTCCTTGAACGGGACTCCGTAGCGGGCGTAGCTCCACAGCTCCGTGAGCCGCGCCGCGATGCGCGGCCGCTCGGGAATCGCACCCAGCCAGCCGAACGTGAGCGCGTTCTGCGCCTCGATCCAGGCCCGGGTCTCCGGCGAGTCGGTGTCCTCCAGCCAGCGATACGGATCGGCGACGGAGACGCCGTGCAGCACGTCGGTCTGGTCGGCCTGCCGGGTGGGCGGGTAGGCAAGGGCCGGCGTCTGGGCGCCCGCCAGCTGGGCGGCCGCGAGCAGCGGGAGGAGGATTCTCAATGGGCGGTTCGCAGTGCGCATGGTCGGGAGTGAAGGGGCCGGGCCTCCCATCAATGTACGCTCGCGGAGTTCCGCTCCGGTACGGGACGGGGACTAGATTTCAGGGAGGTGTCCGGGACACCTCCAACTATCTCCCTGGGAACGACCATGGCAAAGCCTGCTACGATAGAAGCCCCCGCGAAAGCCTCCACCGCCTCGCTCGACGTGACCGACACGCGCTCCGGCGAGAAGCACACCTTCCCGATCACCGACGGCGCGATTCGCGCGACGGACCTCAAGAAGATTCCGAGCGGCGACGCCGACGGCGGCGGGCTCATGAGCTACGACCCGGCGTTCCTGAACACCGCGGCGTGCCGGAGCGCGATCACCTACATCGACGGCGACAAGGGAATCCTGCGGTATCGCGGCTACCCGATCGAGCAGCTCGCCGAGCGGGGCAGCTTTCTCGAGGTCGCGTGGCTGCTGCGGCACGGCGAGCTGCCGGGCCAGAAGGAGTACGACTCGTTCGTGAACGACATCACGTATCACACGTACGTGCACGAGAACATCCGCAAGTTTCTCGAGGGCTTCCGGTACGACGCGCATCCGATGGCGATGCTCAACAGCGCCGTGGCGGCGCTGGCGTCGTTCTACCCGGACTCGCGGAACATCTTCGACGCCGAGCAGCGCAACATCTCGATCATCCGCCTGCTCGCCAAGGTCCCGACGATCGCGGCTTTTTCGTACCGCCACGTGAAGGGCCTCCCGTTCGTGTACCCCGACAACGACCTGTCGTACGTCGAGAATTTCCTGTCCATGGTCGCGCGGATGAGCGAGCCGAAGTACGAGGCCGATCCCGTATTCGTGCGCGCGCTCGAGATCCTGTTCATCCTGCACGCCGACCACGAGCAAAACTGCTCGACCAGCGCGGTGCGCGCGGTCGGCTCGTCGCACGTGGATCCGTTCTCGGCGATGTCGGCCGGGATCGCGGCGCTGTTCGGCCCGCTGCACGGCGGCGCGAACGAGGCGGTGCTGCGGATGATCAGCGAGATCGAACATCCGAAGAACGTGCCCGAGTTCATCGAGGGCGTGAAGGGCGGCAAAGGCCAGCGGCTCATGGGCTTCGGCCACCGCGTGTACAAGAGCTACGACCCGCGCGCGCGGATCGTGAAGCAGCTCGCGGACGACGTGTTCAAAATCGTCGGCGTGGACAAGGACCTGGAGATCGCGCTCGAGCTCGAGCGGATCGCGCTGTCCGACGACTACTTCGTGTCGCGGAAGCTGTATCCGAACGTGGACTTCTACACGGGGCTGATCTACCGCTCCATGGCGTTCCCGACGGATTTCTTCACGGTGTTGTTCGCGATCGCGCGGATGTCGGGCTGGCTCGCGCAGTGGGAGGAGATGCTGCTCGACAAGGAGCAGAAGATCGCGCGCCCGCGGCAGATCTACACGGGGCCGGGTGAGCGCGAGTACAAGTCCAGGCTCGCGCCGCCGAAGGTTGGGCCGCGCGCGGCCAAGAAGGACGCGCTGCGGCAGTAATAGCTAAGAGACTTTGCGAGTCTTTCTTTTGAGAAAGTCCATCAGGATGAACTGACCGAGCGTCATCGTGTTGGTGAAGTAGGCCTTGCCGAGGCTGATCTCCGACACACGCTTGACGAACTCGACCAGTGCCCGGTCGCGCGCGAGCATGAAGGTGTTGATCATGATCCCGGAGCGGCGGCAGTTCGCGACCTCGCGCAGAGTCTCGGCGATCACCGTCGCGTCGAGCCCCATCGAGTTCTTGTAGATCTGCCCGTTCGGCATCGTCAGCGCGCTCGGCTTGCCGTCGGTGATCATGACGATCTGCCGCATGTCCTTCTTCTGCGACATGAGAATGCGGCGCGCAAGCTTCAGCCCTTCCGCGGTGTTCGTGTGATACGGCCCGACCTGCGCCTCGGCGAGCTTCGCCAGCGGGATCTCTTCGGCGGAGTCGTGAAACAGCACGACCCGGAGCGTGTCGCCGGCGAACTGTGTCCGGATCAGGTGCGTCAGCGCGAGCGCGACTTTCTTGGCGGGCGTGAACCGGTCCTCGCCGTACAGGATCATCGAGTGCGACGTGTCGAGCATGAGCACGGTGGCGCACGACGAGCGGTACTCGGCCTGCCGCACCATCAGGTCGCCGTAGTCCAGGTCCAGCGGGATGGCGAGCGAGCCCGTGCGCCCGAGCGCGCGCAGCAGCGTCTCGTTCACGTCCAGGTTCAGCGTGTCGCCGAACTCGTACTGCTTGCTCCAGCCGTCGGCCTCGACTCCCGTCGCGAGGTACTGCGTGTCGTGGCTCCCGAAGCTGGACTTGCCGAGCGAGCCGAGTATCGAGCGAAGCGTCTTGTAGCCGAGGAAGTCGATCCCCTTGTCGGTGAGATTGAACTGCACGGAATTCGCGGCGGCGTGCGACAGGCTGCCCTTGCCGACGACGGGCTGGTGGCCGGCCGGCATCTGTGGCGGCGCCTCGACGTCGATGTATCCCTCACCCGCGAGCCGCTGGACCAGCTCGTCGAGCAGCTTCGCGAGATTCGCCCGCGACTCCTCGTCGCCGTCGCCGCGCAGCGCCTGCAGCATTTCGGGCGTGAACTGCCCGCCCTCCAGCAGCGAGTTGAGGATCGCCTCCTTGAGCGCGCCGAGCGAGCGGTCGGCGTCCTCGCCGATGTCGCCCCAGTACGGATGCTGCGCGGGCCCGCCGGCGAAGCCGGATTGGAGGAGGAAATCGGCCAGCTTGTCGAGCAGGGCCTCGAGGTCAACAGCGTCGGCCAGATCCGCGCTGAACTTCGAGTACGTGTGAAACCTCATTGTTCAATAATAGAGTCCGGCGCTGACTGGTTGGACTGTGAGTTAGTGAGTTACCAGGGAGCCAGTCGGCCAGCCGGCCAGTGGCTATACGCTCAATGCATCTGGCCTGCTGGCGATCTGGTAAACTGGCGACTCACCAACTCGGGCTCTGCCCTAACCAGTAGGAGCGAGCGTATACTCCGCCCGTGCCCCGATCTCTAAATCCCTTCCGGGCTCTCAAAGCGCACCGGAACTTCCGGATCTTCTGGATCGGGCAGGCCGTGTCGCTCACCGGCAGCTGGGTTCAGATCGTGGCCCAGGGGTGGCTCGCGCTGGACCTGTCGAACGACCCTTTCATAGTCGGAGTGGTGAGCGCGGCGGGCTCGTTTCCGGTGTTGCTGTTCTCGCTGTACGGCGGCGTCATCGCGGACAGGTACGACAAGCGCAAGCTGGTGATGATCGGGCAGGGGCTGCTCGCGCTCGAGGCGGCGGTGCTGTGGTGGTTCGTCGTCAGCGGGACGATCACGATCTCGTGGCTGATCGCGCTCGCGACGTTCGCCGGGGTCGTGAGCGCGTTCGAGATCCCCGCGCGCCAGGCGCTGCTCATCGAGCTGGTGGTACGCGAAGATCTGATGGACGCGATCGCGCTGAACACGAGCGCGTTCAACCTCGCGCGGATTCTGGGGCCGTCCATCGCCGCCGCGGTGATCGCGAGCGCCGGGCTCGCGTGGTGCTTCGGGCTCAACGCGCTCAGCTTCTCGGCGGTGCTCGCCGGATTGTTCCTGCTGCGACTCCCGCCGTACGTGCGGCCCGTCGGTCGGCCGTCGCCGATGGCGGGTCTCAGGGAAGGGATTGCATACATGTTCGCGACGACGGAGATCATCGTCGTGATGCGGATGGTGTCGGTGTTCTCGATCTTCGGCGTGCCGTACCTCACGCTGATGCCGGTGTTCGCGCGCGAAGCGCTCGGTCTCGGCGCGAGCGGCTACGGCGTACTCATGACGGTGACCGGCGTGGGCGCGCTGTCGGGCGCGCTATTTCTGGCCGCGGTCGGCGGCCGGATCCGGCGGGGCCGGCTGTTCGCCGCGGCGTCCATCGCGTTCCCGCTGATGATTCTCGCGTTGTCAGCGACGCGGCAGGCGCCGGTCGCGGGCTTCGTGCTGCTGCTGTGCGGGCTGTTCATGATTCTGCAGACGGCGCTGGCGAACGGAATTCTCCAGGCGATCGTGCCCGACGAGCTGCGGGGCAGGGTCATGGCGGCGTACGTCGTGGTGTACGTCGGGTTCGCGCCGATCGGGTCATTCGTGGGCGGGGCGCTGGCGCGGGTGGTGGGGATCGAGTGGACCCTGGCGGCCGGCGGAGGGGTGATGCTGCTGTTTGCGTTGTGGACTTTCTGGAAGCACCCTGAGTTGCGGGCGATTTAACTCCGGGACCCTCCTATGCCGTCCACCATATTCGCCCGGCAACAATGACGAGAAACACGGCGAATGCCCGCTTCAAGGTCGCGTCCCCCATGGTATGCGCCAGCTTCGCGCCGAACCACGCGCCCGCGAACAGTCCCAGCGCAATCAGCAGTGACGCCCTGATGTCGATGTTCCCGTTGCGGTAGTACTCCCAAGCGCCGAGCGCGCCGACAGGGAGCAGCAGCGCGCCGAGCGAGGTGCCCGTCGCCGTCAGCGGCGACATCTTGGCGATCAGCAGCAGCGCCGGTACGATCACGATCCCTCCGCCGATGCCGAACATCCCCGACAGCACGCCGGCGAGCACTCCGATCACCAGAAACAGGAACACGGTCATTTGGCCGCCTCGTGATATGGGTCGCGCAGCTGCACGGGTACCGCCTTACCGCGAATCCGCAGGTTGAGCATCTCAACGAACAGCGAGAAGCCCATGGCGAAGTAGATCATCCCCTTCGGCAGATGGAACTCGAGACCCTCGGCGACTAGGCTGACGCCGATGAGCATCAGGAAGCTGAGGGCCAGCATCTTGATCGTCGGATGCCGGTCCACGAAGCGGGAGATCACCCCCGCGAACGCGATCATCACTCCCACGGCTACGAGGATCGCCGCCACCATGATCGCGAGCTCGTCCACCAGGCCTACGGCGGTGATGATCGAGTCGAGCGAGAACACGATATCCAACAGCAGGATCTGGCCGATGACGCTCGCGAAATTTGCCGCCACCTTCGCGGTGACGCGGCCTTCCTCTCCCTCGAGCTTGTCGTGCACCTCGTGCGTGCTCTTCGCTATGAGAAAGAGACCGCCGAGAATCAGGATCAGATCCCGGCCCGAGATCTCCTGGCCGAGCACCGTGAAAAGCGGGGCAGTCAGCTTGATCATCCACGCGAGCGCGAGGAGCAGCATGATGCGCGTGATCGCGGCGAGCCCGAGCCCGAGCCGCCTCGCTTTCGCCTGCTGGTCGGGCGGCAGCTTGCCGGCGAGAATCGCGATGAATACGACGTTGTCTATCCCCAGCACGACCTCGAGCGATAGCAGGGTCGCGAAGGCCAGCCATGCCTGCGGATCGGTGAGAAGCCCGATCACGAAATTCCTCTGCTGATGGCGATCAGAACCTTGTCGGCGAAGGTGTCGACTTCGTCGAGAGTGGTATAGACGTTCGGGGTGATTCGCAGCCCGCTGTATTCCTTGTGGGCGATCGGCGTAGTCACGATGCGGTGCTTCGCCATGAGCCAGGCGCCGAGCGCGCCGCTTTCGATTCCGTCGACGTTGAACAGCGCGATCGCGCCCGAGTTTCTGTCGTCGAGGTGAGTGAGCACGTGGACCCGGTCGCTCGCTTCGGCGAGGCGCTTCGCCCAGCGGTCACGCAGCAGCCGCAGCCGCGCGGCCTTGCGCTCGGCGCCGATGCCGCGGTGGAAGGCGAGCGCGGCCGATATGGCGTTGTGGTTGGCGGCGGGGTGCGTGCCGATCTCCTCGTACTTCCTGACGTTGTCGTCGAGCTCCGGGCCGGCCGCCATGAGCGGCCAGAGGCCGCGCTGCTTCTCCTTCTTCACGTACAGGAAGCCGGTGCCGATCGGCGCGAGCAGCCATTTATGCAGGCTCGTGCCGTAGTAATCGCAGCCCAGGTCGTCGCGCTTGAACGGAAAGTGGGCGTACGCGTGCGCGCCGTCCACGAACACTTCGATGCCGCGTGACCGCGCCAGCTCCACGATCTCGCGCACCGGCATGATCTGCCCGGTGAGGTTGGTGATGTGCGTGACCTCGATCACGCGCGTGCGGGGCGTGATGGCCTTTTCGAACTGGCGCACCAGGTAGGACATGGACGGCGGCGGGACGTCGAAGGAGATCTGCTTGACGACGATCCCCTCGCGCCGCGCCCGCTGCTCCCAGCTGGTGATCATCCGGCCGTAATTCTGGTTGGTGAGCAGGACTTCGTCGCCGGCCTTGAGGTCGATGCCGAAGATCAACGTCTCGAGCGCCTCGGACGCGTTGCGCGTGATCGCCATCTCCTCGGGATCGCAGCCGAAGTCGCGCGCGAGATCCCGGCGGACGCTCTCGATGCGCGGCTCGAGCACGCGCCACATGTGCTCTACGGGCAGCTCGTTGGTGAAGCGCAGGTCGCGGATCATGGCCTCGAGAACGTGGCTGGGCGTGGGACTGACGCCACCGTTGTTGAGGTTGATCATCGTCCGGTCGGCGTCGAACGCGCGCTGAATCTCTGCCCAGTACGCCTCGTCGTCGGCGACGACGGAGGGCAGACGGCCGCCGGCCACCTCCTCGGCGCGCAACAGCTTGCGAATGGCATCCTCGCGGAACAGCGGCGCGGCAACTCCGGCCACTGCGAGTCTCGAAAGGAAGTCACGGCGGGAGGACATAAGGAGCTCTTTGCTGTTGGCTGTTAGCTGTTGGCTGTTAGCTGTTGGCTATTGGCTCTTGGCAGTTCCTAGTCACTAGTCACTAGTCACTAGTCACCGTCCCTTACTACCGAATATCGCCGTACGGCCCGCGCTGTCCACGCCGAGTATGTCATACGGCTCCGGCGGCCCGACTTCCATGCCCGGCGATCCTACCGGCATCCCCGGAACCGCTATCCCGGCGATGGGCGGGCGCTCGGCGAGCAACTTCCGCACGAGATCCACCGGCACGTGCCCCTCGACGTAATAGCCGCCGACTTCCGTCGTGTGACACGATTGGAGATTGCTGGCGATGTCGTGCTTCCGTTTTACCGCGTCTAGATCGGGGACGTTGTACGCCACGACGCGAAAGCCGTTGTCGCGCATGTAATCCACCCATGCATTGCAGCAAGGGCAGGTCGATTCCTTGTATACCACCAGCGTTGTGCTGTCGGATGGGGGCACGGACGCCAACACTGGTGGAGGCGCGGCCGCGGACGCCACTGGCTCCGCTTCCGGCGTGGAAGGGGAGCACGCGGCCAGGACTGCGGCCGATGTGAGCAAAAAGATCAGTGAGCGGGACATGACGGACCTCTATACGGTTGTACGACTCAATGGTAATCCGGCGGCCGCCGGAACACGAGCCAGTACACGACCGCGTTCACCAGCACGACGACCCCGGCCAGGACGAGCTGCGTCGACGCGGAAAGCCCCGGCGGGTAGATCACGGGCTCGAGATATCGCTCGATGAAGCCGCCGGAGTAGCCACTCTCCCCGCCGAGGCGGCGGAAGTGGTTCTCCAGCGGAGTCAGCGGGCAGATCCAGCCGCGCAACTCGATCAGCACTCCCCACACCGCCGCCGGCAGGTGCAGCCACATCACCCAGCGCCAGCGCAGCGCGAGCAGCCCACCGAGTACCACGAACGCAACGAACGCCAGATGGACGACCACGGTTGCGTCCGCGAGCAGGCGGTACGTCATGGTGCCGAGGAGGGGGTGCGGTGCGGAAGCGAATGACTGCGCACGTCACCAATGCTGCCGGGCGAGACCATGCTAGGCGTGCGCGTGGACCTTCGAGTGAGCTCCGTTCGCGCGGGCCTCCTCGATCACGCCGTGCGTGGCCTCGCTCGGCATCTGCTCGTAGCCATGGAATTTCTGGCTGAAGCCGCCGTAGCCGTGTGTCATCGACTGTACTTCGGTCGCGAAGCCGTGCAGCTCGGCCTGCGGCACCACCGCGCGAATCAGCGCGCCGGCATCCTGTGAAGCTTCCGTGCCGAGGATGTGGCCGCGCCGCGCGGAGATCGCGCCGAGCACGTCGCCCATGTATTCGTCGGGAGTCGTGATCTCGATCTCGTCCAACGGCTCGAGCAGCACCGGCTTGCACTTGGACGCTACACTGTTGAACGCCTGGATCCCCGCCATCTTGAACGACTGCTCGCTCGAGTCCACCGAGTGGTACGAGCCGTCGTACACCTCCACCTCGAAGTCTACCATCGGATAGCCGGCCAGCACGCCGCGGACCGACGCTTCCTGAATCCCCTTGTCCACGGCGGGGATGTACTTGGACGGGATCGACCCGCCGACGATCGAGTTGACGAAGTTGTAGCCGCGGCCGCGTGGAGCTGGCGACATGCGGATCCAGCAGTCGCCGAACTGGCCGCGCCCGCCGCTCTGCTTCTTGTGGCGCCCCTGGCCTTCCGACTTCGCGATGATCGTCTCGCGATACGCGATCTTGGGCTTGGTCAGCTCGGCTCCCACGCCGTATTTCCGCTTGAGCTTGGCGAGGCTGACTTCCAGATGCCGCTCGCCGAGCCCGGACACGATCGTCTCGTGCGTCTCCGAGTTGTAGTGCGTCTCGAAGGACGGGTCCTCGTCGTGCATCCGGTGCAGCGCCTGCTGCAGCTTCTCTTCTTCGGCGCGCGCGGTCGCGTGCACCGCGAACGATACCCGCGGGTGCGGGAACCCGATCTGCGGCAGTCGCACCGGGTGCTCGCGCGTCGAGAGCGTGTCGTTGGTATGCGTGTTCTTGAGCTTCGCCACGCAGCCGATGTCGCCTGGATGGAGAATCGGCATCTCGAGCCGCTCGCGTCCCTGCGCCACGCACAGATGCGCCATCTTCTCGGTGCCGTCGCGCGTGGCGTTGTACACGTCCTGGCCGTTGCGCAGAGCTCCGGAGAACGTGCGGAAGTACAGCACGTCGCCCACGTGCGGCTCCGACGTCGTCTTGAACACGAGCGCGGTGAACGGGGCGTCGTCGTTGGCGTGGATCTCCACAGTCTTGTCGCCCTCGGCGCCGACGAACGCGTGCAGCTCCTCCATCTCGTACGCCGACGGCATGAGCTCGACGATCTTGGTGAGCAGCGCCTGCGTGCCGTACGTCAGCTCGGACGAGCAGCAGAAGAGCGGAAACAGCTCGCCGCGCTTCATTCCTTCCTTCATCGCGTTGAGCGCGTCCGCGCGGGAGATCTCGCCGCCGTCGAGATAACGCTCCAGGAGAGAGTCGTCCGTCGCCGCGATCGTCTCGATCAGCTGCTCGTAGTACTGGTCGAACAGCGCGCGATGCTCGTCGGGGACGTCCACCTCGGTGTACTCGCCGGTCTTCGTTCCCTTCTTGAACAGGTGCGCTTTCTTGTCGAACAGGTTGAGGATGCCGTGGAAGTCCGCGCCTTCACCGATCGGGACCTCGACGGGAATGACACGCGAGTCGAGCCGCTTCTTGATCTCTTCCCACACGGACTCGAAGGACGCGTGCTCCTTGTCCATCATCGAAACCACGACGAGCACGGGATCCTTGCGGCGGATTGCTTCTCGGAACATGCGCTCGGTGCCGACTTCGACGCCGGATGCGCCGCTCACGACCAACAGCGCGCCGTCGGCCGCGGCGATGCCGGCGATGGCGTCGCTCTGGAAGTCGAGATAGCCGGGCGTGTCGAGCAGGTTGATCTTCGTGTCCATCCATTCGGCGTACGCGCAGCCGAGCGAGATGGAGAAGCCGCGTTCCACTTCCTCGGGGGAGAAGTCGGTCAGCGCGGTTCCGTCACGCACTGAGCCGTGCCGCTTGCTGGCCCCGGAAACGAAAGCGAGCGCGTCGACCAATGTGGTCTTCCCGCTCGCTCCGTGTCCCACGACCGCGATGTTACGTATGTCCCCGCTGCGGTATTCCCTCATATGACGATCATGCCTCCATTAGCTGTTGGCTATTTGGCTATTGGCTGTTGGTTCTCGAACGAGCCAACGGCCAGAGCCAAGAGCCTTCTTTCCGTAACATGAACGGAGTTTTCGGGAAACGGGAGGGGTGAATCCATCACACGGGAGAGGGAATTCCCCGATTTCCATGCTACGCGGGCTCGTCGTCGTCCGGGAGCAGCGGCCCTTTGAACTCCCCGGTATGGCGTCTGTCGTCGATCGCGTCGCTCGAGACGTCGAGATGGATGAGCTTGTTCAATACCACGAGCAGGATGACAGTGGTCCCGCTGGCCACCAGGTACAGACCGTAACCCGTCGCGGCGCCCACGGCGGCGGTCCCCCAGACCGAAGCGGCCGTCGTGAGGCCCTTCACGCGGTCGTCCTTGGGCGAAAAAATCACGAGCCCCGCTCCGAGGAATCCGATTCCGACCGCGATCGCGTGGATCGTGCGCGTGGGATCCACGTTCACGCCCTGAGCGGGTCCGTATTGCTCGACGGCGAGAATTCCCGTGATGACGAACAGGGAAGCGGTCACTCCGACTACGATGTGGGTCCGGAAGCCGGCCGCCTTGCCGGCCCGCTCGCGCTCCCACCCCAGCGCGGCTGAGAACACGGCCGCGAGGATGATCCGGATGAGGAACTCGGCTTCGAGCAGGACGTTGTGCGGCATGCGAGGTTCAAGAAGGTTAACTGCCACTTAGAATTGCCAGTTAAAAGCCTCCCTTGTCTTCGGTCTTTCTTCGGGCTAAGCTGAGGGGTATGTCCGCGCTCCCCGCCCTTCGCGAGCTCCTCGAGCAGCGGTTCCCCGATGCGACCCCGCTCACCCACCGGACAGCGGAGCCGGTGGCCACGGGAATCGCGGGGCTCGACGAGATTCTTCCCGGCGGAGGACTCCCGCGGTCGCGGCTGACGGTCTGGCTTCCTAAAGGAGGGGCGACGGCGATCCTGACGGCCGCCGCCCAGAAGGTCGTGTCCGCCGGTGAGCGCGCGGCCTGGATAGACGGGCTCGGCTGCATCTCGGGTCCCTACTGGAAAGAGGGACCGCTGCTGGTCAGGCCGACATCGCGAAAGACTGCACTGCGCGGGACCGAAGAGCTGCTGCGCTGCGGCGGGTTCGCGCTGGTCGTGCTCTCCGGGATCGAGCCGGATGCAACGGAGACCGTGCGGCTGTCACGCGCGGCGCGCGAAGGCGGCGGGGCGTTCGTGGCGCTCACTCCGCACGCGGCGATGGCGAGCCTGCGGCTCACGTCGAGCATCCTGCCACGCGGGTACGACTGGGACGCGAGCCCCTTCGGCGAGCCGGCGCACGTCCGGCGCGCGCGCGTTCTTGTGCACGCGCACTCGCTGGGGTGGAGCGCGAAGACCGAGCTGGTGCTGCCGGTATCGCAGCATGCGCTCCGCACCGCGCTCGATTCCGGAATCGTAGACCGGCGCGGAGTGGTGCCATCCAGGAAAAAAGCTACGCGGCGGCCCGTACGGCGGTGACGAAGCCCTCGAGCTTGTCCGGGTCCAGCGCGCCGTCGGTGCGCAATCCGGTGCACACGTCCACGCCGAACGGCCGCACGCTCGTGATGGCTTCGCTCACGTTTTCCGCGCGGAGACCGCCGGCGAGAAAGATCGGCACCTCTACCACCTCGCGGATGCGGCTGCTGATCGCCCAATCGTGCACGCGGCCCGTGCCGCCGAGCTCCTTGATCGCGAGCGACTGATTGCCGGAGTCGAGCAGAATCGCGTCCACGTACGGCGCGACCGCGGCCGCGTCGCGAATGGATTTCTCGCCCTCGACGTGGATGACCTGCACGATGGACACGTCCGGGAGCGCGTCGCGCAGCACGGCGTACGTGCGGGGGCTCACCTCGTCCACGAGCTGGAGCGTATTGGCGCCGCTGCGGCGCTGCTGGTTCATGATGGTTCTCGCGTCGGTCGCGCAGGTCAGCAGGAAA
This sequence comes from Gemmatimonadaceae bacterium, assembly GCA_051305945.1. Classification (GTDB taxonomy): domain Bacteria; phylum Gemmatimonadota; class Gemmatimonadetes; order Gemmatimonadales; family Gemmatimonadaceae; genus JACDCY01. The sequence goes on from JBPPMH010000155.1 coordinate 41,155, forward strand.
GTCGCGATGTGCGGCGGAACGGTGGCGATGATCCGCGCGATCAGGTTCTCGTCGACCGGGCCGAATCCGCTCGGCATCGCGGTGACGAAGCCGAGGGCGGAGGCGCCGTGCTCGACGGCCAGCCGCGCTTCCTCGACGTTTTGCATGCAGCAGATCTTGAATCGGGTAGTCATGCCTTGAGCGTAGTGTGCGTTGCGGTGCCGGGCGCGCCGGTCGAGAAGTTATCGCAGTTGGCGCCACCGCTGCTGGAAATCGTGCCGCGTCTCGCGCTCGGCGCGCACGGCGTGATCTGGGCCGACGCGCGCAGCCTGCCGGCGCGCGAGATCGCAGACTCGCTGCTCGACAGCGTTGCGGATTTCGGTTTCGCGCGAGCCAGAGCCGGCATTGCGTTGACGCCCGTGGCCGCGGAGCTCGCGGCGAGAACGAAGTCCGTGCGACCCACTCCCCGAGTCCTGACGGTGGCCACCGGCGAGGACGCAAAGTTTATCGCTCCGCTCGCGATCGAATTGCTGAATCCGTCGGATCAGCTGTTCGCGATGCTGCTCGCGGTGGGGATCGAGACGTGCGGCGATCTCGCTCGGCTCGACCATCAAGCTATAGAGGTCAGATTTGGGAGCGAAGGCAGCCAACTGTGGCACCTCGCGCGCGCGGACGACAAGCGGCGGCTGTTCGCCGAGATGCCGCGCAATCTGCCGAGCGCTTCGTTCGAGTGGGTGGAGTACACGCTGCGGGATCCGGAGCGGCTGCTGTTCGTGATCAACTCGCTCATGGGCAACGTGTGCACCGCGCTCACCGAGCGGGGCGAGGGTGCGCGCGAAATGGTGCTCGCGTTCTCGCTGGCGAACAGGTCCACCGCGGAGCACCGCTTGCGTCCCGCGCGCGCGACGTCGAGCCAGAAGGCGTGGATGCGGCTGGTGCGCGCGGAGCTGGAGAAGGTCCGGCTGGCCGATTCGGTCACCGGCATCTCATTGCGTGTGGAAGCCGTGGTCACGCACGCCGAGCGGCAGGGCGATCTGTTCGACCGCGGCTTCGCGACCGCGCGCGCGACGGAGGAGACGATCGCGCAGATGCTGGACGATCAGGGCGCGATCGTGGTGGTGCCGAGCAATTCCGCGCATCCGCTGCTGGAGCGGCGCACGCGCTGGGTACCGCAGGAGCCGGGTGAAGCGGCCCGGCCGCGGCTGGCGTTTCGGGCAGGGGTTGTCGAGCCGTCGCCCGAGCTGACTCTGCAGATGCTGCCCGAGCCGAAAAGGATCACGGTGCTGACCGAGCGCCGGCGGGATCACGATCTGCCGGCGCGGTATCGCGAGTCCGGAGAGTGGACGGCGATTCTATCCGCGCTGGGGCCGGAGCGGGTGTCCGGGGGAGAGTGGGAAGGGGATCATTTCGCGCGAGAGTACTTCCGGTGCGTTACGCGGGAGGGATCGATGGTGTGGATCTACCGCGACGTGCGGCGGGGCACGTGGTACCTGCACGGCTGGTGGGATTGACCACGGCGACCCTATTATTCGTCATGTCATCTGACCGCGCTGCGCGAGTTCGCGAGCCTTTCTTCGCTCGCGCGTACCGCCTTGGCGAAGAACGTGGCGACGATCTATCGGCCGTAACGACCATTGACGAGCGTCTTGAAATGGTCTCGGTGCTGACTCGGCGGATGTGGGAGTTGACGGGCCAGCCTTTGCCATCCTACACACGCGCCAATATGCCGGGGCGGGTGATTCGCCTGCGGTGAACGAAGACTGGACCGACTTTCTCGATGCATTGCTGCATGCAGGCGCGCGATTCATGGTAGTGGGCGCACATGCGATGGCAGTACACGGCGTGCCGCGCGGTACACAGGATATAGATGTGTGGATCGCTACCGATCACGACAACACCGACCGCGTTTGGCGGGCTCTAGTCCAATTCGGTGCGCCACTCGCTGATCTTGAAATTTCCCTGGAGGATCTGCGGCGGCCTGGAACGGTAGTACAGCTTGGCGTCCCGCCGAATCGAATTGACATCCTGACGACCATCAGCGGGGTGCCGGAATTCGACACGGCCTGGTCTGACCGGATCGAGCACCCGGTTCGGGGCGTTCAGATTCCGTTTCTCGGCCGCGCCGCACTGATTCAGAACAAGCGCGCCGCGGGCCGTCACAAAGACATGGGAGACCTCGAGGCGCTCGGAGAGTTACCGCAAACGTGAACTACTGTGGAGGCGGCTTCCGCGTGCGAGATAGTTTCTCGCCAGCGGCCATTATTCGCCGAGCTGCTTTCCGGGAACGAGGTAGTTCCGGACGTAATCCCCAACGGCATCCGCGAGCGGAATGACGCCTCGGGTGTAGCCGGTTCCCCGCAGCCGCCCGATGTCCGCCTGCGTGAAGTACTGGTACTTCTCCCTCAGCTCCTCCGGCATGTCGAAATACTCGATCTTCGGATCTTTCCCGAGCGCGGAGAAGACCGCGTCGGCGAGCGAGTTCCACGTGGCCGCTCTGCCGGACCCGATGTTGAACAGACCGTTGTGTCCGCCGGCCGCGACGTGCAGCGTCATGTCCACCGCGTCCTTCACGTACAGAAAGTCGCGCTGCTGCTCGCCGTGTCCGTAGTCATCGCGATGGCTATGGAACAGCCGGATGCGGCCGGTCTCGACCACCTGCCCGAACGCCTTATGCACGAGGCTCCGCATGTCGCCCTTATGATCTTCGTTGGGCCCGTACACGTTGAAGTACTTGAGCCCGGCCATCCTGTCGAGCCAGCCGTTGTGCGCGGCGTGCACGTCGAACAGGTGCTTCGAGTAGCCGTACATGTTGAGCGGCCGCAGCGTGTGCAGATATTCGAGCTCCGCTGAATCATTCATTCCCGCAGAGCCGTCGCCGTACGTTGCGGCCGACGACGCGTACACGAAGCGCGCGCCGCTCTTCAGCGAGTACTCGGCCAGGTCCTTGGTGTACTGATAGTTGTTGCGGATGAGATATGCCGCGTCCGTCTCGGTGGTGGACGAGCACGCGCCCATGTGCAGCACGAGATCGAACTTGCCGAGCCGGTCGTTGCACAGCTGGTCGGCCAGATCGTCGGCCTCGACGTAATCCTCGAAGCGGAGTGGGCGCAGATGCCGCCACTTGTCGGTCTGTCCGAGGAAGTCCACGACCACGATCGAATCGCACCCGCGCAGGTTCAGCGCCCATACCAGCGCGCTGCCGATGAAGCCGGCGCCACCGGTCACGAGCACCCGTGCCTTGGAGAGATCGAGCATCCGACGAATTTAGCCTAAGGTAGGAGAGCCCTTGTTTTCGGTATTTCTTCGGGCTATGCTCCGAGCATGCCTCCCCGCTTCGCCGAGCTCCGGGCGCACTCCGGATTCTCGTTCGGCGACGGCAGTCTCACCCCCGAGAAGCTCGCCGCGTTCGCCGCCCGCCTGGGCTACGCCTCACTCGGACTGACCGACACCGCCGACCTTGGCGGAGTGGTCCGCTTCACCGAAGAAGCCCGCCGGCAGAATCTCAAGCCGGTCATCGGCGCGGAGCTCAACGTCGAAGGGCACACGGCCGCGCTCCTCGCGCGGACGGAAGAAGGGTTTCACAACCTGGCGGCGCTCGTCACGCGCTCGCGCGTGGGCGATCTCCATCTCTGGAGCAAGGACGCCATCAAGCACACCCGCGGCCGGCCGCGCGTGACGTGGAGCCAGGTCGCGGAGCGCAGCGCCGGACTGCACGCGCTCACCGGACCCGCCAGTGGAGAGATCGCCTCGCTGATTCTGTCGCAGAGAAAGAGCGAGGCGCTGTACGCGCTGTCGCGCTGGCGCGACGTGTTCAACGACCGGCTCGCGGTCGAAGTCCAGCTGCATCACACCGGCGGAGAGGAAGCAGCGCTCGCGGGCGCGCTCATCGAGCTCGCGGAGCAGTGCGGCGTGCCGTGGGTCGTGTGCCAGGACGCGCGCTACATCGATGGCGACACGCGGCTGGTGCACGACATGCTCACCGCGCTGCGGTGCGACATGGACCTGGACACCGCGCTCGCGAAAGGAGTGCTGCACCCCAACGGCGAGTGGCGGCTGCATTCGCCGGAAGAGATCGCCAAACGCTGGAAGGGACGCGAGGAAGGAATCGCCGAGAGCGAGCGGATCGCCGGCGAGTGCGACTTCAAGCTCGGCTGGCTGCGGCCGCCGCTGCCGAGCTTTCCGAAGCACGACGGTCTCACCGACGACGAGTTCCTGCGCCGCAACGTGTTCGAGGGCGCGCACCAGCGCTGGGGGAAGATCATGCCGAAGGAGCAGGCGCAGCTCGAGCACGAGCTGGGCGTGATCGTGCGGCTCGGCTTCTCCGGATTTTTCCTGGTGATGTGGGACGCCGTGCGGTTTGCGCGGCACAAGGGGATTCTCTGCCAGGGACGCGGCAGCGCGGCCAACTCCGCGGTGGCGTACTGCCTGGGAATCACCGCCGTCGATCCGGTGATGAACGGGCTGCTGTTCGAGCGCTTTCTCTCCGAGATCCGCATGGACGGACAGACCGAGGCACCCGACATAGATCTCGACATCGAGCACGACCGGCGCGAGGAGGTGCTCGACTACGCGTACGGCCGGTACGAGCGCGCGCACTCCGCGATCACCTGCATCGTGCAGACGTACCGCGCGCCCAACGCCGTGCTCGACTCGATGCGCGCGCTCGGCTATCCGCCCGAGCAGTCCGGCGAGATCTCCAAGCGGCTGCACCGGTTCGATCCCGACGCCGGCGCTGGCCACATGCAGAATGGGCTCGCGAAGCAGTTCTCGCTCGACCTCGAGACTCCGCGCGGACGCGCGCTGCTGCGCGCGGTGCGGACGTTCGAGGGATTGCCGCGGCTGCGCTCGACGCACGTCGGCGGGTTCGTGCTGTCGTCGTCCCCGCTCGGCGACTACATGCCCATCGAGCACACGACGATGGGACGCACGATCATCCAGTTCGACAAGGACGACCTCGATGCCATAGGTGTGCCGAAGTTCGACTTCCTCGGGCTCGGCGCGCTATCGCTGGTGCGGCGCTCGTTCGATGCGATCGAGAAGCGGACGGGCACCCGCCCGGAGATCTACCGCTTGCCGGTAAACGACAGAAAGACGTACGATCTGATAGCGAGCGGGGAGACGATCGGCACGTTCCAGATCGAGAGCCGCGCGCAGATCGCGTCCATCCTGCACACCAAGCCGGAGCGAATGTACGACATCGTGGTACAGATCGCGCTGATCCGGCCCGGTCCCATCCAGGCGAAGTTCGTGCATCCGTACACCAATCGCCGGCTCGGCCGCGAGGAAGTGCACTACGCCGACGAGCGATTGCGGCCGATCCTGGAGCGCACCTACGGCATTCCGATATTTCAGGAGCAGGCGATGTCCATCTCCATGGCGCTCGGCGGGTTCTCCGCCGCGGAGGCGGACCAGCTCCGCCGCACCATGGGCAACATCCGCAAGAAGGGAAAGCTCGAGGCGGTGCTGGAGAAGCTGCGGCTCAGGATGATCGCCAACGAGGTGAAGTCGGAGGTCGCGTCGTGGATCTGCGAGGATCTCATCAGCTTCGCCAACTACGGCTTCCCGGAGTCGCACGCGTGGAGCTTCGCGCTGATCGCGTACGCGTCGGCGTATCTCAAGGCGCATCATCCCGCCGAGTTCTACATGGGGATATTGAACTCGTGGCCGATGGGCTTTTATCCGCCGTCCACGCTGATCCACGACGCGCGGCGGCACGGCGTGGAGGTGCGGCAGCCGTGCATGCGCGACGGCGACTGGGAGTGCACGGTCGAAGAGACGGTGGATTTCTCGAAGCCGGCACTGCGCGTCGGTTGGCGGCACGTGCGGGGACTGGCGGACAAGGTGATCGAGCGCCTGAGGGCGGCGCGCGTGGAGGCGCCGTTCACTTCAATAGAAGACGTGGTGCGGCGGTGCGAGCTGTCGCGAGCCGAAGCGCTGACGCTCGCGCGCGCCGACGTCTTCGCGGTATGGGAGCAGGACCGGCGGTGCGCGACGTGGGAGGCGCTGCGGGTGGCGGGTGATTCGCTGCCGCTCGCGCCGGCGGGGAACGGAATGAACTCGCCCAGGCCGCTGAGCCCGCGTGACCTGATTTTCATGGACTATTTCGCGCTGGGGCTGAGCGCGCGCGGGCATCCGATGGAGCATCTGCGCCCGAAGCTGAGCGGCGCGGGAGTCGTAGGGAGCCGCGACTTTCCGAGGCTCAAGCACAGGGAGAGCGTGCTGGTGGCGGGACTGGTCACGGTGCGGCAGCGGCCGGAGAGCGCGGGCGGGACGATCTTTCTGCTGCTGGAAGACGAGCACGGTTTCATGAACATCATCGTGCCGAGCAAGCTGGTGGACGAGTTCGCCGAGCCGGTGAAATTCGCGACGTTCATCATGGTGCGCGGGCGGTTCGAGCGGGACGGCGCTGTGATGAACGTGGTGGGGGAGAAGTTTCGCGAGCTCAAGGTCAGAGGGCTGGCGCACCAGTCGCATGATTTTTACTAACAACAGCTAGCAGCTGGCAGCTGACAGCTATTGGCTTGGCTGTTGCAGGTAATGGAATCCCCCCAACTGGAGCGCCCGATGACAGACCCCAAAGACCCGGTTTGCGGAATGATCGTCATGCCGGAGTCGGCTGAAGGGAAAGCCGAATATCAGGGCAAGACGTACTACTTCTGCTCCGACCAGTGCATGCGCGAGTTTCAGAAGGATCCCGTGAAGTACGCCAAATGAAAAAAGCCCCCGTCTCTCGACGGGGGCTTTTCGTCTAGCTGCTAGCTGCTAGCTGCCGTCGAACCGCTCTTTTGCCATTTGAACCACAAGCTCGGCGGCCCGCTTGATTCCGAACCACTCGGTGTCCAGGCTCATGTGGTAGTTCTCGTGCGCCCGCCACGACCGGGACCAGTGCTTCCGCACCCACTCCTCGCGGTGCTTGTTGGTCTCATCCACTAGCTTCGCGGCTTCCTCGGGCGTGACCTTCTCTCGCGCTGCGGCGCGGGCGATCAGCGCGCGGCGCGGCGCGTAGCAGAACACGTGCAGCACATCCGCCCTGGCGGCGAGGATGGACTGCGCACCCCGCCCCACGACGACGACCGGTCCGCGCATGACGGCCTCCTCCACTACCCGCGTCGCCACTTCGACCAGCCGCTCGTCGCTCGGCGGAAGCTTGGCGTCCGTCATGGGCGAGATCCACTCGTGCGAGCTCAGCGCCATTGCGCTGGCGAGCCGCTCCACCAGCGAGGGCAGACGCTCTTCGCGGGACGCGACCTCCGCAGGCGTCGCGCCGATGCGCTCGGCCACGGCGTCCACGACGGCGTTGTCGAGCAGCGCCCAACCGAGCTCCTCAGCGACTAGTCGCGCGACCTCGGAGCCGCCCGAGCCGTACATCCGCGAGATGGTGATGACGGGCATCTATTCTCCCTCAGCCCGCGGCAAACGGTGAATGCGCAGCTCCTCGACCGCGGCGAAGCCGAGCGAGCTCCAGGCGGAACGCGCAACGTCGTCCTCGATCGAGACGTACAAACGGAACTCGCTCAAGCCACGGGCTCTGCACCAGCGGACGCCCTCGTCGAAGAGAGCTTTCAAGATACCCATCCGCCGCTCGCCCGGAACGACGTACGCGGACGACAGATAGGCGTAGGCCTCGGGGAGAAGAAGGGGGGAGCTGAGAGCATGCACGCAGCGGAGTATGCCGACCGGCGCGCCGTCGCGCTCGGCGAGGAGAACGACCTGGTCGGGAGCGGCGAGGTGGGTACGGTACAGCGCGCGCGCCCTGCTCTCGGCGTCCGGGTGCAGCCGCTCGAACAGAGGATTCGCCCTGTGGTCCCGCAGCAGCGCGAGGCGGAGCGCCACGACTGTTTCGAGGTCGGAGGTTCCGGCCGCGCGAACCGTGATCAACAGCCGCCGTTCATGCCGAGGATCCGCCGAAATAATCCTGCCCCGGCCGGCGCCGCTTCTCGTCCAGCGCGCGGCCGTAGCTCCCGCCGTCCGTTCGCGAGATCTTGCGGCGCGCAACGAGCGACTCGAGCACCAGTTCGCACGCGGCAGCCGTGACGGCGACGTCGCCCCGCTTCGCGAGCGAGACCAGCTCCACGATGTCGATCAGTCCGGGCACCGCTTCGAAGCCGCGCACGGCAGCGTCGGCCGGAACGTCGTCGGTCACCTGCAGCGCGCCGCCGCCGTCGAACCACATGATGATCTCATCGGTGTTCACCCCGCCGGCGCGCGCGCGAAAAGTCTCGTCCGCCGCGCGGCGAATCAGCTCACGCGCTATGGCCTGCCCGCCCACGATCTCGCCCTCGTACTCCAGCTCGAGCTTGCCGGTGATCGCCGGGAGCGCGCCGTACACGTCAGCGATCCGCGGCACGACCTCGATCTCGCCGGTGGTGATCGCGCGCCGCTCCGCGTTGGAGACCACGTTCTCCATGACACTGATCGGCAATCGCTGCGACACGCCCGAGCGCTTGTCCACGCGCTTGTCGGTGCGCGCCTCGAACGCGATACGCTCCACGAGCTCCGCCATGAAATCCGGAATGCGCACGCACCGTCCCTGGCGGGCGGTCCAGGCCTCTTGCGCGGTGATCTCCATGCCGAGCTCGACCGTCTCGGGGTAGTGCGTGGTTATCTCGCTGCCGATCCTGTCCTTGAGCGGCGTGATGATCTTGCCGCGGGCTGTGTAGTCCTCGGGGTTGGCGGTGAAGCACAGCATGACGTCGAGCGCGAGCCGCACCGGATAGCCTTTGATCTGGACGTCGCCTTCCTGCATGATGTTGAACAAGCCGACCTGCACCTTTCCCGCGAGATCGGGCAGCTCGTTCAGCGCGAAGATTCCGCGGTTGGCGCGCGGCAGCATCCCGTAGTGAATGGTGAGCTCGTCGGCGAGCACGTGTCCACCGCGCGCGGCCTTGATCGGATCCACGTCGCCGATGATGTCCGCAATGGTGACGTCGGGAGTGGCCAGCTTCTCCACGTACCGGTTGGCCCGCTCGACCCACGCTATCGGCGTGTCGTCACGCGCTTCGGCGAGCAGCTGGCGCGCATACTTGGAGATGGGAGCGAAAGGGTTGTCGTTGATCTCGCTGCCCGCGACGATCGGGATGACAGGATCGAGCAGATCGGTCAGTGCCCGTAGAATCCGCGACTTGGCTTGGCCGCGGAGGCCGAGCAGGATGAAGTTGTGCCGGCTGAGAATGGCGTTGACGATCTGCGGCATGACCGTCTCGTCGTATCCGATGAGACCCGGAAAGAGTGCGTCTCCGTCGCTCAGGCGCCGCAGGAGGTTCAGCCGCAGCTCCTGCTTCACGGAGCGGGTGGCCATTTCAGGCCGGGCATGCTCCGAGCGGCGCAAAGCGCCAAATGTTTCCGCTAGCTGCGACACGGTGCTACTCCGCCCGTCGAGAAGAATGTGGCTGGGAGTCGGAATGTACCGTTGTCGTCCGACCCCTTCCAGAGTGAGCTAAGTCTTGACACCTTATTCGGGTAGGATAAATTCTTGCCGCGCCTGTACCGGGCACTGCGACCGCTGATCCAGCCCGGCTTTTCAATCATCAGCCCCTCTCCAAGGAGATCTGTACATGAAGCGCCTGGCTCTTGTCGCCGCAGTGCTGTTCGCAGTTGCATGCACCGCTAAGGACGACGCTGCTACGACCGACACCGCCGCGCCCGCGATGGCGCCCATGCCTGCCACGATGGACACCGGCATGATGATGGACACGATGGCGACGGACACGACCTTCCGCGACACGACGCCGTAAGGTTTTTCTCGTAGCATCGAAGAAGGCGCGACCAATCGGTCGCGCCTTTTTTGTTGGCGGCTGTTTCCCGCGAGCTAGAGCGCCACAACGTTGGCCGAGCTCTCGTCCCACCGCGCCGACAGAGCCGCACCGGCGCCGATTTCACGGCGCACCATCGCGAGGCCTACGCCTCCCGCTCTCGGTGACACCGCCGAGCTCCGCATGTCGCCCACGATTTTTCCCTCCGCGTCGACCAGCTCCGCGCCTCGCGGGGGAACGCGCTCCCCTTCGAACGTCACGCGCCGCAGCATCCTGTTGACGTGTCCGCGGAAATAGATCCGCGCGACGACTTCCTGCCCCACGTAGCATCCCTTCGAGTACGATATCGCGCCGAGCTGGTCGAGGTTCGCTTCCTGCGCCAACGTGTCCTCGCTCATGTCGGCGCCCCACTCCGGGAACCCGGCCTCGATCCGCGCGATGTCGAACGCTTCGCGTGATCCCCGTACCGCGCCCAGCTGGATCAGCCGGTCGCTGATCGCCTCCGCGGTCGCGGCGGAAGCCACGACGTCGAACCCCGGGATCTCCCCGAGCTCGGCCGCGCGGACTACGATGGCGTCGCCGGCCGGTTCGAACCGGGGGCGAATGTGCGCGTACGGCCGCAGCTGATCGAATGCGCACCCTTCACCTTCGAACAGACGCGACAACAGTTCGGCGGAGCGGTTGCCGAAGACGCCGACGTCGCGCGTCTGCTCCGTGATCTCGCTGAACGGGGCCACACGCGGGTTCACGAACTTGCGCGTCATCGCGCGCCAGCCGGCCGCGGCCGCCGGCCCGGTGTCCACAAGGTAATCGTCGCCGTCGCGCAGGATCCGGAGGTCCGCGACGATCCTTCCTTTCGCGGTGAGCGCCGCGGCGTACAGCCCGTCGCCCGGCTGTAGCGCGAGAACGTCGTTGGTGACGAGTCCAGTCAGCGTCTCCGCGGCTTTCGGCCCGGTGAAGCGCCAGCGGCCGCGGCCGCTCCGGTCCAGCACGATCGCGCCGCCGCGCAGCGCGTCGTAAGCGCTCATCGTGTCCGCGCTCACTTTGACCGCGTCACCCGCGCGCGGCGTACGACGCGTCCAGCAGATCGACGGGATGAACGGTCCGGGCGGGTATCCCCGCGCGCAGCATTCCCGCGCCGATCTGCATCATGCACCCGGGATTCCCCGTCGCCACCCACGGCGCGCCGGTCGCCTTGATGTTCGCGAGCTTGGGAGTCAGCACGCGGTCGGAGATTTCGGGCTCGATCAGGTTGTAGATGCCCGCGCCGCCGCAGCACTGATCCGAGTCGTGCAGCGGAATCAGCTCCAGCTCGGGGATCGCGGCAAGCACCGCGAGCGGCGCCTGCACGACGCGCTGCGCGTGCTGCAGGTGGCACGGCGCGTCGTACGTCACCTTGAACGGCAGCGGGTTGCCGCGGAGCGGACCGGCCGCCGCCAGCAGCTCGCTCACGTCGCGCGCCTTCGCCGCCACGGCGGACGCGCGCCCGGCCCACTCCAAATCGTGCTCGAGGAGGAGGCCGTAATCCTTCACCGCCGCGCCGCAGCCGGCGGCGTTGACTACGATGAAGTCCGCGCCCGACAGCTCGAACGCTTCGATGTTACGGCGCGCGAGACGGCGCGCGGTCTGGAGGTCGCCGGCGTGCGCGTGCAGCGCGCCGCAGCACCGCTGGCCACGGGCCTCGCGCAGCTCGTAGCCGTTGACCGCGAGCGTCCGCTCAGTGGCGCGGTTGGTCGTCGTGAAGAGCCCTTCCATCACGCATCCCTCGAGCAGGGCGAACGACCCGCGCGTGGGCGCGACGCCGGGCTTGTATCTGCCGCGCTCCAGCCTGCTCTCGGTCGCGGCCAGCATCGCCATCGCGAAGCCGATCTTCCCGGGCAGTCGCGACAGCAACCACGGGAGCGGCGTGGCCGCGAGCAGCCGGCCGCCCGCCATCGCGACCGCGAGCAGCAAGGGCCGCGCGAACGTCCAGAGCATGAGCCGCGCGAGCAGCGGAATCGGGCGCACCTGCGTAAGAGTGGCGCGCGTAGCTTCGAGTAGCTGGCCGTAGGGGACGCCCGAAGGGCACGCCGTCTCGCACGCCCTGCAGCCGAGGCAGCGGTCGATGTGCTCGCGCACGAAGGGATCGTCCACGTCCACGGTTCCTTCGAGCAGCGAGCGCATGAGGAAGATGCGACCGCGCGGACTGTCGTTCTCGTCCTCCATGGCGATGTAGGTGGGACAGGCCTGGAGACAGAAGCCGCAGTGCACGCACGCGTTGATTCCCGGCAGCGCGCCGGCGAGCGGCGTGCCGGGCAGCGCGCAGACGACGGCCTCTTCCGGCGGAGTGGCGCTCGCGGCAGATCCCGTGACGTTGGCTGCCGTGGTCACTGCACGACTCCGAGAATTCCGGGATTCAGCACGTTCGCGGGATCGAAAGCCTGCTTGACTCTGCGCGAGATAGGATCGCTGACGGGTGACGGCGCGAGGCGGGCCCACGCATCCTGGCCCAACCGCTCGGGGATCATTCGCGCGCTCTCCACAGGCCGCATCAGCGTTGCGAGATCCTCGTGCCTAACCTGCCCGGATCCGGCCGGCGCCGGCACCAGGCAGCGGATGATCCCGCGCAGCACCGTCGCATGTCGCGGCAGCTCGTTGTCCGCGCCCGTCGTGCCGCCCAGCGCATCCCACGCGCGCGGCAGATCCGCCAGCGGCGTGGAGCAGCGGAATGTCGCGGCGGACTCGGCGTCGAGCGCGCGCAGCCGATCCCAGCAGTCGTCCGGAGCTGCCAGGCTTTCTCCGAGCGTAGCGAACTCGTACATCTGCGCGCTCACTCCCTGTTCGTTCCCGCCGAACCTCGCCAGCAGCACGGTCTCCTTCCCAAGCCCGATTTGCCCGGCGACCGCCGGACTCAACAGCTCGAGCGCGGCGGGCGCGAGCCGCGCGGCGCGCGCGGCCGAGAGCGACGCGGCCAGCTTCTGTCCCCGCGTGGCGATCACTACCGCAGCGGTGCGATCCACGTCACCGCGAGCGCGCAGCCGCAGAGTGATCTGAGTGATGACGCCGAGCGTGCCCCAGGAGCCGACGAGCAGGCGGGTGAGGTCGAAGCCCGCGACGTTCTTCACTACACGGGAGCCGACGGTGATCACTTCACCGGTGCCCGAGACCGATTCCAGTCCGAGCACCTGGTCGCGCGGCCGCCCGAACGCAGTGGCGAGCGGGCCGTACGATCCGGTCGCCACCGTCGCGCCGATCGTACCGTCGGGCGAGCCGGGTGGGTCAAGCGGGAGCCACTGTCCGTGCTCGCGCGTCGCCGTCGCGATCTCCGCGAGTGGCGTCCCCGCTCGGACGGTGATCGTGAGATCGCCGGGCACATAATCCACGATGCCGGAATGCGACGCGAGGCTGAGGACGTCGCTCGCCGTGACTGGTCCTCCGGCGTCGAGCCACGAGCCGCGGCCGGCGATCCGGAGCGCGCGTCCTTCGTTCGCGGCGGCAGTGACGGCTGAGCTGATGCCGTCGAGCGTATCGGGCGTGATCACTGCGCGCGCCCCGCGGGCGTCGCGTGCCATTCGCGGCAGGAGTGCAGCGGAACGACCTTGCCCGGATTCACCCGGTGTTCGGGATCGAACACCTCCCGCACGCGGCACATTGCGGCGAGTGAGTTGGGCGTGAAGATATTCTCCATGTAGCCGATTTTGTCGAGCCCGACGCCGTGCTCGCCCGTGATGGTCCCGCCCGCCGCGATGCACACGGCCATGATCTCGCGCATCGCCTTGTGCACGCGCTCGCTCTGCTCGGCGTCGTCGGCGTTGTACGGAATGTTGGGATGCAGGTTGCCGTCGCCGGCGTGGAAGATGTTGCACACCATCACGCCGTGCTTCTCCGAGATGGCGTGAATCTCGGCCAGCACCTCGGGGATCTTCGTCCGCGGGATGACCGCGTCCTGCACGACGAGGTGCGGCGCGAGCCGCCCCATCGCGCCGAACGCCTTCTTTCGCCCCTGCCACAGCTTCAGCCGCTCGGCGTCGTCGCGCGCGACGCGGACGTTGCGCGCGCCGGCGTCCATGCAGATGCGCTTGACGCGCTCGACGTCCTGGTCGATCCCATCGAGCAGTCCGTCCAGCTCCACGAGCAGGATCGCTTCCGCGTCCGTCGGATAGCCCGCGGCGTAGATGGACGATTCGACCACGCGCGTCGTCGGGCCGTCGAGAAACTCGAGCGCCGCGGGAACGATCCCGCTCGCGATGATCGCCGACGCAGCGCGCGCTCCGCCGTCGATCGTGAGAAAGTCCGCGAGCATCGTGCGGATCACCTCGGGCTTCTTCAGCAGGCGAACCGTGATCTCCAGCGCGACGCCGAAGCACCCCTCCGAGCCGACGAACGCGCCGACGAGATCGTAGCCCGCTCGGTCGCTCACTTCGTCGCCGAGCTGCACGACGGTCCCGTCCGGCAGCGCGACTTTGACGGCGAGGATGTGATTGAGCGTGACGCCGTACTTCAGGCAGTGCGGGCCGCCGGCGTTCTCGGCGACGTTACCGCCGATGGTGCACGCGGCTTCGCTAGAGGGGTCGGGCGCGTACAGCAGCCCCTTCGGGCCGACCGCGCGGTTCAGGTGGAGATTCACCACGCCCGGCTCGACGGTCGCCGTGCGATTCTCCACGTCGATCGCGAGGATGCGCTTGAGACGATTGAGGCCGAGGAGCACGATGCCGTCCGCCAGCGCGCCGCCGGAGAGTCCCGTCCCGGCGCCGCGCGGGACATAGGACGTGCCCGTCTCGTGCAGCGCGCGCACCACCTCGATGGCTTCATCGCGCGTGCCCGGAAAAACGGCGAGCGAAGGCTGCCGCCGGTAGCCCGGGAGGCCGTCGGAGTTGTACACCAGCAGCTGTGACTGTCGCGCGAGTACGTGATTCTCGCCGACGATCCCGGCCAGCCTGCGCGCGAGACCTGCGTCGAGAGTGTGGTCGCCGCCGGGCGGACGCGCCGGCTCCGCGGCAAGTGTCATCCGGCGGTCACCACTTTCAAGGCGTCCGCGGCGAGGCGCAGCTCGAGCGGTGACCTGGCGTGCTTGATCTCGCCGTCCACCGCGATCGGAGTCACGCGCCCTCGCTTAATGTGAATGGTGCAGCGGCTCACGAGGAAGCTGTCGAGCTCCCCGCCCTGCGCCGCGTGCTCGACGCCGCGTGCGGCGGCTGCCATCGCGAGCGCGACGAGCCGCGCACGCCGCCGGCCGGCGACCACGATGACGTGCAGCCCCCGGCGCCCGCCGGGAACCCTCGCGCCGAACTTCGGTGCCTTCAGGTCCCGCTCGTCGACGCCGACGAATACGAGCGCGGTCTTGTAGAAGTGAACTTTCCCGTCCACCTCGATCTCGACGGACATCGTCCACATGCGCACGAACGTGCGCAGCAGCGCGATCAGACTTGCGACGCGATAGCCGAACCACTTCTCCAGCCGGTCGCGCGCGCGCACGTAGCCAACGTACATCCCGACGGAAAACGTGTTGAGAAAGAGGTTGTCGCCGACGTAGCCGACGTCCACGGCGCTGGTCTGCTCACCCATGGCGGCCGCGACGGCGTCGGCCGCGTCGATGGGGATCGCGTGGTCCTTGGCGAAGTGGTTGAACGTGCCGCCGGGAACCACGGCGAGCTCGACGTCCGTTCCCGCGAGCGCGTCCGCGGCGCAGGCGATCGTCCCGTCACCGCCGCAGACGAGCACGCGCCTCGCGCCTGACGAGACGGCATCGCGAATCGCCTGCTGGAGCGAGTCGGCTTTCGTGTCGCGGACCTCGAACGAGCCCGCGGACTCGATCGCCTTCCGCGCGGCAGCGGCCGATCCGGCCGCGGCGTTGAGGAACGCGATGACGGGAGTGTCCGATGATCGGTTCTCGCTCCGGGATACAGCGGGGCTTGCCATCCCTTGAATCAAAACAGGGACGCCGGCATTAGCCAACGTCCCTGTGGATCGCTCGGAGGAACCCGCTTAAGCGGTCGTCCAGAATCCGGAGAGCGCCGCGCCGTCGGGAGACTGCCGCAGCTTCTCGAACGCGCGCTCGCGGATCTGGCGAATGCGCTCGCGCGTCACTCCCATGAGCGCGCCGATCTTCTCCAGCGTCATCGCCTCGGAGCCCTCTTCCAGCCCGTAGTACAGGTAGAGGATCTTGCGCTCGCGGGGAGTGAGATAGGTGCGGAAGACGCGATCGATGAACTCCCGCATCAGGTTGAAATCGGTGACTTCCTCGATCTCCATCCCGTCCACGCCGGCGAAGCGCTCGCCGAGGGTGGAAGCCTCACGGTCGGAGCGGTCGATCGGCGCGTCGAGGGAAAGCTCCGTCGCCGACATCTGCTTGGCGGAGCGGACCTGTTCGGGGGACTCCTCGAGCAGCCGGCCAAGCTCGTTGTCGGTCGGGTCGCGCTTCAACACCTGCGAGAGCACGGTCTCCGCGCGCGAGAGCTTGATGAGCTGCGAGTTCTGGTTGAGCGGGATCCGGACCGACCGCGTCTGCTCGGCGAGCGCCTTGAGCACCGCCTGCCTCACCCACCACACCGCGTACGAGATGAACTTCACGCCCTGGTCGGGATCGAACTTCCGGACGGCCTTGAGCAGACCCTCGTTGCCGATCGCGACGAGCTCGCTCAGGTCGAGCCCGTGACCCTGGTACTTCTTTACGTATGAAATGACGAAGCGGAGGTTGGCCGTAACCAATCGCTCCGCTGCCTGTTCGTCTCCTTTCTGCGCGAGCCGCGCGAGGCGGCGCTCTTCCTGGACATCTTTTATTAGCGGAAGCTTCTGGATGTCGTGCAGGTACTGGTCGAAAGCGGTGGAAGGTGAGGAGCGAAAGAAACCTTTAGACCTGCTTTCGGCCGTGGTCTGCATAAGCTGCCCTGAATGGAGATGTCGGGACGGCCAGAGACGGCCGCCGAGCCAGCTGGGGGGAAGTCGGACGGCCACGATAATGTCACGCCCTGGAACGGTCAACAGACACGTTGACCCCCATCAGAAATGTGTTGTGAGGGGGTGTTTACTGCCCGTCTGGCGTATTTAATGGCGGCCGCGGGGCCGCCCAAATCAGACCGTCGGCGGGTCTTTGGGCTTCGTTCGGCCGGTGGCCATCAGGATGCCGAGGCCGATGAGGACGATCACGCCGACCGCGATCCACATCGCGGGCAGGTTGAGCAGATAGGCGGCGATGGCCAGGCCGAGCACCAGCACCACGAAGCCGATCATGTACGTCGAGAAGGAGGACATAAAGAGTGACTGGTGACTAGTGACTAGTGAACTACGCGAGCATCGAGAATCTTCGGACGTAGCAGGGAACCATGCAAGACCGTTACCAACGACACGCCAGCTAGTAGGTGTTAAAAAGGGCGCCCGCAGTAGGTCCCGCTTGCTTGCGTCGCCGTCGTGCTCGCGGCAAAAGCGCACAACTCGTCGATCGAGGGCTTTAGTTGTGTACGCGAGTTGATAAAGATGTTGAGGCCACCGCTCACGGCGAGGTCTCCTGACGACTGGTAGTTGGCGGTGTTGGTCGTCGTGCTGAAACTCCCTGTTTTCCTGATGATGCCCGTCGTCCGAAGCGAGGTGTGAGTAGTTCCCCCCGGGACCGGGTATGAAAGAAGCGCGCGACACGCGTTCATGTCGAATTCGAGATCAATGGTGGTGAGCCCAACATTGCCCGGAGTCGTGACAGTGCCGGTGATTCTCGCGGTTCCGCCGTCCGGGCAGCTCACATCTGCATCGACAGGACCGGCCGGCTTGCTCGCGATGTGCTGGTTGTAGAGGACGATCGTGGTCCGCATCTGCGCCCACGCAATTGCTCTGTCGAACATGTCCCTCTGCATCGCGTCGGGTGGAAGAGGATCAGAACAGGACACCATCGCAAGGCAGGCCAGTGCTGCGAGAGCGATCTGTCGAAGGTGTCGCTTCTCCACAGCTATTTCTGCCCGCGCGCTACCAGCACTGCGTGCCCCCATTTCCTTCCGAACCTGCGCGCCTGGCTGCAGTCCTCCGTCCATATGTCGAGCGTCGGTCCGATGACGTTCTTGCCGGTGTCGTCCACGAGGAAGCGCCCGATGTACTCCTTGCCAAGGAACACTTCGACGTAGCGCGCGAGCGGGAACACGCGCGGATCCGCGGCGACGATTCCCGGGCGCACGTACCGTCCGCGGCGCGTGGTACCCTGCAGGCAGTACTGCGTGAGCGACACGGGAACTACGAGCCCGGGACGGGCGCGATCGAACGGGCCGGCGAATCGCGGGTCCAGAAAAAAGCTGCGCTTCGCGCGGACCAGCGCGGGCGGGAGCGACGGCTCACCATAGACGACGATGGGAGCGTGCTCGAGCATGTGGGTCATGTACGGCATATGTACGACATCCGCCTGCACCAGCGCGGCGGCTGCTACGCTCGCGATTGCGGCCCGGATCAGCGTCTGAAATCTCATTGCAGTGCCTCCTGAACAAGGGCGTCAGGCAAGGGCAGCGTCCATCCGCTGTCACTGCCGGCCATCCTTCCCACTTTCTCGGGCAAGGCGTACTCGATCCCGCCCGAGCGCTTCTTCTTGTCGGCGCGCGCGAGTTGCATCACTCGCTCGACGCCGACGTCCAACGGCAAGGCGGTCGGCAGCCCCGCCCGGCACACAGCATTCCGGACCGCTTCAGCCGTTCCGGCCTCCGCGATCCCCGCGCGCTCGGCCGCCCTGGCCTCCGCGCACATCCCTATCGCCATCGCCTCGCCATGGAGCAGCGAGTATCCGCTCGCCGCCTCGATCCCATGGCCCAGCGTGTGGCCGAAGTTCAGAACCTTTCGAAGGCCGTGCTCCCGCTCGTCGCGGGCCACGATCTCCGTCTTTATTTCTACACTACGGACGATGAGTCGGGCGAGGGTGTCACCTGGAACCCCCGACTGGCCGAGCAATCCAGGCAGATTGGCGACCACGTCCGTGAAATATTGCACGTCCCGCACGATCCCATGTTTCAATATCTCGGCCAGACCGGACTGGAATTCCCTAAGTGGAAGCGTAGCAAGCACTTCCGGATCGATAAAAATCGCCGCAGCCGGGTGAAAAGCTCCCACCAGATTCTTCCCACCGCTGGTGTCCACGCCCGTCTTGCCGCCATGGGCCGAGTCCACCATGGCCAGGAGCGAGGTGGGGACGTGCACCAACGGCACGCCCCTCATATAGGTAGCGGCGACGAACCCGGCGAGATCGCCGACCATGCCGCCCCCCAAGGCGATGATGGTTGTGTCGCGCCCATGTCCAGTGCTGCTCAACTGGTCGGTTAATGTCGCCCAACTGTCTCTAGTTTTGTGCGCTTCTCCAGCAGAAATGCTCAAAATTGAAACGCTGCCCCGATCCGTGAACGAGGCCGCGACGCGCTCGGCGAGCAGCGGGCCCACGTTGGAGTCGGTGATGATCGCGTACCGGAACGCCGGGGCCGCCGCCACGATCTCGGGACCCAGCCTCGCCACAGCGCCGGGCGACACGACCACCGGCGGCCCGGCGACCGACAGGTGCTTCAGGGCGCCCATGAGGCCTGGCCTACCAGGTGACTTCGCCGGCGGCTGCCCTTTTGTTGGCGACGCGGGCCAGCACGAACAGCAGGTCGGACAGCCGGTTGAGATAGATCACCACCACGGGCGGGATCGTGGTGGATCGGGCCAGCCCCACGACCGCGCGCTCCGCCCGGCGGCAGACGGTGCGGGCCAGGTGGAGAGTGGCGCCCTTGGGCGACCCGCCCGGGATGATGAAGGCTTTGAGCGGCTCCAGCTCGGCCTCGCACGAGTCGATGGCGTGCTCCAGCTCGAGGATCCGGGTGGCGTCGATCCGCGCCTTGGTGAGATGTTGCTGCATCTTCTCGAGATCGGGAGTCGCGAGCAGGGCGCCGATCCCGAAGAGATCGCGCTGGATCCCCACCAGCACTTCATCCACTCGCGGCAGCGCGTCGGCCGCTCGCGCCAGTCCGATCACCGAGTTCAGCTCGTCCACGTCGCCGTAAGCGGTGACGCGCGGGTCATCTTTCTGAACGCGCCCGCCGCCGAAGAGGCCGGTGTCTCCGAGGTCGCCAGTGCGCGTGTAGATTTTCATTCCGTTGAACATAATGGACCACGAACCAGTCGACATCACGATCATAGGTGCCGGGCCCACGGGCCTGTTCGCCCTTTTTTACGCCGGCATGCGCGGCGTCCGCGCGCAGATCGTGGACGCGCTCCCCGAGATCGGCGGGCAGCTCACGGCGCTGTATCCGGAGAAGTACATCTTCGACGTCGGCGGATACCGGCAGGTGCTCGCCAAGAACCTGGTGCGCGAGCTGGCCGAGCAGGCTTTTCAGTTCGGCGCGCCGTCGCACCTCAACCAGAACGTCATCGCGCTGGAGGAAGCCGACGGCGGCTTCGTGCTCGCGACCGAGACCGACCGCTTCCCGACGCGGACGGTGGTGATCGCCGGCGGGCTCGGCGCGTTCTTCCCGCGGCGGCTGCCGCAGAAGGGCACCGACGAATGGTACGGCCGCGGCGTGTACGACCGCGTCGTGGACCCCACGCAGTTCCGGTCGCAGAAGATCGTGATCATCGGTGGCGGCGATTCGGCGTTCGACTGGGCGCACCAGCTCCGCGACGTCGCGACCGAGATCACGCTCGTCCACCGGAGCGACCGATTCCGCGCGCACGCGTCGACGGTAGCGGAGGTGGTCGCGGCCTGCCCGCCCGCCGGGCGAACGACGCTGCTCCCCTTCCACGAGTTGCAGGAGATTCTCGCCGAGGGCGACAGGCTGCGCGGCGTGCGCGTTCGCGACGTGAAGGAGAAGACGACGCGCGACATCGAGGCGGACTCGGTGCTGCCGATGCTTGGCTTCCACAGCGAGCTCGGCGCGCTCAAGGATTGGGGGCTCGCCTTCGAGGGCAACGACATCGCGGTGAACAGCCGGATGGAGACCGGCCGCCCGGGGATATGGGCCGCCGGCGACATCACGACCTATCCCGGCAAGCTCAAGCTGATCGCGACCGGCTTCGGTGAAGCCGCGGCCGCCGTGAACCAGGCGGTGCACTGGATCTACCCGGAGAAGAAAGTCGCGCCCGGGCACAGCTCGAACATGGCGATCTTCGGGCAGAAGGACGACTAGAAATCAGCTAGCAGCTGTGCGGCACTGTGGCTAGGAGCGATGCCGCCGCTCAAGACCAAGTAATCTGGTGGCGGGGCGTGTCGCGTTGCCAACGGCGTTCGACCGCAAGGCGCCCGCCTGGGCCACGGAGTTGGCGTGGCAGTGGATGTTTCCCGCCTCGCGTCGTTATCGGGACGCCGCCAGTGGACAAGAGCGCCGCCATCACGTGCATGAGACGGCGGTGCAGCGTGCGATGCAGCGCGCGGTTCGGGAGGCTGGGCTCGCGAAGCGGGCGACGTGTCACACGCTGCGGCACTCATTCGCGACTCACCTACTGGAAGACGGGTACGATATTCGGACGCTGCAGGAAATGCTGGGGCACACGGACGTCAGTACGACGATGATTTACACCCACGTCCTGAACCGCGGGCGGTTAGGCGTCCGGAGTCCGGCGGACCGGCTGGGCGGTGAATAGCAGGTATTGCGGCGATGCTTGCTGCGTTGCCAGAATAGGCGGTAGGGATCTTGCATCACTTTCGTTGACACTCATGGTTTACGCCGCCCGCTGCTCAAAGGCAAGCGGCGACAGGTAGCCGAGGCTCGAGTGAAGGCGCGTCGCGTTGTAGTAATGCATATAGGTATGCAGCGC